>JACCTC010000236.1 GCA_013812655.1 Deltaproteobacteria bacterium | reverse complement strand
GCTCGAGCGCGAGCTCCGCGCCGCCACCGCCGCGCGCGAGGCCACGCTGATCGAACAGGGCACGCCCACCGGCGCGACCCTTCAGGAGCTCGCGATCCAGCTCGAGTCGATCGACATCGAGCTCGTGCCGCTCGAGGACGCCGTCGCCGCCGGCAACGCGGCCCTCGCCACCCTCGCCCGGATCGTCGTCGCCTGCGACGCCGCGCTCACCGGAGGCCTCACGCGCGATGACGCCGCCAAGGCGCGCGGCATCGCCGGTGAAGCGCAGGCGCAGATCACGGTCTTCGCGCGCAGCCTCGGCGAGCTCGCGATGTCCACTCTCGACGACCCGCTCGCCAAGCCGGCGTCGCTCGACGAGCCGCCCTTCGCCGACCCCTGGGTCCGCGCCCTGTTCGGCTCCGGCCCCGCCGCCGACCGCATCACCGCCGCGCGCACCAGCATGCTCCAGCGCCTCGAACGCGTCCGCGCCGTCTTCAACCCGATGCACGCCCGCTACCAGGACCTCGCCACCCGCCGCGCGGCCCTCGTCCGCGAGCGCGAACGCCTCCTCACCGGATAGGGAGGACGAGGTCGAGGATCACCGGGAAGTGGTCGGAGCCGATCGCGGGGCCGATGCGGCGATCGCGAACGCCGACGTCGCACGAGAGGAGGACGTGATCGATCGGGATGCCGAGGAGGGCGAGGTTCGTCGGGAAGGTGGTCTGCAGGCCGAAGCCGGCGCGCGAGTCGCAGAGGCCGGAGCGGGCGACGAGGCGGAGAAACATGCGGGACCACGGCGTCGCGTTGAGGTCGCCGGCGATCGCGACCGGTGGCGGGAGCGTGAGCGCGCGCGCGGCGATGGCGTCGAGCTGGCGGATCTGCGCGCGCTCGTGGGCGGCGCTGATCGGCGGAATCGGATGGGTGAGGACGATCGAGAGACGGGCGTTGGCGAGCGTGACGGTCGCGACGACGGAGGGCCACTCGGTGCCGAGCGCTTCGATGGCGCCGTCGAGCGATCCGCGGGCGTAGAGGGCGATGCCGAGGTTGTCCGAGCGCGGGCTGGCGAGCCGCTGGTAGCCGGCGAGCGCGGGCTCGAGCTCGGCGAGCCAGATGTCGTCGACCTCGACGAGGCCCACGAGATCGGGACGCGTGGTCGTGATCAGATCGCGGACGTCGGCATAGCGCTCGTTCGCGGTGAGGACATTCGCGAGCAACAAGCGAACAGGCACGCCACCGGCAGGGAGTGGGCGGCGGGCGCGCTGGAGATCGGGCGCGAGCATGCAGAGCTGGATCACTGCCGTGATCAGCGCGGCATCGAACCAGCCACGCGGTGCGAGCGGATGAGCGACGGCGGCGAGAACAATCGCGGCGAACAGGTACTGGACGCGGAAGTGCTCGAACAGCGAGCACGGCCAGATCGGGAGGAAGGCGGTGAAGGCGGCGGCGACGAGGCCGCCGATGGCGACCCGGATGGCGATGGTCGCGGCGCGGCGGATCTGGGTCATGTGATCTGGAGCGCCACGCTGAACTTGAGGCCCGCGCTCGCCATCGTGTCGCGCAGCCGCTCCATCGTCGAGGCGGCGACGTCCTCGTAATGCTCGACCGCGGTCCACGGCCGCAGGAACAGCCTGACCGAGGTCTCGGTGACCCGCGAGACCTCGACCGACGGCGGCGGCGCTGCAAAGACGCGCTCGTCGGCGAGCACGGCAATCTCGAGCAGCTGCTTGATGCGCGCGACATCGGGCGCCTCGTTGACGGTGACGATCAGGTCGACGCGGCGGCGGCCGAGGACGGTGAGGTTCTCGACGGCGCCGGAGATGATCTGGCCGTTCGGGATCGTGATCTCGCGGTGGTCGGCGGTGATCAGGATCGTGTGGAAGACCTTGATGGCCTCGACGCGGCCGACGTACTTGCCGAGCACGACGAGGTCCGTGACCTTGTACGGCCGCAGCGTGATCAGCATGACGCCCGCGGCAAAGTTCGAGAGCGAGCCCTGCAGCGCGAGGCCGATCGCGAGACCCGCTGCACCGAGCACGGCGATCACCGCGGTGGTCTCGATGCCCACCGCGTCGAGCGCGGCGATCACGACCGCGATCAGCATCAACGCGTAGACCAGGTCGTGCAGGAAGCGGCGCAGCGAGACGTCGAGCCTGCTCGACTCCATCGTCCGATCGAAGGCGCGGACGAGCGCGCGGGCGAGCGCGCGACCGACGAAGAACACCAGGATCGCGATCACGATCCGGAGGCCGAGCGGCAGCAGGTAGATGTTCGCCAGGTTCGTGGCGTGAGCGAAGGTGTCCGACATGGCGGGACGATGCCGTAGTTCGGCGCGGCGGTCATCGAGCGCGTCTCACAGATCGGTCGGCCGCTTCGTCCACGGCGGGGTCTCGAGCGCGCGCTGCAGGTGCTCGATGAACAGCGACAGCCGCGGCGGCAGGTTCTGGCGCGCCGGATACACGGCGAACACCTCGATGTCGCGCCCCTTCCACTCGGGCAAGATCCGCACGAGCTTGCCGCTCGCGATGTCGCACGCGACCATGAACTCGGCGAGCAGCGAGATGCCCGCGCCGGCGAAAGTCGCGCTGTGAACCGCGCCGACGTTGTTGCTCGCGAACCGTGCGGGCCGCCCGAACTCGTAGACCGCCTCGCCGTTGTGGAGCGGCCAGCTCTGAGTGCGCGGGCTCGGCGTGAACAGCATGCGATCGTGCTCGTCGAGATCCTCGACGGTGACCGGGGTACCGCGGCGCGCGAGGTACTCCGGTGTCGCGCACAGGACCGCGCCGATCGTACAGAGCCGGCGGGCGATCAGCGTCGACTCGGTGAGCGGCCCGATCCGCACCGCGAGATCGAAGCCCTCCTCGATCAGGTCGACGAGCCGATCGGACGCCTCGAGCTCGACGAAGATGTCGGCGTGCGTCGCGAGAAACTCCGAGACGATCGAGCCGAGGTAGCGCGTCGATAGATCGATCGGCGCGGTGACGCGGAGCCGGCCGCGCGGCGTCGCTTGCATGTCGGTGACGAGCTGCTCGGCCATCGCGATGTCCGCCACGATCCGTGCGCAGCGCGCGTAGTAGGCCTCGCCGACCTCGGTGAGCGCGAGCTTGCGTGTCGTGCGCTGGACGAGCCGGACGCCGAGGCGCTCCTCGAGTTGCGCGAGCTTGCGGCTCACCGTCGACTTTGGCAGCCCGAGCTGCTCGGCCGCACCGGTGAAGCTCCTGGTCTCGACCACCTTCGTGAACACGACGATGTCGTTCAGATCCATGCACGCCGAGTCTAGCCCTGCGTGCTATCCGTGTCCGGTGAGCCGGCTCGTCGAATTGACCGCGAAGATCGATGCGTTCTTCGATCGTGTCGAGGCTCGCCACGGCGACGACATGCGGTGCCAGACCGGCTGCTCGGACTGCTGCCACGTTCGCCTCACGATCACCGAGGTCGAGGCCGCCGCGATCCGCAGCGCGGTCGCGCGCTGGCCGGCCGAGCGTCGCGCGGCGCTCGCGGATGTCGGCCCACCCGATCGCTGCGCGGCGCTCGACGCCGCCGGGCGCTGCCGGATCTACGAGGTCCGGCCGGTCGTCTGCCGGTCGCACGGCGTCCCGATCCGGCTGCGCGACGCGCGCTCGCTGCCGGTGATCCAGAGCTGCCACCGCAACTTCACCCAGACCGAGCCCGACGCCGACTGCGTGCTCGACCAGACCACGCTCTCGGCGCTCGTCCTCGCGGTCGACCGCGCCACCGGCGGCGACGGATCGCGCATCGACCTGGCCGCTGTCCTCGGCGACGTCATGGCCGGGTGATAGATTGCGCGACCTCATGCACGAGCACGTCGTCTCGCTCGATCACCACCGGTTCCGTCACGTCTGGGCTTCCGTGTTCACGCGCCGGCTCGTCGCCGATTGCATGACGCACACCTGCACGGTGGTCGACAAGGCGCCGCACCTCGTCAAGCTCGACGCGTGCTGCCAGTACGGCTGCGATGTCGATCTCCTCGAGCGCGAGGCGATCCTCGCGAAGGCCGATGACATTCGCGCGCTGCTGCGCCCCGAGGTCAAGGACGTGCCGTGGTTCGAGGACGAGGTCGAGGAAGATGCGGACTATCCGTCCGGGAAGGTCGTGCGCACCGCGGTTCACGAGGGCGGCTGCCTCTTCCTCGCGCACGATCTGCGTGGCTGCTCGATCCACCGCGCCTCGCTCGAGCGCGGCTGGGACTTTCGCGGCATCAAGCCCGCGATCTGCCGGCTGTTCCCGCTGTCCTACGAGGAGGACATGATCGTCATCGCCGACGAGTACCCGGAGTACTCGTGCGCGCATGTCGACGGTCCGACGCTCTACCGGATCACGCGAGACGCGCTCGCCGATATCTTCGATCCGGCGCTCGTGACCGCGCTCGATGCAGCCGAGGCGCAGGTGCTCGCTGCCGAGCCGCGTCGATTGCCCGTCGTCTAAGTTCCGCCGTCCTTCCCAGTCTCCGCCAGGCTCCGCCATCTCGGGGGGGTGCGCGTCGGGTGAGGCCAGGCTACATCGGCCTCACCGGGCTATCTGGAGGGGGCCTGCTACGGTGCTCGCGAATGCCCGATCACACGTCGCTGTCGGCCGAGTTCATGTATCGCACCCAGTTCGGGTTCGATTCGATCCCGCCGAAGCCGAGCCGCGAGATCGTCAACAGCATGGCCAAGATCGTGTTCAGCATCATCAACGGTGATGGCAAGATCACGGCTCGCGAGCGCGCCTGGGTGAAGGGCTATTACGCCTCGAAGGGATACGCCGCCGACGTGGTCGACAGCATCGACACCATGGAGGCGCTGCCCGTCGAGGACATCGTGGCGCTCATGGCCGAATCGATCTTGCGGTTCGGCGCCAACGCGCTGCTCTACGACGCGATCCGGGCAGCTCACGCCGATCGCGACTACCCCTACGGGGAGCACGCGACCGTGAATCTGGTCGCTGCGGCACTCGGCGTGTCCACCAAGACCGTCGGCTTGCTCGAGAAGCTCGTCGAAGACGAGCAGGCACAGCTCGCCCGGCGAGTCGCGCTGCTGTTTCCGCTCGGGCATCCAAACCTCTGCGACCGGTACCGCCGCTAAGAGTCGGATGTCGGCGCGCATCACACGTCAGTGACGTGCGGCCCACCGTGCGGGATCGCGTAGTTGCAGCTTCTTGCGCGAAGCTTGCGACCGTTCCAACCTGATGTCCCACGAATATCAGGGGCCATCATTCGCCTCGTTGAAAAGGACCCGCATGAAACTCATTTGTCTTTCTTCGATCACGCTTCTCGGCACGTTGCTCGGCGCGGCTTGCGGTGGTGGTGACGACGGCATCGACTCCGACGAGGAGGCACGACGCGCCTACCTCGGGCTCGACACCTCGATCGAGAAATCGCTCACGCTCGGCTTCGCCGGGTTCAACTCGGCGACCAGCGCGAACATCGCGCCGCAGACGACGACGGGCATCCTGGCCGGCACGCTCGTGATCACGGGCCAGGTCGATCAGGGCAGCTCCACCAACAAGGGTCTGCGTCTCAAGGTCGGCATGACCGACTACAGCGATGGAGCGATCGTGGTCGAGGGAGACAACGTTGAAGTCGACATCTCGTACGACACCAACGTCGACGTCGCGCTCCAGCCGGCGCTGACGCTGAACCTCAAGAACTTCCCGGGCGGCACGCTCGACGGCACGCTGATCGGCGACTACGTGATGGAGGGTGACGTCGACGGCACCGCGACGCTGAACTTGTCATTCGCCGGCATGACGATGGACGGCGGTAACGGTCTCGTGCTCCGCGTGCCCGGGTCGACGACGGTCACCGGGACCGCGACGACGGGCGACGGCACGTACGAGGTCAACCTGACCCTCTAGAACTCGACGACGGTTCGGATCGACGTGCCGGCGTGCATGAGGTCGAACGCCTCGTTGATCCGATCGAGCGGCAGCTTGTGCGTGATCATCCGATCGATCTCGATCTTGCGATCCATGTACCAGTCGACGATCCGCGGCACGTCGCTGCGGCCGCGCGCGCCACCGAAGGCGCTGCCCTTCCAGACTCGCCCGGTCACGAGCTGGAACGGGCGCGTCGAGATCTCCTGGCCTGCGCCGGCGACACCGATCACGACGCTGACGCCCCAGCCGCGGTGGCAGCACTCGAGCGCCTGCCGCATCAGCGTGGTGTTGCCGACGCACTCGAAGCTGTAGTCGGCGCCGCCACCGGTGAGCTCGACGAGGTGACCCACGAGGTCGCGCGATGGGGGGACCGTCGTCGGGTTCACGAAGTGCGTCAGCCCGAGCTCGCGAGCCATCGCCTCGCGACCCGGATTGATATCGACGCCGATGATCTTGTCCGCGCCGACCATCCGGCACGCCTGCACGACGTTGAGGCCGATGCCGCCGAGCCCGAACACGACGACGTTCGCGCCGGCCTCGACCTTCGCGGTGAACAGCACGGCGCCGATGCCGGTGGTGACGCCGCAGCCGATGTAACAGATCTTGTCGAACGGTGCGTCGGCGCGAACCTTCGCGAGCGCGATCTCGGGCATCACGGTGTGGTTCGCGAACGTCGAGCAGCCCATGTAGTGGTGAAGCTTCTGGCCGCGCCACGAGAACCGGCTCGTGCCGTCGGGCATCACGCCCTTGCCCTGGGTCACGCGGATCGCCGTACACAGGTTCGTCTTGCGCGACAGGCATGACTTGCAGCCGCGGCATTCGGGCGTGTAGAGCGGGATCACGTGATCGCCAGGGGCGAGCGATGTCACGCCGGTGCCGACCTCGCGCACGATGCCCGCGCCCTCGTGGCCGAAGATCACCGGGAACAGGCCCTCGGGATCGGCGCCCGAACGCGTGAATTCGTCGGTGTGACACACACCGGTCGCGCGGATCTCGACGAGCACCTCGCCGGCGTGGGGACCTTCGAGGTCGACCTCCTCGATCACGAGGGGCTGGTTGGCTGCGAGCGCGATCGCCGCACGGGTCTTCATCGCGCGCAGGATAGCCGCGCGTGCGTCAGCGCGTCATTCGACGGCGGCATTCTGTTGGCGCAGCTCGAGCACCTTCTTCGCGTAGCCGCGCGTCGGCGGATCCGGATCCTCCTTCGTCCGCACGCGCACGACGGAGCCTGGCGCCTCGACAACTCCCGCGGCCATCGTCCAGCCCGGGGGGACCTGCGGATCGCTCCAGAAGTAGAGCCAGCGCGCGTCACGCGGCGCGAGGTTCAGGCAGCCGCGGCTGCGGCGCACGCCGAACTGGTCGTGCCAGTACGCGGTGTGGAGCGCGAGGCCACGCTCGGGGCTGTAGAACTGTGTCCACGGCACGGTCGCGACCGAGTACGGATCCTCGCCGTTGAGGCCCTTCATGTCGGCCTCGGATTCCTTCAGCCACATCCGGTAGACGCCGGTCTCGGTGGGCGCGTCCTTGCCGCCCGACGACAGCATCGTCGCGTACACCGGCAGCTCGCCCTCGAACGCGACCATGATCTGGGTGTCGAGATCGACGTCGATCCAGCGCTCGGCCGGGCCGATCGACTTCGGGACCGGCAGCGGCGTGAACAGGCGGACGTCGGCCGCCCAGATCCACTCGGTCTCGCCGATCCGGTAGGCGGTCGGCTTGCCGGTCTTGTCCATGGCCGTATCGAGGATCGGGATCGCGGTGCGCGCGGGTAGCTGGCGAGCGACGCCACCGCCGTTCGCCTTGTACATCGTGTTCGCCTGCCGCCAGCCCATCACGCGCGGCCACACGAACGCGATCGGCATCGCGAGCCCGGTGTCATCGCCGAGCCGGGTGCCGCCATAGAGCGACGGCTTGTGGGGCGTGATCGCCTGGCGCATCACGTACTCCGGATCCTTCTGGCTGATCCGCCAGTACACGCGCCCCGCGACGGTGAGCTCCTCGTACTGCCTGACGTTGACCGAGCCAACCAGCGGCTTGCCCTCGACGAGCTTGGGCCCGGCAAGCTTCGGCGCCTCGACCTCGCCGATCGTGGTCACCGGGCCGTCGGTCTTCTTCTTGTCTCTCGTCGTGCCCGGCTTCTTGCGATCCGGCTTCTTCTTCTCGGGCTTCGGCTTCTCGATGACGTAGGTCACCGAGTTCGGCGCGGTGACCTTGCCGTAGATGCCAGGCACGAGCTCGCCGCGATCGAGCATCGGTACCTCGCGACCAAACGGCGCCTTGGCGCTCGGCTTGGTGTGCTCGCTGCAGATCCAGCCGCGCGGCGCGAGCTCGACCCACGGCTTGCCGCAGCCCTTGCCCTGCTGGGTGCGCGTCCAGCCAACGCGGGTGTCGACCGCGACCGTACCGATCCGCTTGGCGCCGTCGCTCGGCTCGAGTCGGACGGCGATCGTGCGAGTCAGCTCGAGCGACCGCGTACCCTCCGGGAAGTCCGGGGCAGCCGCCTGCATGGTGGCCGGCTCGTCGACGCCGGGCGCGATCGCCGGGGCCGGGACGTCGCGCTTGGCGCCGTCGGACTTCTTGCTTCCGCACGCGCTCGCGACGATCGCGAGGGCGAGGGCACCATGGCCACGCATTCCGTTCCGATAGCACGTCCGTGCTACCTTTTCAGGCTGATGAAGCTCGGCGAGATGCTCGTCCGCGACGGCCGCCTGACCGAGCCGCAGCTGGAGGCAGCGCTCAAGTACCAGGCCCGCGACGGTGGCCGGTTTGGCACGGTTCTCGTCGAGCACGGGTTCATCGATCTCGAGGCGTTGACGGTGTATCTCGGACTCGAGCTCGGCATCCCGATCGCGACCGGCGCGATGCTCGAGCGGGCCAAGCGGGCCGCGGTGCGGCTTCTCCAGCCGGCGCACGCGTTCAAGCACAAGTGCGTGCCGCTGGTCGTCCAGGACCGCCAGCTGATCGCCGCGATCGAGGATCCGCACGACTTTGCGACCCTCGAGACGCTGAGCCAGATGACCGGCTACCGCGTGCTGCCACGCGTCGCGCCCGAGCTCCGCATCTACTACTACATCGAGCGGTATTACGGCGTTCCACGCCCGCCCCGCTTCGTGAAGTTCGGGGATACCCCGCGCGGCGCCGATGGTCCTGTCGACTCCGGGTTGCCCGCGCCGCCGCTCCCCGGCCTGCCGCCCGTCCCGATGTCACCGATCACGGCGCCGGGGCCACGGCCGCGCCTGCGCAGCGTCAAGATGAAGACGTTCGACGAGTCGGAGGCCCTCGAGCTCGAGGCCGAAGACATGCTCGACGCGCTCGAGACCGACGACGACGCACCGGCCGAGGCCGCGCCGATCTCGAGCTTGCGGCCGACCGGTTCCGCACCGCCGATCCGCCAGCGCTCGTCGACGCTACCGCCGACGATGGCGCCGCTGACTGCTGACGTGGCGCTTCGCGAGCTCGCCAGCGCGAACGATCGCAACCGGATCGTCGACGTGCTGCTCGGATACTGCGCCGCGACGTTCGACGCCGCCGTGGTGTTCACGGTCCGCGACAACATGGCGTTCGGCTGGCGCGCGATCGGCCACGTCCCCGGTCACGCCTTCATCGAGCACGCGCTGATCCCGCTCGAGGCTCCGTCGATCGTGCAGGCGGCGATCGCGTCGGAGACCGGCGTGTTTCACGGTCCGCTCGCGCCCTCGACGGTGAACTCGTACTTCTACAAGGTGATCGGCTGTGCCGAGCCAGCGGCGGTGACCACCGGCGCGATCATGATCGGCAAGCGCGTCGTCAACGTGCTCTACGGCCATCCGCAGACGCTCACGCAGATCGAGCGCGAGGTCGTGCAGCAGGTCTGCAAGTCGGCGGCGCAGGCGTACGCGCGGTTGATCGCGTCGTCGAAGCGCAAGACCTGACGCGCTACGGGATGTAGATGGCGCGCGTGCCGGGGATCGCGTGGCAGTTGCCGCTCGAGCTGCAGTTCGCCTCACCGGGCGAGTTGATCGGCGCGATCATCGGGATGATGTCCGAGGGCGTGCTGCCGCAGGCCGTGACGTCGACCTCGTACGGGAACGCCGTGAAGTTGCCGGTGATGTAGAAGTTGCCCGCGGTGTCGGTCACGGCCTTGCCGAGCACGACCTTCTCGCCGCGCTTGAAGACGCGAATCGTCGCGCCGGGGGCGACGGTCGCGCCACCTGTATCCTTGTAGGCGGTGCCGGCGAACGCGAACCGGCTCGAGCCGGGTTCGACGACGCCATGGCAGCCTGCGCCGAGGCAGCCGGCGCCAGACCGCGGACCCGCGGGATTGGCACCTGACAGTGTGTGATTGTGGGCGGTGCCCGGCGTGCCGAGTGGCGCGCAGGTGTCGCGCTCGACCGCCGAGGTGCCATCGCCGGTCCCGCCATCACCGCCACCACCGAGGTCCACTTCACCGACGCTGCACGCGCCGGCGAGGAGGATGGCTAGGAGGACCGTCGATCGCGTCATGATGCCCCGCAATAGAACCATTTGTATCAGGCACTCCTATGCAAGCGCTAGCGCACCTCGCTGCGGGTCTCGCATCCCAGGTGGAACTCGTGGAATTGCACCGCGCTACACGGCGGCTCGTCGGCGACGAGCATCAGGATTCCGATGATCATGGCGAGCGCCCACCCCAGTGGCAGGACGAGTGTACTCAGCGGTCCGGCGGGTCGGGGTCGCGTGGGGTGCGCGACAGCGTGACGTACGTACCAGGCGACGGCGGCGGCGACCGGAAGCAACGTCACCACGAGCCAGGCGACGAGGGGTACGGTGGCCGGCGCGAAGCCGTTCCACGCGGCCTCCCGAAGCTGGTCCGGAGCGGCGACCAGCGCGGCTGGTAGCAGCGTGATCGCGACCGCGAACAGGCCGGCGCGGCCCAGGTGGGGTGCGAGCGCGATCGCCGCGGCCGGCACGAGCCAGATCCATGCGAGCTCGGCAGCGCCAAGCGCGAGGAAGCCGAGGCCGATCGCGAGCGGAAGCGTGACCGCGACGACGAGGTACCGATCGGCGCCGACCCACGGCGCGAACCGGGCCGCGAGGCGCGTCGATAGGCCGAGCGTGCCCGCGAGCACGAGTGTCATCGCGATCGCGTGATAGCGCGGCGCGTGGAGCCACGGCGCCGGATGCGTGCTGGCTGTCGCTCGCTCGATCGCATAGCCGACCACGATCGCGAGCGCGACGCAGCCGATCGCGGCGACGAGGCCGAGCCCACCGCGTGCGCGCGGTCCCCAGCGGCGAGCGAGCGCACCGATCGCGAACAGCGCGAGCACGAGCTCGATCGTGATCACCGACCATCGCGGGACGACCGTGTTGATCGCGACCGGCATCCAGAAGCCGTCGCCGTCCCGGGCAGGTGGCGGCGCGGCGACGAGCGCGCGCAACAGCCGGCCAAGCTCGGCGAGCCGCGACGGCAGGATGCGCTCGAGGTCGTCGCGCTCGGTGTGGTACGCGCGATCGATCAGCTCGCCGTCGTGACCACGATGGTAGAGGTGAAACGCGCGGACCCCGCGGCGCGTGAACGGACCGTGATCCGAGCGCTCGGCCTGCGGCCACCATCGGCTGACCACGCGGTGCGCGAGCGGCGCCCGCACGATCATGCCCGCGCGATCCGCGGCGTCGGCGAGCCAGTCCAGCTCGGCCGCGCCGATCAGCGTGCTCGCGCCGTTGAGGCTGAGCTCGCCGGTGCCACCGATCACGTCGAGCGAGATCGCGATCGTCACCTCATCGCCAAGCTGCGCCGCGAGCGCCTCGGCGCCGACCAGCCCGATCTCCTCGTTCGCGGTGAACGCGATGATCACCGGCGTCGCCGGCGGCGTCGTCGCGAGCGTGCGCGCGAGCTCGAGCAGCACGCCGACCGCGGCCGCGTTATCGATCGCGCCCGGACTGCCGCGCACGGTGTCGTAGTGCGCCATCACGAGCAGCGCCTTGCCGGTCGGCGGTCCGAAGCGCGTGACAATGTTCGGGTCCGTGGTCGGCCGCGTGGACCGATGCCGGAACCGCGTGCCCATCACCTCGATCGCCGGAATCGTCATTGTGCCGACCGGTGCGAGCTCCGCGTGAACGCCGAGCTCCGCGAGCGTGCGCGTGAGGTAGGCGACCGCCTCGCGGGATGTGTCGCTATCACCGGGCCGCGGCCCGAGCGCGACGAGCTCGCGTGCGTGAACGATCGCACGATCGACCTCGATGCCGGGCCCGGGCGAGCCCGGCGCGCAGGCCGCAAGGAACGCGAGGATCAGCGCGAACACGCTGCATCGGCGTGCAGCGATCGTGGTTCGGAACGAGGCCAGAAACCTAGCTAGCCAGCAGGCAGCGCCAAAGATCAAGATGCTGACTAGCGAGCCGTCAACTTGACGGTGTCCCAGTCGTGCGTCGATGCGGCATCGGCGCCGGAGCCCGCGTACAGCAGGATCTTCACGTACCGCGTTCCGCTCGGCGCGTCGGCGAGCACGCTCGTCGTCGCCCACGTCGTGGCGGTGCCAGTGTTGGCGGTGACGACGGAGATCCGCGTGAAGTCGGCGCGCAGGAAGTCGAGGTAGAGCGTCTGCTGCGAGGCACCGCTGACGTGGCGGGTGCGGGCCGAGACCTCGTAGCGTACGCCGGCCGCGGCGCGCACGACCTGTGTCGCGAGCGACTTGCCGGCCGTCACGTCGACGGTGCGGAGGCCGAAGCTGCCGGCCTCCTGGCTCCCGGCCCGCCGCGTCGCCGTGCCGCCACCGCTCGCGTACGTGTGCCAGCGCTGCAGCGTGCGAACCGCGGCGTGATCGACGTTGGCGGTGATGCTCGTCGACTCGAAGCCCGCGTTCGACAGGATCGTCGAGACACCCGCCGACAGGATCGCGTCGCGAAAGCCGCCGAAGTCGGTCGTCCAGTACGGCGTGCCGTCGGCGTCCAGCACCTTGGAGATCCCGATCACCGAGTAGTCGCCGCGCATGTTCGCGTCGTGACCCGGCGAGTTCTTCCACGCAGTGAACACGGCGGCGGCGTCCTGATAGCCGAACGCGATGTTCTCGCCGATTGCCGTATTGTAGCCGTAGTAGCGCTTCACGCGCGGGCCGAACGTCGTGCCGTCGGAGCTGTCGTGACTGAAGTGGTCGTTGACCGCCATGTCCTTCGAGTGAAAGTTCGCGGCGTGGGTCAACGCGACCGACGCACGCAGCGCGGGCTTGCCGAGCGACCTGCGGTACGCGTTGAGCTTCGCGAGGAACGCGACCTCGTCGGCATCGAGCAGCGGCAGCGTGGCGTAGATGACGCCGGTCGTCTCGTCGGCCCCATCGTCGTCGAGCGGATCGGTGTCATCGAGCGGAGCGGGCTGCGCGGGATCGGGCGCTTCGCTCGCCGGGTCTTGCGAGATGTCAGGCGGCGCCTCGCCGGCGCATCCGGTGAACAGCAGCACGGCAGCGAGCGTGACGATGAGGCGATGCATGCCGCGTGGGCTGCGATGGCCATGCCATCTCGAACGCCGCTGACGGCCCCTGGACGCAGCTGGCTGTCGGGTCAGGTGGTCAGGTTGGACGGACAGGTACAGTTAGGACCGGTGTGTTGAACCGGTCGGTTCACCGCAAACTACTGGTTTCACACGGCCGCGAGCAGCAACGCGTTGTCCGCAGCAGTGCCGACCGTGACCCGCAAGCAGCCTGCGAGCAGTCCGCTGTCACCGAACGAGCGCACGCTGATGCCGGCATCGGCGAGCCGGCGCCACAGCGCGGTCGCGGTATCGGGTCCCTGCACGCGCACGAGCAGCAGATTCGCGGCGCTCGGAAACACCTCGAGGCCTTTCGCCGCGAGCGCGGTCGCGAGCCGCGCTCGCTCGGTCACGATCTCCGCGGCGCGCTCGCTCGCCCACGTGCTCGCGGTCTCGACCAGGAACGCTGCGGCGGCCTGATCGAGCGCGCTGAGGTTGTACGGCGGCCGCACCTTCTCGAGCACGCCCGCGATCGCGGGTGACGAGATCGTGAAGCCGACGCGAAGCCCGGCCATCCCGATCTTCGAGAGCGTTCGCATGACGACGAGGTTCGGATGGGCCGCGAGCTCGGGCAGGTTCGTCACGCCGCTGTACGCGACGTATGCCTCGTCGGAGACGATCACGACATCGCGATGGTGCGCGGCCAGCTCGAGCGCGAACCCCATGCGCCACAGCGTGCCGGTCGGGTTGTTCGGCAGCGCGAGGAACACGACGCTCGGCCGGTGCTCGTCGATCGCGCGTAGCACCGCGGCCTCGTCGAGCTCGAAGCGCCGGGTGAGTGGCACCTCGACGCACGGCAGCCCGCGCGCGATCGCGGCGAGCTTGTAGTAGACGAAGCTCGGCACCGGATACAGCACGGGCCCCGCGAACGCGTTGCACAGCATCGCGATCAGCTCGTCGGAGCCGTTGCCGAACACGAGCTGCTCGCCGGTGACCGCGAGCTTGCCGGCGACGATCGCGCGCAACTTGCGTGCTGCCGGGTCGGGATAGCGCTCGAGCGCGACCTCGGCGAGCGCGCTCGCG
>JACCTC010000199.1 GCA_013812655.1 Deltaproteobacteria bacterium | reverse complement strand
CCGCGAAGGCGCTGCTGCCGGCGTGGACGGCGGCCGGGCTCGCGGCACCGCGCCTCGACCGCGAGCTGCGCGCGCTCGTCCCGCGCAACGGCTCGAACTTCGATCACGGGATCGCCGAGGCAAGCCGCTGGCTCGCGCAGCTGCCCGGCACCCGCCGCGTGATCGTGATGACCGACGAGCTCGCCGCCCAGCGCTTGCGCGCGCATCCCGAGCAGCTCGCGCGCGTGCTGCCGCCGCAGACGCTGGTCCACGCGATCGCCGTCGACGAGCACGGCGATCTGACGCGCGACGACACGATGCTGCTCGCCGCGCTGGCCGCCGCGACCGGTGGGATGTCGATGCGCGCCGGCCTCGACGACGGCATGCCGCTCGACCTGACACAGCTCGTGCGGCCGATCTCCCTCGATCGGATCACCGTCCTCGCACCGGGCTGGACCCGGATCGGCGAGCACATGTCACGCGGCTGCGACGAGCGCCTCGTCGAGGGTATGGCCTGCCAGCTGTGGGCCGAGGGCGACGCGATCGCGGGGCCGATCGCGATCGAGGGCTACGTATGGGGCACGCGCGTCAGCCGCGTGTTGCATCCGGACTCGACGCGCGCGGTCGAGGTCGCACGCGAGCTGTCTTTCCTGCAGATCCTCGACGATGCCGCTGCCGAGCAGGTGCTCGTGGTCGCACGCGCGGTCAACCGCGTGTGGTCGCTCTACGGTGAGTGGGGTGGCGCCGGCGGCTACAGCGATGGCGTCGGCGCGCTGCGCGGCATCTCGTGCTGCGGAAGCCGAAGCTCGAGCACGTCGAGCACGAGCAGCGGCTCGTTCACCCGGGGGCGCGCGCCGCCGCCGCTCGACCTCGAGCCGCAGCTTGCCGCCGCGGTCGCGACCTGCGATCTCGGCAGCGCGAAGGCGATCGCGACGATCGAGACCACGTACTCGGAGATCGTCGACGTCGCGGTCACGATCGACGGCGTGTCGACGCCCTCGCTCGTCACGTGCATCGAGGACGCGATCTGGGGGACGCCGATCACGGTGCCGCAGCACTTCATGCATCACACGACGAAGGTCGTGTTCGGCGCCCGCACCTGATCAGCCGCAGCGCAGGCTGCGCCACACGCCGAGGGCCCAGTCCTCGTCGGCGGCGCTGCCCTTGCACGTCAGGATCGCGACGTTCGGCGCGTTCGCCATCAGGCCGTGCACGACGTGGACGCCGTCGTCGTCGTACGCCTCGGCGCGGCCTCGCTGATGGCGATACGCGAGGCGCTCGATCACCGGGTGATGCTCGGGCGCGACCGCGAGCAGGCGCTCGGAGTCGGTCTCGTCGGGCGCGGACAGGCTCGTGAATTCGACGACACGATCGCCGTCGGTGGCCCACCACCGCGCATCGTCATCTTCCCAGTGGCCGACGAACCCACCGCCGAGCTCGATCGACCAGCCGCCCGCGAGCTCGATGTCCATCAGGTGACGGCGATAGCCGATCGTCGCCATGGTGCCGGCCGCGCGTGCCCGCACGTCCTCGAAGTGCGCCTCGTCGTCGACCGCGAGGTTCGCGAGGAGCTCGGCCCAGTCTGCCCAGGGCAGCGCGAGGTCGCGATTCGCACGGCGCGCTGCGCGCAGATCTGCGTCGACGCGCTCCATCAGCTCGCGTTCCGCGTCGTCGAGCGGCTCGCGCCAGGGCACCTCGTGCCACATCGCGAGCAGCGCGCGCGATCGTTCGCGGTGACCGGGCTCGCGCTCCCACCACGCGAATGCATCGGCGCCGCGCGTCGGATCGGCGATCACGGCATCGCGCCACGCGGCGTCGCGCGGCCCGAGCGGCGTCAGCACCGCGGCCTCGATGCGGAAGCTGCGATGTGCCGGCATGCCGAGCTGCTTGGTGCCGGCGGCGAGCTCGGCGGTGAGCCACGCGGTGAACTGCGCGCGCGAGTCACCCTCGTCGGAGTCCCAGACAAACTCTAGCTCCGCGAGCATCGCGCCGACTCGCTCGAGGACCTCGGCGTGGTAGCCCGGCCCGACCTGGGCGGTGTCGGCCTGGATCTCGAGATCACCCTCCGGCAGCACCACGATCCGCACCGGCGGCGCAGCCGGGTGCAGTGCGAGCGTGACGCGCCGGGCCGTGGCATCGACCACCTCGCCGCGAAACATCCGGCGCGCGAGCCGGACCAGCCGATCGCCAACTTCGCGCGCATCCGGGGCTTTCCCGAGGAGCGCGCGGATCCCGCCACGTGCCTTCCGTGATCGCGCGCGGCGGTCGATACCAAAGCCCACGTACCGAGGATATCTGAGGAAAACAGGTACAGAAATCGGGGAAGCCAGCTGCCTTCTCCTCGTATCATGACGGTCATGCCAGCCCGCGAGAACGAGACCGCGCAAGCCGACACCGAACCCGCTCAGGAAGCGCTGCCGGCCCCCGCCACCGAGACCGAGACCGACTTCAAGACGGAAGGTGATCTGCCAGCCGTCGCGACCGCAGCGGGTGCAACCGGCGCCACCGCGTCCGAGATCGCGTTCGATGGCAAGGAGGCGAAGGCATCCGGCGACACCTCGCACCTCGACAAGGGCATTCACCACTACGAGTCGTATCGCGCGGCGTGCGAGCAGGCCGGCAAGCCCGAGAAGTGGAAAGCGCATTACCAGAACGGCCACACCGAGGCGGCCGGCTGGAACCAGCCGTACGAGCATCGTGCGGTGAACGACTGGACGCTCAAGAAGGGCACCAGCGCCTCGGACGCGCTCAAGAGGTGGATGGCGGGCCCGACGATCGCGGACTATCGCGCCGCGCTGCTCGCCGACGAGATCGACGAGGTTCGCGACGAGATGGGCGATCGCAAGTTCGACCGCCTGTTCGGCTCCGCCAACGAGGCCGAGGATCGCGCGATCCCGGTGAGCCAGCGCCTGCGGATCTCGTCGGACGCGTACACCACGCCCCTCACCGATCAGATGAAGGCGATCGCGGCCGAGGCAGATACCAAGTCGCGTCAGCCCAACGAGCCGGTGGCTGCGCCACAGGTCGAGACCCGCGTCGAGGCGAAGCAGGAAGTCGTCGCCAAGGATCAGGATCCACTCGTCGTCGCGCAGGAGCTCGGCGTCGAGCAACGCGATCGCGAAATTGTCTGATCGGCAGCGGTCGCGACTCCGCGATCGCACGGGCTTGATGCGATAGTCGCGGCATGAACGCCGAGCCGTATGCGGACGTCGCGAGTCATCTGCGCGACGAGTTGAGGCGCGCGTGGTTACGGGTCGAGTACCAGGTGCGGCTCGCGTGGTCGAAGAGCCGGGTCACAGTCACCGACGACGTGGTCGGCCCGACGGAGATCGGCCGGCTGTTCGCGGCGGCTCGTGGTGACAGCTCGGCGACCGGCGCGGACGACGCGGGCGCGCAGACGTTGCTCGAGCAGTGGCTCGTCGCACACCGCCAGGTCGAGGCGCGGATCAAGGCGACCGTGGACGCCAACATCCGGTCGCCGCTCGTCGATCTGATCCGCGCATTCGGGCTGTCGCCGCGCCAGTGGTCGACGCTGATGTTCGCGCTGCTGCCGGAGTCCGATCCGAACCTCGTGCTGGCGTATCGCTACCTCGCCCGCGACGAGTCACTACGCGGCGTCGATGGCAGGTTGCTCGCGCAGCTCGTCTACGACACGCCGACGACTCGCTCGCTGATGGCGCGCGATCTGTCCGCGAGCTCGCCACTCTTGCGCTATCGCCTGGTCGACATCGTCGCGGGCACCGCCCCCGGCGACTCGACGATGTTTCGCCGGATCCGGGTCGCGACGCGCCTCGTGTTCCTGCTCGACGGCACCGGAGTCGATCTCGATCCCGAGCTCTCCGACATCTGCGAGCTGCGCGGCGGGACGCCGAAGGGCGCGTTCCCGACGCTGACGCTCGAGCACGCGATCGCGGCGCTGCACTCGAACGAGGTCGTGCTCGCGGTGCAGGGCCAGCGCGGGCTCGGCAAGAAGCTGCTGCTCCAGGTGGCGGCCGCGCACTGGGGACATCGCGTCCTCTTGATCGACGGCAAGCGGCTCGCGCAGGTCCCACTCGTGAATCAGCCGACGATGCTGCGTTCGATCATCCGCGAGCTGATGTTGCTATCTGCGATCCCGGTGCTTGCCGACATCGACGACGTGGTCGTGCACGACGGTGATCGCGACGAGCTGCCCGGGTTCTTCGGCACCTTGCTCGCCGAGTGGACCGGCCCGGTCGCGATCACGATCAACCGCGAGCGGATGCCGCGGATCCACCACCGCCCGATCGTGCACCTCACGCTCGAGGTGCCATCGCTGACCGTGCGCACGCAGATGTGGCGAGCCATCGTGCCGTCGCTGAGCGAGCCGGGGGCCGACAGCCTGTCGGGCCGCTTCGCGATCCCGGGCGGCATCATCGTCGCGGCCGCGCAGGCGGCGAACGCGGGCCAGATGCCCGACGCCGGACCACCCGATTCCGAGGAGCTCGCGAAGGCGGTCGCGGCGCAGCTGCACCAGCGGATCTCGAAGCTCGGCAAGAAGCTGCCGACGCCGTTCGACCTCGACGATCTGATCGTCGACGACGATACCCGCGGCGCGCTGCTCGAGATCACCGCGGCCGCACGCGAACGCCGCAAGATTCGCGAGTCGTTCAAGCTGCGCGGCGCGCACGGCATCTCGGTGCTGTTCTCCGGACACCCCGGCGTCGGCAAGACGATGTCGGGCACGGTGCTCGCGAGGCGGCTCGGCCTCGACATCTACGAGGTCGACCTGTCGCAGGTCGTCTCGAAGTGGCTCGGCGAGACCGAGAAGAACCTCAGCGACGTGTTCGATGCCGCCGAGCCCGGCCACGTCGTGCTGCTGTTCAACGAGGCTGACTCGCTGTTCGGCAAGCGCACGAGCGACGTCAAGAGCAGCAACGATCGCTACGCGAACCTCGAGACCAACTACCTGCTCGCGCGGCTCGAGCGCTTCGGAGGCCTCGCGATCCTGACGACGAACCTGACGTCCGCGATCGACACCGCGTTCAAGCGGCGGTTCACGTACGACGTGTTCTTCAGCTTTCCGAGCCCCGACATGCGCGCCGAGCTGTGGCGACGCACGCTGCCCGAGCGCGCGCGATCGGCCAAGATCGACTTCGAGGCGCTCGCGGACAAGTACGAGCTCTCCGGTGGCTTCATCAAGGTCGCATGCGAGCGGGCGGCGTACGTGGCCGGCGCGAGCGACAGCGAGATCGATGAAGAGACGCTGAGTGCGACGATCGAGCGGATGTATCGCGAGCGCGGCAAGGTCAGCGCGACCGGCCGGCTCGACTGATCGACGCCACATCGCGTAGTCGAAGCCGGCTAAGCTGCGTGACGTGACCGCCTACCGCCTCGCCTGGACGACGCCTGCCGGCGAGTTGCTCGCGATCGAGCCCGATGATGGCGAGGTCACCGCGCACGCACCGGCGCTCGCGGCGGCCTACAACGATCCGCACAACGCGCGCCTCCTCGGGCACGGCTCGCTGCTCACCGCGTCCGACGTCCAGGAGCACTACACGATGCTCCGCGAGGCAGGTGCACACGGCTTCCTGCTGATGCGCGACGGCGTGCTCGCCGGCGATGGCGACCTCCGGGCGATCGCCGACGGTGCCGCCGAGTTCGCGTTCCTGATCGCGTCACCAGGCGCGCAGGGCAAGGGACTCGGGACGCGGTTCGCGCTGATGATCCACGCGTTCGCGTTCCGCTCGCTGATGCTCGATCGGCTGTACGCCGCCGTCGTGCCGGACAACCTGGCGTCGCGGCGGGTCTTCGAGAAGCTCGGCTACGTCGTCGACGACGGTCCGCGCGCGCGATCGTTCGGCGACGCCGGCGATGTCGTGCTGCGACTCGATCGCGCCAGCTTCCTGCGCGACCGCGCGCCGATGCTCGACGAGATCCGGATCGCAGCCCGCCAGATGCCGAGGTAACCCCGCGCTGCCCGTCGATGGGAGAGACTGACGCAATGGTCCTCGCGTCACAGGTACTCACCGGGCTCGTCGCCGCGCTCCACGTCTACTTCCTCGTGCTCGAGATGTTCCTGTGGACGACGCCGTTCGGCCAGAAGACGTTCAAGCGCAGCGCCGCTGACCAGGAGGCGACGAAGATCCTCGCTGCCAACCAGGGCCTCTACAACGGCTTCCTCGCGGCCGGCCTCGTGTGGTCGCTGTTCGCGACCGAAGGCCTCGCGATCCCGCTCCGCGTGTTCTTCCTGGCGTGCATCGTGATCGCCGGCCTCTACGGTGCCGCGACCGCGGCGAAGTCGATTCTGTTCGTCCAGGCGATCCCCGCAGCCGCCGCCCTCGCGATCACGCTCGCGATGTGATCGGAGGCAGTGAACCGGGCGCGGCATCGCCCGGTGCGGCGCTCGCCGACGATGTCGATGACGACGGTGCGTCCGAGTTCTTCTGCTTGCAGCCCACAGCGAGCCCGAGCAGCGCGCACGACGTCATCGAGATTCGCATCGAGTCTCGTGATCGCAGGGGCACATCGATTGCAGCCTTTCCGACGAAAAGGAGCTTATCCATGCCGCACAAGACAAACGATCGCGATGTGAATCGCGAAGGACCCCGCGACGACGAACCCGAGGAGATCGGCAAGCCACACGGCGACGGCAGCGAGCGCTCGCGCGACGAGCAGCGCCAGGACGGCGGCCCCCGCTACGGAGGGGGCCCGTGGGAGGTCGCCGACGAGCGCGGCGCCAACGAGCGCTTCGGCCATGCGCGCAATGACGATGCGGATCCGTCGGAGGTGACGGCCGGCAAGCAGGTCATTGATGACGACGAGTGGCCGCGACACGACCGTCCGCAGACCGATGCGGCGGAAGAGGACGACGACGCGGTCAAGCGCACCGCAGCCACCGACCAGGGCTCCGAGGAAGCCGGCCAGCGCGAAGGGATGGGACGCGGCGAGAAGCCGCGCAAGCCAGCACCGCGCGAGAAGAACCGGGCCTGAGGCGCTACACGGTCACAGGTGCATCGCGCAGGTGCGCGATCACCGGACCGTGATCGCTCGTGCCGACGTCGCGATAGGCGACACAGTGCACGGTCTCGTCGACGAGCGCACGGCTCGCGGCGACGTAGTCGAGCCGCCAGCCGATGTTGCGCTGGCGCATGTTTCGCCACGGTGCCCACCACGTGAACAGCCGGTCGTTGTCGGGGTCGACGTGACGACCGACGTCGACCAGCCCGTGCGCGAGGAACTTCTCGAACAGCGCGCGCTCCGGCGGGCTCTGACCGATCATCTCCTTGCGGAGCACCGGGTGGACGTCGATCGGCGTGCGCGCGACGTTGAAGTCCCCGCACAGCACGAGGTGCTTGCCCGTGGCGTGGAGCTCGCCGGCCCACGCCTCCATCTCGGTGAGGAACTGCATCTTCGCCGGAAAGTCCTTGCCGCCGTTCGGGACGTAGACCGAGCCAAGGACGAGCGAGCCGACCTCGGCGACGACGATGCGATTCTCGAGATCGAACGGCGGATGTACGAACGTCGGCGCGTCACCGAACGTCTTGCCGCGCAGCATCAGCGCGACACCCGAGTAACCCTTCATGCCGCCGTGCCAGTGACAGTGATACCCAGCGGTCGAGCACAACGGCTCGGGAACCTGATCCGGTGATGCCTTGGTCTCCTGCAGGCAGACGACGTCGGGCTCCTCGCGATCGATCCAGCTGATCACCTCGGTGAACCGCTTGCGGATCCCGTTGACGTTCCAGGTCGCGACCTTCACGGCCCCGGCTTAGCACGATCGCCGCGATTTTCACCTGATGAATCAGCTAGTTCCCAGTACAAGAAAAACGAACGTTTGCTTTTGGCGGGGCATCCTTGGTATCGCTGGTGCGTGCCGGTTCGCCGTACCCAGAAGCCGAGTGCAGATCGGATCCTCGAGGCCGCCGAGGAGGTGTTCGCGGAGCATGGCTATGGCGAGGTCTCGCTCCGCCAGCTGATGGCCGCCGCCGGGGTCTCGACCACCGCGTTCTACGCGCGGTTCGACTCCAAGGAGGCGGTGATGGCAGCGCTGACCGCGCGGCTGTTCGGCGAGCTCTACGCCGCCGCACCCGGCGTCCTCGATCGCGCACGCGATCTCGATAGCGGCATCGAGGTCGGCGTCGATCTGCTGTGCGAGCGGTTCGCGCCCCGCAAGGCACTCGTCAAGCTCGTGCTCGGCGAGACCGGCTCGATCCGCGAGGCGGTCGAGGCGCGGCGCCGCGCGTACGGCCTGCTCGCCGGCTTCCTCGCCGGCCGGTTCGCCACGCTCGTCGAGCGCAAGCGGATCGTGGTCGAGGATCCGGATGCGCTCGCGTGGGCGCTGGTCGGCGCGCTCGAGATCCAGTTCACGCGGTGGGCGCTGTGGGACGACATCGATCTACCGACGCTGCGCGTGCAGCTGCGTGCCGCGGCGCGCGCCATTCTTCCCGCCGAAACGAGGTCCAGGTGATGACGAGGCTGCACGTGACCATGACGATGAAGCTGTTCGCGCCGTGTCTGCTCGTGCTCGCCGCCTGCGGCAGCGATGGCGGAGTCACCGTCAAGATGACGGCGTCGGCAACCGCGCCGGCGTACGCCGACACGCCGTTTCCGACCGACGCGCTTCGCGAAGGCGACCGGCTCGGCGCGATCGCTGGCCTCGACAAGCTCGCCGGCAACCACGACGACCTCGTGACCGCGCACATCGCCGCGCTCGACGGCTACGGGCTGCGGCCGCTCGTCGAGTTCTTCGTCGATGGCGATCTCGACGCCGCGGCGATCCCGCTGCGCACCACGACCCGCGACGATGTCGGCGCGCTCGTCGATGTCGATCCGGCGTCGCCCGACCGCGGTCGCGTGCTCGCGCTCGACTGGCGCTACGATCCCGAGCGTCGCGTCCTCGCGGCCTCACCGGCGAGCGGCGTCGTGCTGCGCGAAGGCACGCGCTACGCCGCGTTCATCACGACCGCCCTGCGCGATGCCGACGGCGAGCCGATCCGCCGCGCCAGCGCTCTCGACAGCCTCGCGAAGCATCCGCGCTGGCAGACCACCGCCGAGGCGCTCGCCGAGCTCGACAGCGGTCGTGCCGACCGGATCGCCGGCATCGCCGTGTTCACCACGCAGCATGCCACCGCGCCACTCGTCGCCGCGCGCAACGCGATGTTCGCCGCGCCCGCGCCGACGCTGACCTTCGCCGACCCCGCCGTCATCTTCGCGGGCCGCGCAGCGCTCGACCGCATGATGGGACAGGCCACGCGCGCCACCGAGGGGCCGCGCGCCGGCCTCGAGCGCTGGGGCAACGACAACCAGACCGGCATCGCCCACGATCACGTCGGCGTCGTCGCGACCGGCACGATGACGATCGCGCGATTTCGCGGCGACGAGACGGGCACGAACCTCCCCGACGACGAGTCGTTCCAGCTCGACGCCAACGGCATCCCGCGCGTCATCGCGATCGATCCGATCCCGGTGACGTTCATCCTGCCTGCCGCCGCGCCGCCGGAGACCGGCTATCCGGTCATCGTCTACGGTCACGGCCTCGGCGCCGGCCGCGATCAGCTGTTGTCGTTCGCCGAGCCGTTGACCGCCGCCGGCTACGCGATCGTCGGTATCGACATGGCGGGTCACGGCTCGCGCTTCGATCCGGGTGACCTCGTCGCGAACCTCGCGAACCAGCTGCCGGCGTTCACCGGCACGACGGCGATGCGCGATGGCTTCGGTGACACGACCGGCGCGCTCACCCAGTTCGACTTCTTCGAGGGCTTCCTCAACGTCGCCGCCGTCCGCGACACGATCCGGCAGTCCGCGCTCGATCAGTCGCGGCTCGTCCAGCTCCTCCGCTCGGCCGATCTCGATCTCTCCGCGCTCGGCGCGACTGCCAAGCTCGATACCCGTCGCATCGCCTACCTCGGCGAGTCGTTCGGCACCGTCGTCGGCACCGTGTTCGCCGCGATCGAGCCTGACGTCGCACTCTACGTTCTCGATGTCCCCGGCGGCGGCATCCTCGATCTGCTGCTGCCATCGAGCCCGGAGATCAGCGCGCTCGCGCTGCCGCTCGTCGGTGCGATCTACAACCCGGCCAGCCGCCTCGACCGCTGGAACCCGTTGATCGGTTTGATGCAGGCCGTGATCGACGGCGCCGATCCGCTGTCCTACGCGCCGCACATCCTCGCCGACCGCTTCACGATCGGTGGCACCGTGCTCGGCCCGCGCAACGTGGTCGCGATCGAGGTGCTCGGCGATCAGGTGCTGTCCAACCTCGGCACCGAAGCGCTGGCCCAGGCCCTCGGGCTCCAGGTCCTCGCGCCGCACCTCGACCTCCCCGAAGGCATGACCTCGGTCCCGTCGCCCGCCGCCGGCAACCGCGACGGCCAGACCGCCGTGCTCGTGCAGTACGCGCCGGCGACCCACGGCTGCAACTGGTCGTGCGAGCGCGGCACGCTGAAGTACCTGCCGACGTTTCCGGTCGAGGGCGACGATCCGTTCCCACTCCTGCCGACCGCGATCTCGATCCCGCAGCCGATCTACGAGACCCTCGAGCAGGTCGTCGAGATCCTCGACACCTACCAGTCCGGCGAGGCACCGCGCGTCCGGATGACCAAGCCGCCGCTCGCCGACTTCGACGCCGACGGCGTCCCCGACGTGACCGACGCCGCGCCGTACGACCCGACGCGCTCGTAGCTCACTCGTCGAGGATCGCCGGGCGCCCGGTCACGATCGTGGCGCTGTCATCGATCTCGCCAGTGATCTGGACGAGTGCGGGCCCGGACGCGTGCTCGGCCTTCGAGATCAACGCACGTCCGAGATCTTCGAGCCCGACCAGCTCGGCGAGGACCGGCAGGTCGCGCGGCTTCGCGAGGTTCGCGAGGTACGGATAGGCGAGCGCGGTGAGCAGGACCTCGCTCGGCC
>JACCTC010000148.1 GCA_013812655.1 Deltaproteobacteria bacterium | reverse complement strand
CGGCTCGTTCGCGGCGGAAGCGCTCGTGCGCAGTGGCGTGGGGAGGGTGATCCTCGGAGGATAGGCCGGTCGATGCGGCATTTCAGAGCGGCGAAGGCAGCCCGGGCTCGGCAAGAACCGAGCGTGTTAACCCAGGGCGTGCAATCAGTGTGGGGGGAGCCGACACTCGGGCGGCTTGGAGAATCGCACACGGCGCAGACGTGCGGTCGTCACCGTGGCAGCGGTGGCGTGGGGTGGAAAATTCAGGGGCCGAACTCAAACTCGGAGATTGGATCATCGGGTGGCGCGCGTGCGGGCGAGATCGGCACGGCGTCACAGATTAGGCCGAGGTGTTCGAGGATGTGGGCGGTGACCCTGGGATCCGTGATGAACGCGAGCACGCGCAGGGCATCGCCGCAGCGCGGGCACTGGGTGACCTCGTCGCCGAACACTCTGCGCAACAGCGCGGCCCAATCGAGCCTGCGCGCAAGCATCGCCGACGAGGTGGGCGGCGTGCTCGTGCTCGTGCTCGTGCTCGTGCTCGCGGGTTGTGCGGCGGTCGGCGAGGGGACGACGCGGGAACGCCAACCGTGGGCGGAGGACAACACGCCGTGAAACCGGGTGGTGTGACTGCGGCGCGGGGGGATCAGGGTCGCGAGCCGACGGCACCAGGTGGATCCGTCGGTGACCCACGACGTGCGGCCGGACGGATCCGGGCGCCGGAAGTGGTACTCGACGCGGCCATCGGGCCGCGCGGTCAGGCGGTCGGCCGAGATCAAGGGCCTGAGCACGTAGCGAACGAGCCGCTCGAGTGCGGGCCGGTCGGCGGCATCGACGGAGGTGTCGGCATGGAGCGAGAAGCCATCGATGAAGGCGCAGCGGCGGCGCGACGCGGAGGTGCGAGGCGGCGGCTCGGCAAGCGACATCGGCAGCTGCACGGCCTCGGCCTGGGCGTCGGCGAGCGCGTCGGGCTCGTCGTCCACCGCATCGCCGTCGCGACGCGCGAGTAGGCGGCGGATCTTGTCCACGATTCGCGCGGTGATCTTCTCGACGTCCTCGTCGGTGGGCGGCGGCAGTGGGTGAAAGCCAAGCGAGCCATCGGGCCGCTCGTGCCAGACGCCCTCGGGGACCAGGGTATGAAAATGCAAGTTCGCGTTGGCGAACGAGCCCACCCGTTGGATCGCGGTGACCGCGCCGGTCTGGCCGCCGGCGATGCCGCGGTGACGCGCGCGGCGGCGATGAAACCCAGCCACGACGCGCACGAAGACGAGCAGCACCTGCGAGACCAGCGCCTTGTCGCGGAGCAAGCGGATGCGCAACCACCGCGGGAACGACAGCGTCCATTGCCGGTAGTCGGCGACCACAGGCAGGATGTGATCCACCAGGTCAGCCGCACCAGCGGCCATCCGCCTACCATCGCAGGACGGGCACAGACCACGGACCTTGCAACTGAACGGGACGAGGATCTCGTACTGACACGACGGGCACACGACGCGCGCGAAGCCGCGTTCCACGATGCCGCAATCGAGCAACCGACGAAAGCTATGCTCGAGGATGCGCTCGCGCACGGATTCGGCGAGAGCCGGCGGTTCAGCAAGATCCTCGACGACAACGCGCTGTTCGTCGCGGTGCCGTTTCGCATGGAGGACGTCGTCGTCGGTGTCGCGCGCGTCGGGGTCCCGACCACTCACTTCAAGGCGGCGGTCGAGCCGATCCGGCGGGTGCTGCTCGTCGCCTGGGGCCTCGCGCTGCTCGCTGCCCTCGCGCTGGCCTGGCCTGCAGCCCACCTGATCACAGGCCGGCTCTCGCGGATCACCGCGGCGGCACGCCGGATGGCGAAGGGCCAGCTCCAGACCCGTACCGAGGTCGCGGGCGGCGACGAGGTCGGCGAGCTTGCTCGCGTCCTCGACTCGCTCGCCGAGGCGCTTGGCGACACGCTCGGGAACCTGACGAAGCTCGAGGCCTCGCGTCGCGAGCTCGTGGCCAATGCGTCACACGAGTTGCGGACGCCGCTGACCGCGATCTGCGGAGCTTCGGAGACGCTCGTGAGCGGCGCGATCGACGATCCGGAGACCGCGCGCGAGTTCGTGGTGCTGATCGACGACAACGCTCGCCGGTTGCGGCGGCTCGTCGATGACCTCCTCGATCTCTCGCAGCTCGATGCTGGCCGATTCCCGCTGCGCTGGGAGCACGTCGAGACGAATCCGCTCGTCGAGAGTGTCATTCGAACATACCGCGCGCGCGCCGAGCTCCGCGGTATCAAGGTGAAGAGCGAGATCGAAGACGAGGCGCGGACGGTCTACGCCGACTCCCGCGCGTTCGAGCACGTGCTCGGGAACCTCGTCGACAATGCCGTCAAGTACTGCGCGTCGGGTACGGAGGTCGAGGTCCGCGCAGCGCGGGTAAACGATGACATCGTGTTCTCGGTCAAGGACGTTGGGCCCGGGATCGAGGCCGAGCACCTCGCCAAGGTCTTCGAGCGATTCTACCGGGCCGAGACCAGCCGCTCGCGCGAGACCGGCGGGACCGGCCTCGGCCTCGCGATCGCCAAGCAACTGATCGAAGCGATGGGTGGTCAGATCGGCGCAACGAGCGAGCAAGATCGCGGCAGCCGGTTCTGGT
Organism: Deltaproteobacteria bacterium; assembly: GCA_013812655.1. GTDB lineage: Bacteria > Myxococcota_A > Polyangia > Haliangiales > Haliangiaceae > JABFXX01. The sequence continues at coordinate 10,336 of JACCTC010000148.1, read as the reverse complement.
TCTCGCTGCCTCACGTCGCGTCGTGAGGGGAGCGTCGCGATCAGGGAACGACAAGCTCGAACGAGCGCCAGTCAGCACCGCCGCGATCATCGCGCAGGATGGCCCAGCCATAGACCGTGGCCGCGCCACTGGGTGCCTCCCACTCGGTCTCGAACCGCGCGCCGGCCTCGAGCTCTTCGGCGCTCCAGCGCTGGCTCGGCCTCGAGAGGGTACCGGCGGTCAAGTACCAGGAGACCGTGAGGCCCTCGACGCGGTCGAAGAGCGCGGACTCGATCGCGCTGTAGACGAGGTAGGGCTCGCGGTCGGTGGCACCTGGAGCCAGCGCGAGTGCGACGGTCGCACCAGCGGTCACCGCGAGCTGGGTCACCGACTGGCCATCGAGGAGCAACTCGCTGACCTGCGGATTGACGTTGTTCGTGTAGCCCTTCTGGTAGGCGTCGAAGACATCGCGCGTGGCGCCGGCGAGATCGCAGCGTACGCGGAGAAAGCCGAAGGAGCGCGCGCCTTGTCCCGCGGCCGGCTGGTACTCGGCCCTGACCGGAACGAAGAAACCACCGGTAGGATCTGGATCCGAAGGGCGTCTCGGCTGCTCGCCTTCGTTCTGGTTAGGCGGCGAGATCGGGCCGAACTTGGAGCACGCGTCGGCGAGCATGGGAACGGCAGTCGGATCGGCGATGGGCTGGAGCTGCGATCCGGTCAAGCATGCCGCCGTCACGCTGGTGCGCTCCTCGACCCGTCGAGGCTCGAGACAGAACGCCCAGGTCAATGGCCCATCGACCGTGCCAGCAGGCGTCGCGATGAGAGCCTCGAGCGCGACCTGCTGATTGGGCACCGTCTCGGCGGGTGTGCCCCGAACGGCGAGGACCGTCGGCTCCGCGATCAAGTACGGTCGATCCTCGAACTCGGGGAAGCATGCGGGCAGTGCCAGCAGCACGAGGATTCCAGGCGCACCCGGGTGCAGCTTCATATGCGGACCTCCGCGCCGAGCAAGGGCAAGATCGGCAATCCCTCGATATACGAACGCCGGCGAAAGTCCGACGAATAGATGATCTCTTCCTTGTTGGCTCGATTGCTGACGTTCTGAATATCGAGCCACACCTTGTATTGTGCGTACGACGTCTTGCCTTCGAAGGCGACGCGCGCCGAGAGCTGGAAGAACAGTGGAATGCGCACGTCGTTTTGCGCGCCGAAGACCGGATCGTAGCGCGCCGCACCGGCGTCGAAGACCGTGCCGACGACGTCCGTTCGCGGAAAACCCGAGCTGATCAACATCCGCCCGCCGAGCTGCAGCCCCGACGAATGCTCCCAGCTGCCGAGAGCCTGGAGCACGTGCGTCTGGTCCGAGTCGAAGAGACGCCAGCTCATGCCGTCGTGATCTTTGCGTTCGGCGCGCATCAGCGAGTAGGTGACCCATGCAAACAGGTTCTCGGTGGGACGGTAGCGAAGCGCGACCTGGGCACCGTAGTTGCGTCCCTGTCCTTCATTGACAAGGAGCTGGGCGGTGGGTGGCGTAGGGCTGGCCGCCCGCACGACCAGCGAGTCTTGCTTGACCCAGAAGCCGACGAGATCCGCTTCGAGATCGGCGCGCAGCTTCGTCTTCACGCCTGCCAGAGCGTGAATCGCTCTGGACTCTGCGAGGAATGGATTGCCGAACACCGGCGACAGGTCGCTGGCGGCAGGGGGTTGATGGTAGCGGCCGGTGGCCGCGAAGACGTCGAGGTAAGAGGTGACCTTGATCGAGCCGCGCAGGCGCGGATCGGCGCTGAAGGAGGCCTCCGAGTAGCCGACCTCGGGATCCACGGGCCGCGCGGGCTGGATACGCTCGCCGGTGATCACGCTGGGCTCGAGTCGCAGCCCGGGTTCTAGCGAGATGCGGTCCTTCCACATCGTGATCGCCGCCGCGGCATACGCACCCGCCGCAGCCCAACCGACGGTCCACTTGTCGACGTTGACGCGATTGCCGGGCGGGAACCCGAAGACGTTGATGTCGCCCTCGCGAGCCGGCAGCGAGAGCGCGCCATCGCGAGACACCGTGGTGCTGGCGAGCTCGAGGTCGAGGCCGGTGACGAGGGTGACGTGATCGGAGAGCGCGCGACGCTCGGAGATCCGCGCCCCGCCGCGATACGCGGTCTGCCGCTCGACCGCCGCGACCTCGCGAAAGTCGAGGGTGGTATCGGAGGTGTCGATGCCGATCCACGGGGCGACCTCGGTGGTCACACCTTTCGCATCGACCTTGCGCAGCCGCGCGCCGACGCGGTGGAAGCCGAGCTCGGAGATCTCCGAGAATCCCGAGTCCGGCGTGATCCCGGGGATGCCGCGTGCGTTGCGGTCGTTGGCGCCGAGGACCACGACCTGTAGCGTGGTCGACCCGTCGATGCGAACGTCGGTCTTGGCCTGGTAGTCCCAGTAGTCGGGAATCGGCACCAGCTCCTTCGAACGATCGGGGGCAACCAGATCGAAGGTCTGGTTCTGCACGCTGCGACGCACTGCCAGCGTGCCCCACACGCGATTTCCCAGGCGTGCCTGGGTACCGACGGCAACATCGATCGGATCGACAGAGGCGAAGAGCTCGCGGTCCTTGGTGCCAGATTCCGCCTCGAGCGTTTCCACCAGCACGAGCCCGCCAATGCCGCGGCCATGACTGGCGCCATAACCGCCGGGTACCAGGCTCACCGATTTCACGAGGTGAGACGACAGCACCGAGCGTCCGCCACCGACGTGAAACAGGCGAGGTACCGGGACGCCATCGATGTAGAGACGGGTGTTCGACGGCGATGCCCCCCACACGACAAGCTCGCTGCTACCGGCGGCAGCACGACCGACGCCGCCGAGGGTCTGGATCACCTTGACGACGTCGCCCTGGGTGCCGGCGACCTTTTCGCCTTGCGCGCGATCGATCGTGGTCTCGGTGACCTCCTTGACGACCTTGGCGCCACGCACGACCGCCTCGTCGTCGATCTCGACGTCCTCGATGACCATCGGCTCCTCCATGGCCACGCGGATGTCGATCTTCTTGTCCTTGCCGATGACCTGCTGGAGGTTGACGGCGACATATCCCTCCCGGGAGAGCTCGATGCGGTATTCGCCGGGAGGAATGTCGAGGAATCCAAAGCGCCCCGCGTCGTCGGTCACGGACTCGATCTGCAGATCGGGCAGCGCCACCTTCACGCCCTTGAGCGGCGTCTTCTTGAAGCGATCGTAGACCTCGCCACTGAGGTTCTCGACGGGCGTCACCACCGCAGGGACGGGCGGCGTGAAGACGTACTTGTACTGGATGCGCACGGGCGTCGGCACGCCGTTCACGGTCGCAGGCGAGAATCGAAACCGCTGCGCGGCCGCAGTCGCGGCTGCGTCGAAGAGATCGCCGCCGGACCGCAGCACGGCAACCTTGGTGACCGAACCTGTCGCATCGATATCGAGCGACAGCAGCACCTCGACGAGCGGTGGATTTTCGGTCGCCAGCACCGACGGCGGATACTCGGCCGCGACGAACTCGCCGAGCGTGGGTGGCACCACGACCGGCGCCGGGGCAGGGGCAGGGGCAGGTTGTTGTGCCGCCGCTGGCGCGGCCCACATCGCGATGGCCACCAGAACTAGGACAAGGCGCAGCACCTACGTACCGATCTCGAAGCGTCGCGCGATGGTGAACGTGCTCTCGGTCGGCTTGCCGCACTTGGTCGCCGGCGTGAAGGTCCACCGCTTGAGTGCGGCGACCGCGGGTTCATCGATCAGCGCACCCGCAGAGCGCACGACCTCGACGAGGCCGACCTTGCCATCGACGCCGATGTGAGCGCGCAACACGAGCTGTCCCTCGATCCCTTGCTCGCGCGCGGCGGCGGGATACTCGATCGGCTCCTTGTTGATCGCCGTTGCCTTGACGAGCTCCTCGGCGCACGCCGTGGGTTCCTTCTTGGGCTTGGGGGTGGCGTCGACGGGCTTGTCGACCGCACGTGGCTTCGGCGGCGGAGGTGGCTTGGTGGGATCCCGACCGAGGCTCTCGGGTGACACCGCCGGTCCGCTTCCGCTGTCGTTGGTGAACGTCATGCTGCCCAGATCGAGCGGCGGCGCGTTCGTCGTCGGCGTCGGTGTCGCGTCGGTCGTCGGCTCCGGCGCGGGTTCCTTCTTCGGCTTGGGCTTCGCGGGTTCGGGCTTCGGCGGGGGAGGCGCGGCGGTCTCGGGAACTGGCGTCGCTTCGATCGCCGGCGGAGGATCAGGTAGCTTGTCGACCGGCGGCGGTTCGGGCTTGGTCTCGACCATCCTGATCGCGGTCTTCACCTTGGGAGCCAGCGGCGCCTCGGCCCGCGTGACCACGGCGAAGAGACCCACGTGCACGAGCACGGAGGCGGTTATGCCCCCGAGATTCACTTCTTGCTCTGCTCCACGTTGATCGCGAACTTGCTGACGTCGGCCTTCTTGGCGAGATCGATGAAGTGGACCACGCGCCCGTGCTCGACCTTCTCGTCGGCGCTGATGATGAGCTCGGCCTGAGCATTCGCAGCAACAGCCGACGCGAGCTCCTTCTTGAGAGCCGGCTCGTCGATCTCCTTGCCGTTCCAGCGGATGCTGTCGTCGCGCAAGAGCGTCAGCGTGAGGGGAGCGCTCGAAGGACCGTCCGAGGAGGCCGACTTCGGCAGCTCGACCTTCAGGGTCTGCGCGACGATGTACGTCGACGCGACCATGAAGATGATGAGGAGGACCAGCAGAATGTCACACAGCGGCGTGACGTTGATGGCGGTGATCATGCCCCCGCCACGTCGACGCGCGCCCATGGTCGCGGCCATCTACTTCTTCTCCCCCTCGCGACTCCCTCTTTCGACAGATCGCTCGATATTGGCAATCAAGATGTTGCAGAGTCGTTCCACGTTCTCCTCGACGCGCTGCGCTCGGCGCGCCAGCATGTTGTAAGCGACGACTGCGGGGATCGCCACGAGGATTCCTACAGCGGTCGCGATGAGCGCCTCGCTGATCGCGCTCATGACGCCGTCCATCGAACCGGCGCCCTCTGCGCTCGTGCCTTTCCCCAGCTGCTCGAAGGCCTCGACGACGCCGAGCACGGTGCCAAAGAGCCCGATGAACGGAGCGTTGTTGCCCACGGTGCCGAGGAAGATCGTCCCCTTCTCGAGGATCGGACGGCGTTCGAGGACGACCGCATCGAGGATTCGCCGCAACGCATCGCGGCCGTCGAGTCGCCACTCGAGGACTCGCAAGACCATGCGTGCTTCCTCGGAGTTGTCCTTCTTGAGCACCTGCTCGGCGCCTTCGAGGTCCCCCTTGGTCACCTTGAACATGAGCGCAGGAACCAGCACTTCCATTTTTGCGCTGTGGCGCAGGAAGAAGTACAGACGCTCAGCGGTGACCGCGATCGACAGGATCGAGATCAGGATGAGTCCGTAGAGGACCCACTCGCCGCCAACTTTAGCCACTTCAAGAAGTCGTTCGGTCAGCACGTTTTGCCTATGGTACCTCAAACTCCATCAGCAAGAGACCAGGCGCGGCACTGTCTGCGGGGAGCCGTCGTGCGTCGAACTCGTACAGGATGCTCGCGCCGCGCTCGATGACCTCCCCGTTGAGTTGCGCGACAGCCTCGAAGGTGACCGAGCTGGCGCCGCACGGAGCAAATAGATTCGCGTAGACCTTGTAACGTCCCGACGGCGGCGGCATGGCCATCGGATCACCCTCGCGCTTCAGCCAGACGACGTTCTCTCGATTGATCGCATCGATCTGACACTCCTGGTTGGAGTCGTGGTCTAGGAAGCCGCCATACATCCAGCTCAGGTCGCCGGGGTTGGGGCTCGGCATGGTCGAGTTGATGTTCTTGGCGCCGACGATGGTGCCGTCGGGTAGCTGGACGTGCAGATCGAGATCCGCCGTGGCGTTCCATCCCAGCGAGACCAGGAGCGCGGCGGGCGGCACGTCGGGGAGCATCGTGAACTCGGCTACCGACACCGGTCCCAGCTTGCCGCTCTTGTCGGCCGCCTGCAGGTGCAAGCGCACGACGTCGGTCTGGATCGCGAACGAGAACTCGAGCTCGATACTGTAGGTCAACTCGTCAGGCTGGATGACATCGAACGCGGAGGGCAACGCCACCCAATGGTTGCGATCGCCTTCTGCCCACACGTGGAGCGCCGTCCCACCTGGCCCGATGCGACCGGTCACGATGACGGTGCCATCGCCGCGCTTGACGCTCGCTTGATTGCGCGAGACCGAGGTGACCGCCGGCCCGCACTCCGAGGAGGTCGCGGGGTCGCAGCCGGGATCGACAATCACTCCCTGGACGAGCTGCCCACCACGGACGAGCACCTGCTGATCGAGCCCCGGCCCGAAGAGCGAGCTCGATGACTCACAGCCCAGCAGGGCCAGCGCGAACAGCGCGATCACCATACGGGTCATCAGAACACCACCTCGAAGCGCACCCGGGTTGCCGCGTTGTCGAGCTGAGCGGGTTGTCCCGAAGCGTCGCGGCCGAGTGAATTCTGTTGATAGGCGTACTCGAGATGGACCCGAGCGCGCGCATGCGGGAGTCCGAGCCGACCCGAGACGCCGGCGGTATACGTTTTGAAGGTGCGCCGCGTGAGCACGCTGCGTCCCTCGAACAGCTCGAGGTCGTCGATGTTCGGCTCGTACTGGTCGTAACGCAACCCGACCTGAGCGTGTTCGGTGATGTACTGCGTGATCGAAGCGTAGAACCCGAGTCCTCGCTGATCGCGTCCGAGGAAAACCGGATCGGCAGGCGCGACAAATCGATCGAGGTTCTCGCCGAGCGCGAGCTCCGCGTCGATCCGCAGCTCGCCGAGCCGCGGGATGTCACGCCAGATCCGTAGATCACCTGCGAGCCCCCAGCGATCGAAGTTCTCCGAAGCGCGGCCGGGGGCGCCCGGGATCGGAATCAGCTCTGACACGGTCACGCGCCCATCCTCGTTGAGGTCGCGCCACACGAACGTGTCCTTGGTCGGCGCGGTCCCGGCGCTGAAGCCGGTGCCCTTGAGGAAAGACACCCCGGTTGCTGCGTGGATGCCGGCGACAAGCTCACCCTTGACCTCGACACGCCCGGAGAAGTCCTTCGCGTCGTTGGGATCTTGGTAGGCGAAGTCAGCCGCTCCGATCGGCTGGCCGTTTTGGACCGCGAGGATCCAGTCGATTGCCCAGATGTGGCCGGAGACCGCAGCCCCGATGTCATAGCGTCCGGGAACAAATCCGTCGATGAACAAGGCACGCTCGACGAAAAAGATCTCGTACGCGGACTGCGATTGGTTCTGGTAGGTGAAGGGAATCGGGAAGAGTCCAATCTTGAGCTTGATCAGCGGTGGCTGGCCTGCGGCACCGGGAAGCTGTGCATGGACATCGAAGTTCCTCGGGCGCGCGGTGGCTCCATCGGCGAAGAAGTCCGCGTCAGCGACGAAGCCCACATACTTCCATTCGTTCTCGAGGCGAAGCCGCGCGCGCCGCACCACAAAGCTGTTCTCGTTGAGCGACTCGCGGGTTCCGGCGGAGAGCTCGTCGAGCGAACGGTCGAAGCGACCATAGTCGATCTGCGTGTAGCCACGGACGACGGTCCTGCCGGCTCCGCTCAACAAGCCGGCGAGCGTCAGCGGCTGTGCGCTGGCGGGTAACGGCTCGGTCGGGAGGGGTGGAGGTAGAGGCTCGGCGACGGGCTGCACGACGACTGGCGATGGCGGGTCGGGTGGAGCCGGCTCTGCCTGCGCAGGCGCTGCCGAGCCAGAGCCCGTGCTCGGCGTCGCGCTGCCGGGCGCCGCGACGGTCTCGTCGTCATCCGGCTTCTCGTCGTCGCCGATGGCGTAGATCGGAAGGAGTGCCGCAAAGAGGAATACGCAAAAACTCAGTTGCCGCACTTATCTCCCGATCTCGCACCGCTAGGGCAGGTTCTTTGGTCCCGCACATCCTGGGTGCCGTGGTTGACGAACCAACACCTCGACATCCGTCTTGAGCGGCGCATTGAGGAGGGCGCCCTGCTGGGGGAACGCACCGACAGGATCGCAGATACAGCCTTCGGCCGCATCCACCGCATCGATCGTTGCAGCGTCGGTTGGAGTATTTGCATCGTCACCGCACGCGGCAGCCATCAGCGTGCTCGCAGCCAGGAGTCCCACCCAGATCATTCGTCGAAGGGTATGCATCATAACATCCTTTCTTTCAGCGAGGCTCGCAGAAGCCACTTCGACAGACGCCGGTGGGGCATGGGTTGGTGCCGCTACATGCGCGGCAGTTCGGGTTGACCACGCCGTTGACCGAGTCGAAGTAGCAGTTGCACGGGGCCGGATGTTCGAACGCCTTGATGTCGCTACCGTCGAAGGCGCGGCTGACCTGCATGGCGCAGGCGGGGATGTTGCCGGTCTGAATCACCTGGAGCGGGACGTCGAGGTTCGTCGCCGTCGCCTCGCCATTCATGATGTCGATAAACCGCTTCGCGCGGGTAGCAGAGACGGTGCCGTTGTCGGAGAACGGCGCCCCGCCCTGGTGCTCGAGGACGTAGCGCAGGTTTGTCCAGATCGGATAATGGCCGTCGCGGACGTTGCGCTTGTCGCGGGCCACCGAGGTCGAATCCGGGAACACGGCCCCGAGGCAGCTATTGAATGGCTCGAACGCGAGGACGCGCATCTCGTTGAGCGACGATTCCCACTTGGACGAGTTGAGGATGCCGAGCGACTTCTCGTGGTTGCCGTTGCTGTTGTCGGCGATCACCGCGGTTTGCACCGCGCTAGATCCGCCGTTGCCCTGCAGCAGGGCATTCCACATCGTCCCGGAAAGGCCGATGTTCGCTCCGATCGTGAGCTGGGTCGACGAGCCGCCGGAGCGCACGTGGACGAAGTTGGGATCGACCCAGGGGGTGATCTGCTTGCCAGCCTCGCCGGCGAACTTCATGACGTAGTAGGCCTCGGTCGCGGTGATCGAGCGCTGGGTGGAGTTCTTCGGGACCACGAAACCCAGGGTCTCGACGTGCGACGGAAACTCGACCATCGAAGCCTGCGGTGCGGCACCGAGGCAGGTCTGCCCACCGACATCCATCGCCGCGAAGTCAGCCTTGATGCCGGTGCCAGTCGGAAGGTCGCAGTTCAGCGGCGTGGCATTACCTGCGGCGAAGTAAATGCCGGTGCCGCTGATCTCGAGGTTTTGATCGATCACTTCGTAAGCGCCGCACGAGCCCTGCGGGAACTGGATGACGGTCATCTGATCCGTTGGTCCGACGCCCGTGGTGGGCGAACCATCGGCGAACTTCGGCAGTACGCGTCTCATCAGGGTATCGATCAACGTCGTCGTCGGCAGATACACCGGATTGGTGAGTGTTCGGCAGTCGACGTTCGCGGCGACGGTTGTCGGCTCGATCACCGGCGGCGTCTGCGGCGTCGGCCGGGTTGCGGTCGCGCTGACCGAAGTGGGCGGTGGTGGTGCGTCTTCGGCGGAGGAGCATGCTGCTCCGATCGCGAGTGCACCGACCAGAGCGCAATGCGTGGCTCTGTTCATCTCTAGTCTCCTCCAAAGAAAGTTTCGAAAACGCACGATACACTCATGAATGCAGGCCTCCTAGGCAGAGGAGTCAGGACACACGTTGCCGCATGATCCCCATCTGACCACCCTAGAGGATCACTGTTACGTTCGTGTCACGGATGACCTGCAGCCTCCGATCGCTACCCCAAGACAGACGTGGGGTGACGTAAGCGGTCAGATCAGGCGAGCTCAGTGTAGGACGCTCGATCACTGCGATTGGCTGAGGTCACATCGCGGTTGGCTGGAGGTCCGCCCACGTCGGCCCGACCTCGACGCCGACCCGCAGCGGCGCCGCGAGCACGAACGCCAGGCGCATCGCCTGGCAGGCGATTTGGGCGGCCTCTGCGACCTCTGCCTCGGGAACCTCGAACAGCACCTCGTCGAGGATCTGCACGAGCGGAATGGCGCCGAGGCCGTTGTCGCGGAGTGCGCGGTCGGCGTCGAGCAGTCCCCGGCGGGCGACATCGGAGACCGAGCCTTCGTGGGTCGCGCGGCGCGCCATCCGCTCGGCGTATGCACGGTCGTGCGGATCGAGTGACTCGAGGCCACCGATCGGCCACTTGCGGCCGGCGAGCGTGACGATGTAGCCACGCTCGCGGGCGAGCCGGTGCTGCTCGTCCTGGAACGCCCGGACCTGCGAGTACGTGCGATCGAATCGCGCGATCAGCTCCTTGGCCTCGGCCGCGGTCACACCGAGCTGGAGCGCGAGGATAGGCGAATCGATGCGGCTTTTCGGTGCGGCGAACGCAGCCTGGGCTTGGCAAGAACCGAACCGGCGGGACGAAGGCTGCGCAAGCAGTGTGAGCGAGGCGACAATTTTCGAGCCTCCCGA
>JACCTC010000089.1 GCA_013812655.1 Deltaproteobacteria bacterium | reverse complement strand
CGACATGTTCGTGCGCGAGGCGCAGCTGTCGATGTCGCTCGTCCAGCAGAACATCGTCCCGGTCTTCGACTTCGGGCGGATCGGAGATGACGTGTTCCTCGCGATGGAGCACATCGACGGCAAGGACCTCGGCTCGTCGATCGCGCGCGAGCCAGGCGCCGGCATGGAGCCGCTGCTCGCGGCGTTCGTCGCCGTCGAGTGCCTCGGCCATGTCGCGTGCGCTCGCGTAGCGGTCGGCGCGATCCGGCGCAGTCGCGCGCGCGATGATCGCGGCGAGCGTCGGTGGGATGGTGTCGGCGAGCGTCGGCAGCTCGCCGGTTCGCGCGGCCGCGAGCGTCGCGCCACGCTCGCTCGCAGGTCGCACGTGATCGCCCGTCAGCGATTCCCACAGCACGATGCCCAGTGCATAGACGTCGATCCGCGCGTCGCACTCCTCGCCACGCGCCTGCTCGGGAGCCATGTAGCCCGGCGTACCGAGCGTGCCCGCCGCGTCGCCGACGACGGCGGCGATCCCGAAGTCGGCGAGCTTGACCTCGCCCGCCCACGACAGCAGCACGTTGCGCGGCGTGACGTCGCGGTGAATCACCTGCTCGCCGCGGCGGTGCGCGTGATCGAGGGCCTGGCAGCACTCGGCGGCCACGAACGCGGCGAGGAGCGGCGCCATGCCGCGATGGCGCTCGCGGGCGAGCGATGACCCGAGGTCCTTGCCGTCGATGTGCTCCATCGCGAGGAACACGTCGTCGCCGATCCGCCCGAAGTCGAAGACCGGCACGATGTTCTGCTGGACCAGCGACATCGAGAGCTGGGCTTCGCGGATGAACATCTCCAGGAACCTCGGATCCCGGCTGCGATCGCGGCGCAGGCGCTTGATCACGAGGCGCTTCTCGACCCCGGCGACGCGCCGCCGCGCGAGGTACACGTCGGCCATGCCGCCCCGTGCGAGCGGCCGCAGCAGCTCGTAGCGGCCGAGCGTCGACACCAGCGGGCAGTATACCGGGGCTGCCGACGTCCGCCTGTTTTACGGAAACGGGCGTGTATAGTCATGGCGTGCGAGCTCAGCTGCTCGTCGCGTGGGTCGCGGCGACCGTGTCGACAGCGTCCGTGGCGCGGACAGCGTCCGCGGCGCCGGCCGCCGATATCGTCGTCGCGTGGTCGCCGCAGCCGCTCGGCCCGACCGGGGAGCGGCTCTCCGAGGCGGCGGCCCGCGCCGGCGCGGCATACGTCGATGCGAGCCCGGCGGCCGACCCGCTCCCCGACCCCCGCCCGCTGATCAAGCGCGGCATCACCGCGTACGGCAACCTCGAGCTCGAGGGCGCGATCAACTCGCTCGATGCCGCGGCCGACCTCGTCGACCAGACGGGCGCGGCCGGGCTCGACTCGACGACGCTCGGCGACCTGTTTCTCTACCGGGCGCTCGCCCACGCGACGCGCGGCAACGATCCGAAGAGCTGGGATGACTTCGTGGTGGTCGCCGGCATCCAGCCGACCCGCGTCCTCGATCCGGCGGGCTTTCCGCCGCGCGTCGTCGACCGGTTTGGCCAGGCGCGCGCGCACGTCGCCGCGCTGCCCCGCGGCAAGGTCATGCTCGCGCCGTGGGGCGGGGCCGCGCGCTGCCAGGTGCGGATCGATGGCGTGATCGTCACGACCACCGAGCTCGAGCTACCGTTCGGGCGGCACTGGGTCGACGCCAGCTGCGAGGCCCGCGCACCGGTGCGCCGCCGGCTCGACGTCGATCGCGTCACGATCGAGGTCAAGATCGCCGGGCCCCAGGTCGTGCCGCCCGACGACGCGGCGCTGCTCGTCCAGGCCCGGGTCGCCTCGGCGCGCGCGCTCGTGGTCGTCTTCGTGCAAGGCCGGACCGCGCTCGTCCGCAAGCTCGGCATCGACGGCAAGGAGCGCGATCGTCAGACCCTCGCACTCCGCGGCACGGTCCGCGATCGCAGCGAGATCGCCGCCGCGCTCGCGCGCATGCTCGAGGCGCCACGGCCGGGTCCGCCCGAGCCCTGGTACCAGTCGCGCTGGGTGTGGGGTGCCGCGGGCGTCGCGATCGCCGGTGCGATCCTGATCCCGTTCGCGGTCCGCAACAGCGGCAGCGCACCCGAGGTCGTCGTCCGTCCCGATGGGATGCCGGCGTGGTGAGCCGCCGCGACGTCGCGCGCGTGGTGGCAGCGCTCGGGCTCGCCGGTTGCGGCGACGAGGTCGTCGTGATCGCGCCGGTGATCGACAGCCCACCCGCCGGCAGCGGCGCCGCCGCGTTCCCCGATCTCGACACCGTCGAGCTCTCGATCGCGCTCGCGGGTGAGCCCGACAACCTCGTCACCGCCACGTTCCGGCGCGGCGAGACCCTCGAGCTGCCGGGCGTGCCGTACGGCGAGAACCTGGTGCTTCACATGATCGGCCGGGTTGCAGGCTCCGAGGTCGCCGCCGGCCGCACGTGTCCGTTTGCGGTTCGTGCCGGCGAGCCGCCTCCGGCGCCGCACCTCTACTTCGCGCGCACCGTGAAGTGGGCCGAGTCCGCGACACCGCTCTCGGCGCTGCGCGACAGCGGCACCGCGATCACCGACCTCGACGGCAGCGGGCTCTACATCGGTGGGCTCGATCCCGGTGCGCTGCCGATCTCGGGCGTCGATCGGTTCGACACGTTGCGCGGCCGGTTCGAGGAGATCGCGAAGCTCGTCCCGCGTCGCAACGGGGGCGCCGCTCAGCTCGGCGATGGCCGCATCGTGATCGGCGGCGGCACCGCGCAGAACGGCCAGCCGGTCGCGTTGCTCGAGCTCATCACCGTCGAGTCGGCCGCGGGGCCGCGCGTCGAGACCGTGCAGGACAGCCCGCTGGTCGGTCACTCGGCGCCGGCGATGGTGACGCTGAGCGACGGCCGCGTGGTCGCGTTCGGCGGGACCGATGCCGCGAGCGCGCCGATCGGCCAGCTCGTCGAGATCAGCCCCGATGGAGCCGGCGTCACCCAGCGCGTGCTGCAGCGCGCGGCACTCGCGATCCCGCGCAAGGGCCACACCGCGACCCGGCTGACCGACGATCTCGGTGCGCCCGTGCTGATCGTCGGCGGTCTCGATACCGCGAACGAGCCGGTCGCGCGGGCCGAGCTCTACAAGCCCTTCCTCGAGGAGCTCGCGCCGCCCACGCAGTTCGCACCGCTGATGGTCGTGCCGCGCCGCGATCACGAAGCCGTGCGGTTGCCCGATGGCAGCGTGCTGATCGTGGGCGGCCTCGACGCGTCGGGGAACCCGGTCCGCACGCTCGAGCTCTTCACCTTCGACTCGGGGTTCGTCGATGCCGGGACGCTGCCCGCGAACGCCGGCGTGATCGACTTCTCGGTGACCCAGCTCCCCGACGGCCGCATCCTGCTCGCGGGCGGCCGCGACGCCTCGAACAATGCGGTCGCCACCGCGTTCATCGTCCGCCTCGATCCGATCGGCGGCCGCCTCGACGTCGTCACCACCGACCGGCTCGCGACGCCGCGTGCGCGCCATCAGGCGACGCTCCTGTGCGACGGCACGGTGATGCTCGTCGGTGGCACGCTGATCGCCGCGCCCGCCGAGCGCTACAACCCGCCCGCCGCCGGCCGCCGCTGAGCGCGAATCGCACGCACGGCGACGCGCCCACGAGCGCAAGTAGTACGAGCCGTCGCGCAAGGGACGCTTGAGGGAGAGCAGGACCCGTCCGCTGCTATCGAGCAGGTGGCTCGATTCGTCTTTGACCCCCGGGGCCTTGTTTCAAGCGGATCGCATCCGACGTGGAGATTTCGATGGCAGCATTGACGAAGAAGGCGGTCGAAGGGCCGTGGAACATCCACGAAATCCGCCAGTACCAGAGCGACGCTTCGAGAGCGAACGGCGAGCACCCGGACGGCGAGGGACGCGAGGATCCGCGACGCAGTGACCTCGCGGGCGCCGTGCTCGACGCCGCCGCGGACGGTCGCTGGGCGCTGCGGACCGACGGCGAAACTCGCGCGCAGGGAACGTGGGAACTGAGGAAGGGGAAGCTCGAATTCGCCGAGGACCCCGACTTCTCGAGTGGCTATTCGCGCCTCGTCGCGGCGCGTGCCGACAAGAGGTCGTTGAGCATCGCCTTTGAACTGATTCCCGACGCGCACGACGGGCTCGATGTGTTGGAGCTGACCTTCGGCCGCGAGCCGCTTCCGGAGCAACTCGACGCTCACAACGCACTCCGCATGATCGCGGCTGGACTCTCGAGCGATCAGCACGAGCAACTCTCACGGTTGGAGGACCAGCAACTCGTCGAGCTGATGACCGCGGCGTGGGACGCCTGGTTGGCGGGGACGTTCGCCTCGGACGAGTCGACCCCGACGTATCGCGACCAGGTGGAGCTTCTCGATTCGCGCACCACGCCCGAGATGGTGGCGCGGGGCGTGTTCCGCCATGCGCATGCGCTCCATGCATTGCGTTCGCTCGACGAGAATGGACGATGGCTGTTGGGGGCCGTGGTGCGACGCGGGATCGTCGCACTGCCGTCGGTGTCCGATGCGGATCTCGAGATCGCGCGTGCCATCACCCACGAGTGGTTGAAAGCCTTCGCCTACGATCGAAGCTACGGCGGGAGCGCGCCCGAGACGTTGTGGCGTTCGCCGCGGTTTCCGACCCCTGCGTTCGACGACGAGTGCCGCTCACGCTTCCTCGAACCCGGCTTCGCGTTCGGCAATCGCAATGTGCTCGGCACCCTCTTCGCCAAACCTGCCGAGCGCGCGCGCGCGGCAGTGCATCTCAAGTCGATCGTCTGGAGTGATATCGAGGACGCGTTGCGCGCGCATCCGGAGATTGCTCGCGACGAAGCGCATGCGTTCCTCGCGATGACCGAGGAGAAGCGACGGGCGGTGCAGGGAACGTCCACTGCGTGGTCCAACGCGCAGTTCTTCGCGGTCGTGTGCCGTGAAGATCCGGGGACGCTGCCGCCGGTGGTCGTCGAAGCACTCGGCAACCGCGTCACCACTCGCGAGGGCCCGTTCGACGATGCCGCGAAGGCCCACGCGCGCACGTCAATCGCGTCGCTTCCGGAAGTACTTCGCACGAGCGCCGCTCAAGCGCTTTGGCTCTGAACGCGAGTCAGCGAGGGGAGGCGTTCTCCGTTGCAGACCAGCGCCGCGATCATCCACGCGGTCCCCGCCCCCTGTTCCTTCGCGTTCTGCGTCAGGTCGAGTGGTGCGTGTTCGTGCGACCGGAACGTGCCGCGGTCCACGCGCCATCCAAGCAGCGCCGCTGATCAACCACGCGGTCCGAAGCCTCTGTTCCCTGCTCCCACCGCTCGCGCTGCAAGGCTGCCTCGCTCGAGGATCGATGCTTGATGTTCGCGCTCTGGTGATCAGTCGCCCGAGTCGACGGACTTCGGCGGCGGCTTGAGGCCGAGCCGCTCCATCTTGTAGATCAGCGCGCGGCGCGAGATCCCGAGGCGCTTCGCGGTGCGGGTCTGGTTGCCGCCGAACGCCTCGAGGGCCTCGACGATCGCGACGCGCTCGAGATCGGCGAGCTGATCGCGGAGCTGATCCTTGAGGTGGCCTTCCTGCAAGATCGGCGTCGCGCGGCGGCCGGCGTCCCGCACGCGATCCGGCAGGTCGGTGGCGGCGATCGTGCCAGCCTGCTGGACGACGACGGCGCGCTCGATCGCGTTGCGGAGCTCGCGGACGTTGCCGGGCCAGTCGTAGCTGCGGAGCGCGGCCTTGGCGTCGTCGGCGAGCTGTGGCGCGGGCTGGCCGAGCTCGGTGGCGACGCGATGTACGAAGTGCTCGGCGATCGCGATGATCTCGTCGACGCGGTCGCGCAGCGGCGGCACCGCGATCGTGAAGCCCGCGAGCCGGAAGTAGAGATCCTCGCGAAACCGGCCGGCACGGACCTCGGCCTCGACGTCGCGATGGGTTGCCGCGATCACGCGGACGTCGACCGCGATCTCGTCGGTGCCGCCGACCCGGGTCACGGTCTTGCGCTCGAGGACGCGGAGCATCTTGGTCTGCAGCGACAGCTGCATCTCGCCGATCTCGTCGAGGAAGATCGAGCCGGTGCTCGCGGCCTCGAAGAACCCGATCTTGCGACGCTCGGCGCCGGTGAACGAGCCGCGCTCGTGGCCGAACAGCTCGCTCTCGAGCAGGTTCTCCGGGATCGACGCGCAGTTGATCTTGAGCATCGGGCCGGCGCGGCGGTTCGAGCGCTGGTGGATCGCCTCGGCGACGATCTCCTTGCCGACGCCGGTCTCGCCGAGGATCAGCACGGTCAGGTTCGAGTCCGCGATCCGATCGACGAGCGAGTAGATCCGCCGCATCGCCGGCGCGACGATGACGACGTCCTCGGCGTTCGCGGGTTGCGGGGCCTGCGCGAACACGAGGGCGCCCGCGGTGCGAGCCTGGCGCAGCGCCGCCCGCGAGCGCTCGAGTAGCTCGTGCGCGGTGGGCCCATCCTCGGGCGCGATCGCGACGCCGACCCGGATGTCGGCATGCAGCACGCGCGCCTCGTCGATCAGCTTGCGCAACGCGGTCTCGGCTTCCTCGCGCGAGAGCCGCGGCAGCAGCAGCACGAACTGATCGCCGCCGTAGTCACCGGCGAGATCCATCGGCCGGATCGACCGTGCGATCGCCTCGATCACGCGGTCGTCGCCGGTGATCCGCAGCGACGCGAGCGTGACGCGATGGCGGTAGCGGTTCGCGTGATCGAGCTCGGCCTCGAGGCGGGCCTCGAACGCATCGGCCTCGGCAACCCGGGTGCGCCGCGCGACCTGGCTCGCGACGCCGAGCACGACGGTCGCGTGGCCGATCGCGATCTCGTCGCCGGGAAACAGCGGGTGCATGCCGGTGATGCGCTCGCCGTTGACGCGCGTGCCGTTGCGGCTCTCGAGATCCTCGACGTGGATGCGATCGCCGTTGCGCCAGATCCGGGCGTGGAGCCGCGAGACCTTCTCGTGCTCGACGACGATCGTCGCGCCGCGCGACCGCCCGAACGTCACCTCGCCGCCGTCGACGAGATCGACCACCCACGACGGCCGATCGGCCTCGTCGACGTGCACGACGAGGAATGCGCGGCTGTCCTGAATCTCGGCATAGGCCGAGGTCAGCTGTCCTGCGTCGAGAGTGAGCTCGGTGGTCATGGCGATCGCGCGGACCGATGGTACCTCGCCGACCCAGCGTTCGCCCGGTGAGAACGGTTCGGGCCGAATGGCCCGGATCAGGCCGCGGCGGATGGGCCGAACGCGGCGCGGACCCGGCGGACTCGCTCGGCCAGCACGTCGCGCGACGTCTGTGCGCGCGGATCCTCGCGGAGCTTGGCGAGCAACGGACAGCGCTCGAACCAGTCCAGGTCGAAGAGGCCGTACCCGACGGCACGGTCGAACGCGTCGACGGCCCGAGCGAGGTCGTCCACGCACATCGCGAGCTCGACCGACCGCTGGAGTACGAACAGCTGCATCCGGCGCGGACGATCGGGGTCCGCGAGGCTGGACGCCAGCAGCTCCTGCCAGCCGGCGTCGTCGAGCGTGCCGGTCTCGAGCCACAGGGTCGCGAGCTGGACCACGCGCTCGCGCCGCTGCGTCGTGCCGGCCCCGAACCGCTCGAGCGCGGCGATCGCACCGCGGACGTCGCCGCGCCAGGTCGCGAAGCGTGCGATCGCGAGCGCGCCCATCAGCGCGATCGAGGGGTCCGGATCGTGATCGATCGCGGCGACCCGGCGATCCGCGGCCTGCCAGTCCCCGGCGAGCGCATCGAGCCGGGCGAGATCGAGGGCGATCACGGTGCCGCGCCCGGGATCGAGGCCGGTCGCGGTCTCGAAATGGACGCGTGCTCGCGCCGGTGCGCCGACCTCGATGAGGACGCGCGCCGTGAGCTCGTGGACTGGTCCGGACATCGGCGCCTTGATGAGCGCCAGCGCGAGCTCGGCCGCAGCGCGCTCGGGGTCGTTGCGGTTGAGGTGCAGCATGGCGTTTGCCAGGTGCGCCTCGCCGTGACCGGTCGCGAGCGCTCGCTCGATGTTGTGACGGGCGCGCGGGAGGAGCCGCGGGTTGGCCTGCTTGATCCACGCGTAGGTGCTCGCGACCGCGAGCGCGGCCAGCAGCGGTGGATAGCTCGGCGCGTACGTCACCGCCTCCTCGAGGAGCTCGGTCGCGCGTTCGGCGTGCGCGCCCCAGAACCGGCGAAGCTCCTCGCGCGCTCGCAGGTACAGCGCAACCGCGCGTGGGTCCGTCGGGCGTTCGGCGGGCGTGGCGCGCGTCGACAGGGCGTCCGCGATGCCACGTCCGAGCTGCTCGCTGACGCCGAGGACCTCGCCTTCAGCGCAGTCGACGCGCTGCGCCCAGATCTGGAAGCCATCGGCGACGCCGACGAGCCGGGCGGTGACGCGCAGGCCCTGTGGGGTCCGGCGCAGCGAGCCAGCGACGACGTGGTCGACGTCGAGGGTGCGCCCGAGCTCGCGCGGATCGCCATCGCTGCTCGCCGCCGCGCTCGCAGGCCGGACGCGCAGCTTGCCCGTCGACAGCGTGTCGATCAGATCCTCCTGCACACCAGCCGCGAGGAACGCGTCGTCGGGCGCGCACGCGAAGTGGAGCACCGCGATCGACGTCGTCTCGATCGCGGGCGCGCTGATCGTGCCCGGCACTGGCGTCAGCGTCGGTCGTGAGGGGCGTCGCGCAGCGCTGTCGTCGAATGCGGTGATCGTCGCGTCGATGCTCGCGCCGATCGCCTCGGCCCCCGTGGGACGCTCCGCGGGATCGATCGCGAGGCATGCCATCACCAGGTCATTGAACCCCGCCGGGACGTGCGGCGCGACGAGCGGTTGCGGGGGCCGCGTCGCCTGGGCGACGGCGATCGCGATCGCCGTATCGGCCTCCCACGGCCGCGACCCGCTCGCCAGCTCGTAGAGCATGACGCCGAGCGAGAACACGTCGGCGCGCGCATCGATGTTGGGGCTACCGGCAAGTTGCTCGGGCGCCATGTACCGCGGCGTCCCGATCACCATGCCGATCTGGGTCACGCCGACATCGTCGACGCTGCGCGCGATCCCGAAGTCGGTGATGACCGCGCGATCGGTGCCGCGCTCGACCAGCACGTTGTCGGGCTTGAGGTCACGATGGATCACGCCGGAACGGTGCGCCGCCGCGAGCCCGTCGCAGATCTGCACGGCGAGCCGCTTGAGCCGCGCCCACGCCATGCGCCGGCCGACCTCGCCCGTCAGCGCGGCTCCGTCGATCAGCTCCATCGTCAGGAACCTGTCGCCGGCGTGCTCGCCGATATCGATCATCCGCGCGACGTTCGGATGCTGCACCCGACGGGTCAGCCGCACCTCGCGACGGAACCGCTCGAGCGCATCATCCGAGAGCCCGCCGCGCAGCATCTTGATCGCGACCCGCTCGCCGAGCTCGATGTCGAGCGCCTCGTAGACCCGGCCCATGCCACCGCTGCCGAGCCAGCGCACGATGCGATAGCGGCCGGCGACGATCTCGGTCGTCGGATCCGGCGAGTCCGTCGCGCGCGAGACCCCCGTGCCGGCCATCGTCCCGGCGATGGTGTCGTCATCGCCGACGGCCATGCCGCCAGCGTAGCAGTTACAGCTGGCCCTCGTGCGCGTAGAGCTTGTTGACCGGCCGGTTGTTGAGCCACCGCTGGTCGTCGTCGGAGATCTTGCCGGCCATCATGTCGGCGCGGATGGCCTTCTCGCGCTCCGCCAGCTTCTTGATCTCGACCATGAAGCGATCCGCGGCCTTCTTGTAGAGCGTCGGCCGCGGCTTCTCGGCGGTGAGATCGCTGTAGTCGACCGGCGGCCCGAAGATCGTGATGACGGCCTTCTCGCGCTTCGCGCTCTTGCCGAAGTTCCACGCGATGTCCTGCGCGATGTTGTTGCCGAGGCCGTGGATGAAGGTCGGCACCACGGTCGGCTTCGCGAGGAGTGCGACCTTGCCGACGCCGGGCTGCGCGGGGAGTAGCTGGTACGGATCGGGACCCTTGCCGCGCGTTCCCTCGGGGTGCATGCCGAGGACGTTGCCCTGCTTGGCGAGGATCTCGACCATCTTGTCGAGCGCCTCGTCGTTGAGGTTTTTGCGCTCGGTCTGCCGGAAGATCGGCGGATACATCGCGCCGCCGGCGACCAGCGCGTTGACCGCGATGCCGAGCGGCTGGTCGTAGAAGAAGTTCGCGCGGACCGGGAACTGGAGGCGCTTGGCCCAGTGCACGGGGCCCATGTAGAGCCCGAGCAGCATCGCGTACTGGTCGAAGAAGCTGCGGTGGTTCGAGACCAGGAGCACGCCCGCGGTTGGGCGCAGCGCCATCATGTCCTCGAGACCGTCGACGAACATCCGGTTCGCGAGCGAGGCGCGGACCCAGATATAGGACACGCCACGGAGGAACTGCGTCTGCAGCCACTTGCCGCGCGGATCTTCGTTGCTTGCCTGTGCGAACCGCAGCGCGAGGCGCTCGACGCGTGACAGCGGGGCGTCTTCAGGCATCTGCGACCGATTACCACATCCGGACGCAGCTTCGGCACGGATCCCCGGCCTCGCTTTGGCCGTCCCGCAGATTGACGGTGACGGGCGCTCGCCCTATTTTTCGCCCGGCTCGCAAAGGCAACATCCCGATGTCACTCGAATTCTCCGCGGACGCTCAGAAGAAGATCGCCGCGATGTGCGAGCGGTATTCCGTATCGGGCTCGAAGCAGCCGGTCGTGATGGCCGCGCTGCACCTCGCGCAAAAAGAGCACGGACACCTCTCGGATGACGCGCTCCGGCTGGTCGCACGCACGCTCGACCTGCCGTACGCCCACGTCTACGGCGTCGCGACCTTCTACACGATGTACCGGCGCGAGCCGGCCGGCCGGACGACGATCCGGATGTGCACGAACATCTCGTGCATGCTCCGCGGTGGCTACGACGTGCTCGCCGCGTTCGAGCAGAAGCTCGGCGTCAAGCACGGTGACAGCACGCCCGATGGCAAGCTCCACCTCGTCGAGGAGGAGTGCATCGCGGCCTGCGCGAACGCGCCGTGCGCGGTGGTCGGCACGAAGTACTACCTCGACATCACGACCGACCAGGTCGGCCGGATCATCGACGAGCTCAAGACCTCGCCGCGCCCCGAATCGGAGGTGGTGTGATGCCTGCGGATCGGAACACCAAGCTGGTCACCGCGCGGTTCGGCAACGAGAACGCCAGGTCGATCGCGACGGCCGAGTCGCTCGGCGCGTACGCGACGCTGCGCAAGGCGCTCGCGATGCGTCCCGACGACATCGTCGCCGAGGTCAAGGCCTCGAACCTGCGTGGCCGTGGCGGCGCCGGCTTCTCGACCGGCGTGAAGTGGGGGTTCGTCCCGAAGGACTCGCCGACCGTTCACCTGGTCTGCAACGCGGACGAGTCCGAGCCCGGCACCTGCAAGGACCGCGAGCTCATGTACTGGGATCCTCATCTCCTCATCGAGGGGATGATCATCTCGGCCCACGCGCTCAAGGCCGTCCATAACTACATCTATATCCGCGGCGAGATGATGCGCGAGTACGCCGTCCTCCAGAAGGCGGTCGACGAGGCCTACCAGAAGGGCTACCTCGGCACGAACATCCTCGGCAGCGGCGTCACCTGTCACCTGACCGTGCACCGCGGTGCCGGCGCGTACATCTGCGGCGAGGAGACGGCGCTACTCAACTCGCTCGAGGGGCTGCGCGGCCAGCCGCGGCTCAAGCCACCGTTCCCGGCGGTCAAGGGGCTGTTCGGCAACCCGACGATCGTCAACAACGTCGAGACCCTGATGAACGTGCCGTTCATTGTCGACAAGGGTGGCGCGTGGTTCGCCGAGCTCGGTCCCGGCCGCTCGGGCGGCACCCGCATCGTCTGCGTCTCGGGTCACGTCAACAAGCCCGGCGTGTTCGAGCTGCCGATGACGATCACGTTCCGCCAGCTGATCGACGAGGTCTGCGGTGGCGTGTGGAAGGGCCGGCAGGTCAAGGCCGTGATCCCCGGTGGCGTCTCGATGCCGCCGCTCGACAACAGCGACGAGCTCGACGTCCCGGTCGAGTTCGACGCGCTGCAGACCGACGAGCGCATCAAGCCCGTGATGGTGCGCCCAGGTCAGCAGTTCGATCTCGGCGGCGGCCGCGTGCTGCGCACGATGGCGGGCTCGGGTGGCGTCGTCGTGCTCGACGATCAGACCGACATCCCGAAGGCGGTCTGGCGGATCATGAAGTTCTTCGCGCACGAGTCGTGCGGCCAGTGCACGCCGTGCCGCGAGGGTTGTGGCTGGCTCGAGAAGGTCTCGCGGCGGGTCGCCGAGGGCCGTGGCAAGCCCGACGACATCGAGCTGCTCGCGAGCATCGCGCACGGCATCGCCGGCAACACGATCTGCGCGCTCGGTGATGCGGCCGCGTGGCCGATGCTGGGCTTCCTCACCAAGTTCCGCCCGGACTTCGAGGCGGCGATCGCCGCAGCGGGCAAGCGGAAGGTCGCGTGATGCGGATCCTGATCTTGATCATGACTGCGCTCCTCGCGTTCGGCGCGACGAGCCTGCTGGCGCCACAGACCGCGGTCGCGCAGCCGTCCTCCGCGCCATCTGCCGGAGGCGCTCGACCCGTCGCCGGTCAGCCGAGCTCGGTGCGCAGCAGCCAGAGCCGCAAGTACCCGCACCTCGATCGCGTCGAGTCGCAGCCGAAGTCCAAGGGGATGGCGCTGCTGTTCTGGGCGTTCGCAGCGGCGACGATCGGCGGCGCGCTGTTCGTCATCACCCGCCGCAACCTGATCGCGGCGGTCATGGGCATGGTCGGCAGCTTCCTCGGCATCAGCGCGGTCTACATGATGCTGTACGCGCACTTCTTATCCGTCGTGCAGATGCTGGTCTACGCCGGCGCGATCATGGTGCTGTTCGTGTTCGTCGTCATGATCCTGAACCGGCCCGAGGACGAGCCGGTCGCGCCGACCGGACGCGCGGGCCAGGCGATCGCCGGCATCGCGATCGTGTACTTGATGGGGCGCCTCATCATGATGCTGCTGAAGGTGCAGCCGCCGAACCCGGCGACCGCCATCGCGGCACCGGGGATCACGCCGCAGGGTCACGAGTGGGGCTCGGTCAAGGCAGTCGGCTGGGACCTGTTCGGACCCGGCCTGTTTCCGTTCGAGGCCATCTCGATCACGCTGCTGGTCGCGGTGGTCGGTGCGATCGCGATCGCGCGGCCACTGCACGCCGGGCAAGACAACGCCGGTGAGGGCACGCCCGAGACCGACGAGAACTACAAGGATGTGAGGCCGATGTCATGAACGACCTCCTGTTCAACGTCGGCTACAGCCACTTCCTGGTACTCGCGGCGGTGCTGTTCCTGATCGGTGTCGCGGGCGTGATCATCCGCCGCAACGCGCTGATCATCCTGATGAGCGTCGAGCTCATGCTGAATGCAGCGAACATGACGCTGCTGACCTTCGCGCGCATGTGGGGCGATCTGTCGGCGCACACGTTCGCGCTGATCGTGATCGCGGTGGCCGCGGCAGAAGCTGCGGTCGGTCTGGCGATCGTCGTCGCGGTGTTCCGCGGGCGGCGCAACGTCGATGTCGATCGACTCACCACCCTGAGGCACTGAGATGGACTTCAGCGGATTGAAATTCGCCGGACTGCCGCTACTCGCGTGGGTCCCGCTGCTGCCGCTCCTCGGGGCGCTGATCAACCTGACGCTCGGCCGCAGGTTGTCTCGTCAGACCGTGCACACGATCGCGATCGCGTCGGTCGCCGCCGCGTGCGGCCTCTCGCTCTACCTGGTGTTCGGACCGCTGTTCAAGGCGTTCAAGGCCGGGCAGGGCGGCATCGGCATCGTCCAGAACGTCTACACGTGGATCGAGGTCGGCTCGCTGAAGATCGAGCTGGCGTTCACGCTCGATACGCTGTCGGCCGTGATGGTCCTGATCATCACGTTTGTCGGCACGCTGATCCACATCTATTCGACCGGCTACATGGCGCACGACCCGCGCTACGCCGCGTTCTTCGGCTACCTGAACCTCTTCATGGGCTCGATGCTCGTGCTCGTGCTCGGGTCGAGCATGCCGGTGATGTTCATCGGCTGGGAGGGCGTCGGTCTCTGCTCGTTCCTGCTGATCGGGTTCTGGTACGAACGCGAGGACTACGCGACCGCGGGTCGCAAGGCGTTCGTCGTCAATCGCATCGGCGACTTCTGCTTCCTGCTCGGCATGTTCCTGCTGTTCTGGGCGGCGAAGACGGTCGACTTCCAGGCGCTCGAGAACCCCGCGCTCGGCGGCGCGTACGTCCAGCCGTTCTGGGGCAACGAGCGGCTCGCCGCGGCAGCCGGAATTCTTTTGTTCATCGGTGCGTGCGGCAAGAGTGCACAGCTGCCGCTGTTCGTGTGGCTACCCGATGCGATGGCGGGGCCGACGCCGGTCTCGGCGCTGATCCACGCGGCCACGATGGTGACCGCCGGCGTCTACATGGTCTGCCGGCTGTCGTTCCTGTACTCGGCGTCGACGACCGCGCTGATCGTGGTCGCGACCGTGGGCCTCTTGACCGCGCTCGCCGCGGCATTCATGGCGTTCGCGCAGACCGATCTCAAGAAGGTTCTCGCCTACTCGACGGTGAGTCAGCTCGGCTTCATGTTCGTCGCCGCCGGCACGGGCAACTGGACCGCGGCGATCTTCCACCTCGGGACCCACGCGTTCTTCAAGGCCTGCCTGTTCCTCGGCGCTGGCTCGGTCATGCACGGCATGGAGCACGGCGGCTCGCTGACGCCCGGTGACATCACGACGATGGGCGGCCTGCGCAAGCACATGCCGATCACGCGCGTGACGTTCATGATCTCGTGCCTCGCGATCGCCGGCATCTTCCCGTTCGCCGGGTTCTTCTCGAAGGACGAGATTCTCGGCGGCGCGTTCAACAACATGCCGCCGGGCTGGCCGGTCTGGTACGGCAAGCTCTTGTGGGGCGGCCTGCTGGTGGCCGCGCTCGGCACCGCGTTCTACATGTGGCGCCTCTACTTCCTGGTGTTCTCCGGCGACGAGCGCTCGCCGGAAGCCAAGAAGGCACACGAGTCGCCGTCGACGATGACGATGCCGCTGGTGATCCTCGCGGCGTTCGCGACCATCATCGGCTTCATCGGCCTGCCGCACTTCTCCGAGAAGATCGCGTCGAAGCTGCCGAGCTTCACGCACGCGCTGTCGAGCTGGCTCGCGCCGAGCGTGAGCCCGAGCTGGATCAATCCGGGCGCGACGCCGGGCGTGATGGCGACCAGCCCGATCGTGCCGCACGTCGCCGACTCGACGACGTTCGCGTTGATGGCGATCGCGCTCGCGATCGGCGTCCTCGGCATCGGCCTCGCGTGGATGTTCTACGGCAAGGGACCGACCCCGACCGTCCAGCGCCTCACCTCGGGCCCGCTCGCGGGCGCGTACGAGGCGTCGCGCGCGAAGCTGTGGTTCGACGAGATCTATGACGTGACGATCGTGCGGCCGTTCCGCACCGTGGCGCGCGGGATGTTCGAGATCGCCGATCGCTTCGTGATCGACACGATCGCGGTCAACGGCTCGGCGTTCACGGTCGGCATCTTCGGCCGCGTGTCGCGGTGGTTCCAGAACGGCCAGGTGCAGCGCTACCTCGCCGGCCTCGTGCTCGGCGCGGCCGCGGTGTTCTTCGTCAGCGATTGCCGGCGCGCTCCGACGTTCGCGTACGAGTTCGACGGCAGCGATGTCGTGCTGCGCGCGCAGCCCGGCTCGGGCCTCTTGAACAAGGCGTCCAAGGTCTCGTGGGACCTCGACGACGATGGTCTGCCCGACCCCGATCCGAACAACCCCGCCGCACTCCTCGACGATCCCGAGCTGCGGGTTCGCGCAGGTGACATCCCGGGCAGCCGGGTCACCTTGTTCATCGACGATCCGATCACCCGCAAGCGCGTCGCCGTGACGCGGCACCTCGAGCAGCCTGCGGTGCCTGTGGTTCCTGGAAGCGTGCAGCCATGATGCAAGCCGGCTCGTTCATCCTCCTCTTGATCATCGGCCTGCCGCTACTCGGCGCGATCCTGGTGATGTGCACGCCGCGTGGCGAGGCCCAGCTTCACCGCGGCGTCGGCCTCGCGATCAGCTTCATCACGCTGCTCGTGTCGCTGCTCGTGCTGCGCTACTTCAACCCGAAGGAAGCCGGCTTCCAGCTCGTGTTCGACGTCGACTGGATCCCCGGGCTCGGCGCCCACTTCAAGACCGGCATCGACGGCATCTCGATCTTCCTCGTACTGCTGACGACGTTCATGGTCCCGCTGACCCTGCTCGGCACCGCGAAGTCGATCACCAAGAGCACGCGCGAGTTCATCGCCTGCATGCTCGTGCTCGAGGCCGGGATGCTCGGCGCGTTCGTCGCGCTCGACGTCTTCGTGTTCTACGTGTTCTGGGAGGTGATGCTGATCCCGATGTACCTGCTGATCGGGATCTGGGGCGGTCAGCGCCGGCTCTACGCGTCGATCAAGTTCGTGATCTACACGATGGTCGGCTCGCTGCTGAT
>JACCTC010000061.1 GCA_013812655.1 Deltaproteobacteria bacterium | reverse complement strand
CCGGTGGCGAGTCCGCGGGGCTCGTCGCGCTCGGGACGCGGCTCGAGCGCGGCCGCCGCACGATGTTCGGGGCAGATCTCTCGCTGTGGCTGCTGGACGGAGATGCGCAGGGGCGCGTGTTGCTCTCGTTCGCCAGGCGCGGCGTCGGGCGCTGGCTCGAGCTGGGTGGCGGCATCGGCGCACACGTCGGCGCGGGCTACGGCCCGGCCGGATCGCTGAGCCTGCGGGTCCACGTCCCGCCGGTCCCGCGCGCCGCCGGGTACCTGCGCTACGACGCGGCATACCTCGTCGATGGCGACGCGCGCACGGGCCAGCACGCGCTGACGCTCGGCCTCGAGTGGGGCTTCTGATCGCAGTCCAGATCGCGCGCGTGTGGACGACCGAAAATGCAGAACGGCGGCATCCGGAGAAGCCGCCGCACGCGAGAGCTACTACGTGTCGGCTCGTCACCACATCGCGGTGTAGCCAACGTTGATGCGAAGTGCGCTCGACACCGCGACCAGCGCGAGCTTCTCGTCCATGCCGTCACCTGCGGGCTTCACGTTGTGCGTCGTGTACTCGTATGACAGCGATGGGGTCAGCACGCCGGAGCGCCCGACCATCACGTTCGCACCGATGCGCGGCGCGACCGCGAGCCCCCCACCGAGCTCCGTGACGTACGCCATGCCGAAGCCCATTCCGAGAAAGCCAAACGTCGAGCGGTTGAACGGCACGTGATACGACGGCTCGACGAGTGCGGAGAACACCGTCGCCGATTCGCTGCCGGCCTTGATGTTCGAGAGGCCCATGATCGCGGACAGCTCGAGGTTGTCCGCGAAGAACCAGCCGACCATCGGTGCGATGTTCACGTTGCGAAACCCCGGCGCGATCATCAGACCTGCGGAGCCGCCGAGCTCGAGGACGCCCGCGCGGCCATACGCGGTGTCGCCACCGATACCGGCCTGCTCGACGATGCCACCATCGGGGAACGCGGGTTCCGGCGCGGCGACCGGGGGCGCCGGATCGGTGTCGGACTGCGGTGGCGGCAGGTTTTCCTGCGGTGTCGGCGGTGCGGTCGGCGTCGAGTCGTCTGCGAGCGCGGGCGCTGGGAGGGCGAGCGTCGTCGCGATCGTGAACAGGACCGTGGATGTGCTCCGGGTAGGCATACGGTGACTTCCTCGTGGCGGGTTGCCGCATCGGGGTTTTCAGCAACCGGCATACCAGTCATGGATCTCCCGAGGATCATGGGAACTCCGAGTCCAGCGGCTGCGAGCGCCCTGGCGCAGACTCGCTCGCGTGATGCATCCGCGCACGCGCACCCCGCATCCGTCGTGTACAAGGTCGCGTGCGGCACATCCGCCTCGTGATCGAGTACGACGGCACCACGCTGCATGGCTGGCAGCGGCAGGCGAATGGCGCGACCGTGCAGCAGCACCTCGAGGAGGCGCTCGCGAAGCTGTTGACGCATCCCGCGCCCGTTGTCGGTGCATCGCGGACCGATGCTGGCGTCCACGCGCGTGGTCAGATCGCGAGCTTCCGGACCGAGCGCACGATCCCGCTGTATGGCATCCGCCGCGGACTGAACTCGATGCTGCCGGACTCGATCGCGATCCGCGAGGTCGACGAGGTCCCCGAGGATTTTCATCCACGGTTCTCCGCGAGCGGCAAGCACTACCGGTACACGGTGCTCGTGCGGCGTGATCGATCGCCGCACTGGCGCGATCGCGCGTGGCACCACCCCGAGCCCCTGGATGTCGCCGCGATGCGCGAGGCCGCGACGACCCTGCACGGCCAGCATGACTTCGCCGCTTTCCGCGCGGCCGGGTGCTCCGCGAAGACGTCGGTCCGCCGGATCGACCGGATCGAGCTGACCGAGGACGGGGACCGCCTGGTGGTCGATGTCGAGGGCAATGCGTTCCTCCGCAACATGGTGCGGATCGTGGTCGGGACCCTGGTCGACGTCGGGGTCGGCCGCCTCGCGGCGCGCCAAGTGCCCGGGATCCTTGCAGGACTCGACCGCGTCCAGGCAGGGAGGACGGCGCCAGCCCACGGCCTCGAGCTCGTCGAGGTCCACTACGACAGAACGCCCCCTGACGTGTAAGCCCGGGCGACGACTCGCGTTACAAGGGTGTCCGTGGCCTCCGAACCAGCTGGAGATCAGGAGCGCATCGAGCTCGAGAACGAGCAGCGCCTGATCGAGGAGGCGCAGCAAGGCAACCTCGACGCGATGCGCCCGATCCTCGAACGCTATGCACAGCCGCTGTACGGCACGGTGATCTTGCCGCGGCTCGGCGATACCGCGAGTGCGGAGGAGGTCCTTCGCGACACCCTCGCGACCGCGGTCGAGAAGATCAAGCGGTTCACCTGGCAGGGCAAGACGATCTATCCGTGGCTCCGCCAGATCGCGATCAACAAGGTCTTTGACGTTCACCGCCAGTCCAAGCGATCGCGCCGGCTCGCCGATGCGATGGCGCACGAGATCCCGCGCGAGAGCGATCCCGAGACCCACGCCGACGCCCAGCTGATCGCCGATCAGGAGCGCACGGCACATCGCGCGCGGATCGCGGACACCATGCAGCTGCTCGCCGAGCGTTACCGCACCGCGATCGAGCTCCGGCTGATCCAGGAGCTACCGCGCGAGGAGTGCGCGAAGCGTCTCGGGGTCACGATCGGCACGTTCGACGTGCTGCTGTTTCGCGCCGTGCGCGCCTTCCGCAAGCATTTCGGCGAGCGCCACGAGCTTCCTGGCGAGCCCGTGCCACAGAAAGAGGACCGCTGATGGCGACCGACGACGACATCCTGACGAGCCCGGTGCCCGAGCCCGATGCCGAGCCGACGGCGGCCGAGCGCGCGCACGCGAAGACGTTCGCCGACCTCGTCGACAAGACCCTCTCGGGTCGCACGCCGGCGGCGATGTCCGCGGACGACCGCGCGCTGCTCGAGGTCGCCACGGTGATCCGGGTGACGAGCGGCGGCCTGCCGCTGTCGCCGGGCAAGCAGCGTTCGATCGTCGAGGATGTGCTCGCGAGTGCGCTCGGTGGTGCGGCGCGTGGTCCGAGCGGGAGCCTGCCGGGTGTCACGCCGATCACCGCCGCGCGCGGTCGTGCACGGCGAGTCGCGCCGTGGGCGATCGCGGGTATCAGCACGCTCGTCGCGGCCGCCGCAGTCGCGCTGCTGTGGCTGCGCGCACCGACGCCGGCCACCCCGGTTGCACATCCACCTAGCGCACCGACGGCCTGGCTGTCACGTCCCGCCGATCCGATGATCGGCCCGATCAGCCGCGAGCGCGCCGGCGATGCGAGCGCACGCCTCGATTACATCTTCGCCGATCGCCTCGATGGCTATCGCGCGCGGCGATTGACTGGCAGCGCTGGCACAGCCGGCAAGCCGCGTGGAGGCAAGCGATGAAGTCCCGCTGGTTCGCACGTTGGTTCGTACCCCTGGGCCCGCTCGCGATGGTGCTCGGCATCGTCAGCATGGGGTGCAACGAGAGCGCCCCGCAGCCGCAGGAGGCCGTGACGCGCGTCGCAGAACCTGGCGATGTCATCGACGAGGACCTGATGGTCGCGCTCGCGCAGGCAAAGAATTTTCACCACAAGGCGAAGGTCTACATGAGCGATGGCAACCTCGCCGACGCCACCGCCTCCGTCCGCCAGATCCTGTCGCTGCGATTCCCGGCCGGTGCACCGGAAGCCGACGACGTCCGCCTCGACGCGCGCGCGTTGCTCGCCAAGCTGCTCGTCAGCCAGGGCCAGGTCGAGGAAGCGATGAGGACCGTCCAGGAGGGCCTTGCCCAGACCACGCGCGAGAGCTTCTTCGTCGCGAACCTCTACACGGTGCAGGGCGAGATCCACGAGGCGCGCGCGGCGCAACTCGACGGCGCCGGTCAGAAGACGCAGGCGATCGACGAGCGGCGTGCGGCGATCGCCGCCTACGATCGCTCGATCAAGATCAACGAGAAGCTGCAGAAGCAGCTGATGGAGCGCCGGTGAGAGGACTCGCCGCCGGCCTCGTGCTCGCCTGCTTCATCGCCGCGTGTGCGGCCCGCCAGCAGCCGCTGCCGGACTGGCAGAAGCGGCAGACCAAGATGAACCAGGTCACGACGCTGTGGGCCCAGATCCGCGACTGGCGGCGCGAGGCCGGCCTGAAGGTCGAGCCCTCGGAGGCCTCGATGCTGCAGTGGCGCGGGCGCACGGTCGTCGAGGCGGCACGGGTCTGCCCCGACGGTCACAGCGTGCCGAAGACCTGCGACGACGTGTGCAGCCTCGCCGATGCGATCTGTGACAACGCCGAGGCGATCTGCGAGATCGCGAAGGAGCTCGGCAAGGACGATCAGCAGGCACAGGAGAAGTGCGCGAGCGCGACCGCGTCGTGTCGCGAGGCCAAGCAGCGCTGCTGCGGCTGCTCCGAGGAGCCCGCGCGGTGAAGGCGGCACTGGGGATCGTGTTCGGAGCTGGCTGCGCGCTGCTGATCGCGTGCGGCGCCGGCGCGCAAAAGGTTTCGCGATCGCCGGCCACGTCGCCTGGTGCCGCGGAACCGACATCGGTCAGTGGCCAGCCTTCCGAGGCTCCGCGGTTCGAGATCGACGAGCTCGATCGCCAGATCGACGCCGACCTCGCGAAGCTCCGGCTCGCGCGCCCGCCGGCGCCTGCCGACAGCTGCGTGAGCCCGCCGTGCGATCCACAGCGCATGTCGACGGCAGCCGGTGCCGCGAACGCGCCGCCCGAAGCGTCGTGCAAGCCCGGACGCAGCGATGTCTGCACCGACAGCTGCACGCTCAAGGATTCGATCTGCAAGAGCGCCGGCCGGATCTGCGAGATCGCTTCGCAGCTCGGCGGCAACGACTCCTACGCGAACGAGAAGTGCGCGAGCAGCAGCGCGAGCTGCAGCGCCGCCAAGGAACGCTGCTGCGCCTGCATGTGACCGGGTGGTCAGTACGCGCCGCGCGAGTGGAGCACCCTCGAAGACGCATTCGGGCGTGACGCCTTGGCGGTTCGTCCACGCGGGCCGTACATTGGCGGCGTGCGCCGCACCTGCGCGATCTGCGCGGCCCTGATCGTCGCGAGCTCCGCGCACGCGATCGCCGGGGGGCTCGTGATCGTCAGTGGCTCGCCGCGAGCGATCGGCAGGGCAGGGACCGGCACGGTGGGCGACGATGGCGGCGGTGCGCTGCTCGTCAACCCGGCGGCGATCGCGCGGCGCGAGACCTGGCGCGCGCAGCTCGGGCTCGCGTTCAGCGACGACGAGATCGCGTGGCAGGGTGCCAGCGACGCGCCGCTCGCACGCAACCAGGCGGCGTCGTCGATCGCGCCGAACGGTGCTGCGATCGGCGCGCTCGGCTCGTGGGTGATCGGGATCGCCGCGATGACGTCCGCGGTCTCGGACCGCCAGCTGCGACCGCCGAGCGATCTGCCGCCGGGCTCGCTCGAGGGCATGTTCGAGTACCGCTACGCCGGGGTCGCGGGTGGCAGCCAGCGCGACACCGTCACGATCGGCGTCGCGC
>JACCTC010000010.1 GCA_013812655.1 Deltaproteobacteria bacterium | reverse complement strand
GCCTGTGGACGCCGCATGCCGCGGATCTCGCCGCCGCGAATGCCGAGATCGCCCGGCGCAGCGCGGTGGATCCAGAGGGAGCCGTCGCCGCCGGCCCCGATGTCGCCGCCCGCGAGGCCTGGCACGCTGCCCGACTCGCCGCCGACCCGCGCCCGAGCGTGCCCGCGACCGCGCTTGCGATCCTCGGAATCCTGTGTTTCCTCGCGGGGATCGGCGTCGTCGTCCGGCGGGCCGTGTCCGACCGCGGCCGCCTCGTGCGCCGGCCTGCCCTCGTCGGGGCGATTCTGACGGTCGTCGGGCTCGTCGGGTGGGCCGCTGGCCTTTACAACGCGTGACCGCGGTCGCTAGGTTCGCGCACCATGGCGAAGAACCTAGGCGGCGCTGTCATCGACCTGCTCGACTCCGAACGCGTCGAGCTCCGCGTCGCGGCAGCGACGGTGCTGTCAGCAGTCGGCAAGGGCGACAAGAGCGTCGAGGCTGCACTGACGTCACGGCTCGAGGACTCCGATCATGCGGTCCGCCGGATCGCGCTCGAAGGGCTCGCCGATTTCGGCGCCGGCGGGATCGCGATGAAGCTGGTGCCGCTCCTGCGAAGTGGCGACGAGTCGCTCGCCGAGCGCGCCGCGCAGGTACTCGCGCAGCAGGGTGCTTCCGCCGAGACCGCGCTTCGCAAGGAAGTCGCCTCCGGTCCGGTCGCCGCGCGTCGCGTGATGGCGCAGCTGCTGCTTCGTCGCGGAACCCAGCCATCGATCGAGGCGGTGCTCGATCAGCTCGCGGATAACGAGTTCGGCGAGCAGGCATTGCAGCTCGTGCGGCACGAGCTCGACTCGGGCAATGACAAGCTCGCGAACGTGATCGAGAAGGTCGCGGTCGCGCGTGCCGGCGAGGCGAACAAGGAGCTCGGCAAGGCGTGGACGAAGGCGCAGAAGACCGCCGAGGCCGCGGCCAAGGCCGCGAAGACGGCAAAGCCGAAGAAGGGTGGCAAGGCGAACGGCCAGAACGGGCACGCGAACGGCCATCCAAACAGCTCGGCGAGCGACCCGCTCCGCGATCCGGAGGTCATGCATGGCGTCGCCGAGCTCGGCAGCCTGCTGCGGCTGATCGGTTACCTCGGCCGGTCGTCGACACAGGCGCTGCTCGTCAAGTTCGCCGATCCCGAGGAGCCGCGGCCGATCCGGCTGGCTGCGATCTCCGGCCTGCGCCGCATCGTCGCGGCGAGCGAGGCGCGCGGGACCGAGAAGGTGATCGAGGCGCTGATCGATTTCGCCGACGGTGACGACCCCGCGGTCGCGCAGTCCGCCGTCGACACGCTGCGCGGCGCGCGGATCCCCGATTCGCTCGCGAAGACATTCGCGCGCCTCGCGAAGTCGAAGAACGTCGCGGCGCAGAAGCTCGCGATGGAGCGGATGCCCGCAGGTGGCGGAGCTGGCGCGGTCAAGGCGCTCGTCGAGGCACTCGGTGGCGAGGATCCAACGGCGCGCGATGCCGCGGGGCGTGGGCTCTCGAAGGCGCCCGAGGCGGTGCTGCCGGTCACTCGCGCGCTGCTCGCGACCACCGACGAGCACGTCGCGCGCCGCTACGCGGGCGTGCTTCGCTCGCACCGCGGCCACGTCTCGAACCAGGCGATCGACGAGCTCGTCGATCGGGTCCGCGAGCTGATGGACGTCCACTTCAAGGGCAAGGCGACCGCCGATCAGATCGTGCTCGAGCGCGTGATCGCCGAGCTGGTCTCCGACATCGCCCCGGGCAAGCACGTCGAGCTGCTGTTCGAGCGCGCGAAGCGCCTGCGCAAGGCTGGCAAGTCCGTCGAGGCCTTCGGCAGCCTCAAGCCGCTGCTGCGGTCGCGCGCCGATCTCGACGCCGCGATCGACGACGAGCAGCGGTTCTTCCTCGCCCTGCTCTGTCTCGAGGCCGCCGGCGAAGGCATCATCCGCGCGGCTCGCGTCGACGATCCGGTCTTCCAGCAATTCTCGCGGCTCGCGGCAAAGGGCTACCCGGTCGCCAAGCAGCTCGCACGCGAGAAGGATGTCTCCGACGAGGCGATCTACGCGCTCGGCTTCCGGCTGATCGAGTCCGGCGACGGCTCGAACGAGGAGCTGGGTGCCGAGCTCCTGCAGGGCATCATCGACGAGCGGCCGCGCAGCAAGCTCGCGAAGTCAGCGAAGAACAAGCTCAAGCTGACCGGTCACGCAGACGACTGAGCGCGCGGAGGAGTCCCCTGTGGGACGACTGATCTGCGGACGGGCTTAGCGGCGCTGCAGCGTCGAGATCCGCTTGCGGATCAGCGGGACATCTTTCGCCGTCGGCACCGCGTTGACGTACGTGCGCAGTGCCTTGAGCGCGTTCGCGGTATCGCCCTTCTGCGCGTATGCGAGGCCGAGGCCGCGATAGCCCGCGACGTAGCCGGGGTACATGCCGAGCGCCTGGCGATACAGCTTGATCGCGGCATCGGCGTTGCCGGAGTACAGCTTGCGGTTGCCGTCGAGGTACGTGATGCGCGCCGCGGCGACCGAGGCATCGTCGTTCTTGGCGACCAGCGGCTTCGGTGCCTCGCGCGGCGCGTTGTCGTACTCGAGGACGACCTTCTTGCCCCCGAGCGTCGGCGTGCGGCGTGGTGGCGTCGGCTGGGTCGGCGTGGGCGTCGTCTCGACGGGCTCCGGCGGTGGCGGCACGACCGCGATCGCGCCGTCTGTCACCGGGTCGCTCGCAGGGTCGACGACCGGATCGGCCACCGGATCGGCGCCTGGCGGATCGGCGGGCTTCGTGGCGATCGGCGTGCGGTCTTGCGGATCGGGGTCGCTGGCAGGAACACCGACCTGCGGTGCCGTCGCTGGCTCGCCCGCGGGCGTGCGGTCATTGGCGCGCTCGCTCGTGGCGACTGCCTTCGGCTTGTCGTCCTTCTTGCCTCCGCTCGCGAGCAACACGATGACGACGATCGCGACGACACCGCCGAGCGCGGCGAGCACGACCCGCGGCCTCGCGCGCAGCGCGCTGATCAGCGGGTTTGGCGGTGACGGCGATGCGACGGCGCCGCTATCG
This sequence comes from Deltaproteobacteria bacterium, assembly GCA_013812655.1. Taxonomy (GTDB): domain Bacteria; phylum Myxococcota_A; class Polyangia; order Haliangiales; family Haliangiaceae; genus JABFXX01. Next base: position 358 of record JACCTC010000010.1, on the reverse strand, counting down.
ACGTACGCACCCTGTGAGACGTCGGCGCCGGTCGACCATGACGGCGGTGCCTCGAGGCTCGGCGGTGGCGCGGCGACGGGCATCGGCGGGACCACCGCCGTCGGCTGCACAGCTGGCTCCGGAGCTGGCTCCGCGGCGGACTCCATCAGGGCGTCGGCGAGCCGCGCATCGCTCGGATCGACGAGCACGGTGACCGCGTTGATCTCGGTGACGATCGAGATGTCACTCGGGTCGGCTACCTCGGTGCTGTCGCCGAGCCCGTCGGAAACCGGTGGAGCTGGTGCTGGCGCCGGCCTGGCGATCGGCGCGGGCGCTCGGCTCGCACCGCCAAACGCCGTCACCGGCAGCGGGGTCGGTC
>JACCTC010000502.1 GCA_013812655.1 Deltaproteobacteria bacterium | reverse complement strand
GTCGAGGGCAGCAAGAGCGACCGTGCGTTCGCCGAGACGCCCGAGCCAGCACGGCGCGTGCCTCCGCCACCTCCGCCGCCGTCCGGTGGCAAGCTCGGCGCGGGGGGCGGTCGCGGCGGCGGGGGAGCCGACAAGGCCGACAGCTTCGCGGACGATCGCGACGAGGAATCGGCCGACAAGAAGCAGGTCAGCCCGCGGGAGGAGAGCGCGAGGGTCGAGACCAAGGGCGGCGCGAAGCCGCTGCTCGATCCCGCGATCCGCGTACGCGAGCTCGTCGAGACCCAGCGTGCGGCGCTCGTGACCTGCCTCGGCGTGCAGGCCGAGGCAACGTTGACCGTGACCGTCACGAACGGCCGCGCGACCTTCGTGATCGCGGATGCCAGCGAGCCGGTGCGCGCCTGCATCGGCAAGGTGATCGCGAAGATCACGTTCCCGGCGATCGACGGCAAAGCATCGATTGCGCTGCGCAAGTAGGCGTCAGAAGTCGCCGGCGATGCCGACGCCGGGGACGGTGTCGAACGAGCCGGTCACGACGACCGGTGACAACGTGAACGAGAGCTCGCGCTCCTCGTAGCGCGGCATCCGCGCGTAGACCTGCAGGCGGAGCACCTGCCAGATCCACGGCATCTCGCTTGTCGCCGGCACGCGCGGCGCGTCGTCGAAGCGCCACGGTCCACGGTCGCTCGCGCGTGCCTCGAGCGCGAGCTTGATCGGCTTCTGCGGCTTCGGTGCGGCGGCGACCTCGATCGCGTGGCTGTCGAGCGTCATCACGCAGACCGCGGTGCGCGGGCATGCCTCGGCGGGCGCCGCGTGCACGGTCACCAGGACGGCGACGATCGCGAGGAAGTTGCGCACGACTGTTCCCTACGCAAGCCACGTACCGGCCGGCAAATCGCGGAAACCCGCGCGACCACGGCGATCACAGCCGGAGCCGGGTGTCCCTGGATGGCGCGGTGGTCAGGTCGCGCGAGCGTTCTGGCTCGGTCGACGCGCCCGTCAGGCTGGCGGCGGCAGACGGAAGCTATCCGGAGGTAACCCGACCTCGATGCAGATCGCCTCGAGCGCCGCACGGTCGACACCGCGCCAGCGCAGCGCCTCGGCCTCGCATACGATCGGACAATCGAGCCGCAGCGTCGCGAGCGTGCGGTAGAGCGCGGCCTCGGGGCGGTGCTCGCGCAGTGACGCGGCCAGTCGATCGGCGCCGCGGATCGCGAGCGACCAGCGCGCCGGATCATCGGGGATCGCGTCGAGGTTGCCGTAGACCGCGAGCAGCTTCGCGGCCGAGCTCTTGCCCCAGCCCGTGAGGCCCGGGATGCCATCGGCGGTGTCGCCGACGAGCGCGAGCAGGTCGGGGATCGATGCGGGCGGCACGCCGTGCTTCGCGATCACGCCGGCCTGGTCGAGGATCTGATCCTTGAAGCGATCCCAGCACACGACGCGCGTGCCGATCACGCACTGGCACATGTCCTTGTCGACCGCCGTGATGAGGACACGCTCGACGGCCGGTTCGCCGGCGAGCCGGGCGGCGGCGGTCGCGATCGCGTCGTCGGCCTCGAACTCGACCATCGGCCAGACCACGAGCCCGAGTGCGGCAGCCGCGCGTTCGGCGAGCTCGAACTGCCCGGTCAGCGCCTCGGGAAGGCCCTCGCCGGTCTTGTAGCCAGCGAACAGGTCGTTGCGGAACGACTCGATCACGTGATCGAACGCGATGCCGGCGTGCGTGATCGTGCCGCGGCCGAGCAGCATCGCCATGCTGCGCATCATGCTGCGCGTCGCGCCGACCTCGCGACCCTCGTGCTGCGCCGGTGGCGCACCGAACCACGCGCGGAACAGCTCGTAGGTCCCGTCGATGAGGTGAACTTGCACGGCGACGAGACTATCCCGCAGGCGGTACAACCGCGCCATGCGCTACCGCGTGCTCGTCGCCTGCGTCGGGCTCGCGTGTGGTGCGTCGAAGGGAACCTCGATGACGCAACCGACCCCTCGATCCTCGCCACTGGCATCGCCCCTCGCCGCCGATGCCGTCGCTGGCGTCACCGATCCCACGCTCCGAGCGGTCGTGCTCGAGCACTGGGAGCACATGATGCGGTGGGCCCCGACGTGGGCGACCACGCTTGGCGATCATCGTTACGATGACCGGCTCGCACCGCGAGACGCCGCGGCGATCGCGCTCGCCTCGAACGAACGGCGCGTGCTGCTCGCCCGGCTTCGGGCGATCCAGGCGACGGCGCTCGAGGACGCCGATCAGGTGACGCACGCGCTGCTCGCGGACCGGCTCGCGGCCGAGCTCGGCCTCGACGTCTGCAAGTTCCACGAGTGGGCCGTCGACAGCGGCGGCGGCAGCCTGTTCGGCGAGCTGTCGTACCTCGTCGAGTCGCACACCGTGAAGACGCCGCAGGACGCCGAGAATCTGCTCGCGCGGCTACGCCAGGGCCGCAAGCTCGTCGACGACACGATCGCGAACCTCGAGATCGGGCTCGCCGCGGGTCGCGTCGCCTCGGCCGAGAAGGTGCGGCGCGCGATCGATCAGCTAGATGGCGAGCTCGCCAAGCCGGTCGAGAGCTGGCAGATGGCACGGCCGGCGTGGGCTGTCGCGGCGACGCCGGAGACCTGGCCGGCCGGTGGGCGCGACCGGTTGCACGCGGCGCTGCGCGAGGTCGTGGCGACGCAGATCGTCGGTGGCATCGTCGCGCTCCGCGACTTCCTGCGCGATCGGATCCTGCCGGCGGCACGCATCGACAAGGAGGGACTCGCGGGGCTGCCCGACGGCGAGGTCTGCTATCGCGCCGCGATCCTGTCGCACGTCGGCTTGCCGATGACCCCCGAGGAGCTGCACGCGCTGGGGCTCGCGGAGATCGCGCGGACCGATCGCGAGCTCGCCGCGCTTGGCAAGCGGGTGTTCAACACGCCCGATATCACGGCCACCATCGCGAAGCTCCGCGGCGATCGCGCGCTCTACTTCTCGACGCGCGAGGAGCTGCTCGCGGCGGCGCAGCACGCGCTCGATCGCGCGAAGGCGGCGCAGGCAAGGTTCTTCTCGGTGCTGCCGCGGACCGACTGCGTGATGCGCGAGATCCCGTCCTACGAGGCGCCGTACTCGACGATCGCGTACTACCGCCAGCCGCACTACGACGGCAGCAAGCCCGGCGAATACTTCGTCAACACGTACAAGCCCGAGACCCGGCCGCGCTTCGAGCTCGAGGCGCTGACCTGGCACGAGTCGATCCCCGGGCATCACCTGCAGATCGCGCTCGCGCAGGAGCTCGGCGCGATGCCGGCGTTTCGCAAGCTCGACGGCTCGACCGCATACGTCGAGGGCTGGGCGCTCTACACCGAGCGGCTCGCCGACGAGATGGGCCTCTACACCACCGACCTCGACCGGATCGGCAAGCTCAGCTACGACGCGTGGCGGGCGTCGCGGCTCGTCGTCGATACCGGGCTCCACGCGATGGGCTGGTCGCGCGCCGAGGCCGAGGCGTTCATGCGCGAGCACACCGCGCTGACCGAGGTGAACATCTCGAACGAGGTCGATCGCTACATCGGCTGGCCCGGCCAGGCGCTCGCCTACAAGGTCGGCCAGCTCCAGATCATCAAGCTGCGCGCGGAGGCCGAGGCCACGCTCGGCAAGCACTTCGACATCAAGGCGTTCCACGCGGTCGTGCTCGGCGCCGGTGCGGTGACGTTGCCCGTCCTCGACGACCGCGTGCGCAGCTGGATCGCCGGCGTTGCCGCGCGGGTCGGTGTCCCGATGCGCTGATCGAGGGGCCGGGAGTGAATCCCGGCCCCTCCATCTCGGGGCGCTCACGCACCGAGCCCGCGCAGCAGCGCGGCAAGCTCGGTGGCATCCGGCGGAGCGCGATCGCGGCGATCGAAGCGCGCGACCAGTCGACCGCTCGCGTCGTAGACGAACACCGTCGGGATCTTCGGCGGACGGCCGAGGACCTCGAACAGCGCGTCGTCGGCGGGTATGACGCGCAGCCACGACGCCGTCTTCGCGACGTACGCGCGCAGCGCCTGCGGATTGCCGCGCCCGTCGTATTCCTCGTGCTCCTTGTAGTTGATGCCGAGGATCCGCGTGGCCGGGTAGGCCTCGCGTACCTCGGCGAGCACCGCGAGCTGCACGTGGCAGTGACTGCACCACGATGCCATCACGATCAGGATCGTAGGCGCGGCGCTCGTGCCGATGGGCCTGCCATCGAGATCGACGCTCGCATCGACGCGCGCGAGCGGAGAAGTCGGTGCGACGACCACGGGCTCGCGCGCGACCGGCGGCGAAGAGCAACCAAGGATCGCGAACGCCACGACGGCGAGCCCGCGGAGCATCACAAGCTGAGGCCGACGCGGCGGCGTGCGGTGAGGCAGTGGGTGGAGCCGAGCGTGAAGTCGCGGCATGTCCGCGGTCGATCGTCGTAGATCTCGCAGTGGAAGCGCGTCGTCGGGGTGCCCTGAAGCGCGGCACAGCGATCGCCGTCACGACGGATCTCGAGGTAGGTCGTGCGATCGACGATGAATGTCGGCTGCTTCTTGATCACCGGATCGCGCGGCGAGACCTCGACGGAGTGATAGGCGGCGCGACAGCAGGCGCCGCAGGTCTGGCAGTCGAGCGCGGCCTCGTAGCGCTCGCACGCGGGCCACGCATCCTCGATCTTCGCGTCCGCCTGCCGGCACCGCGCGCTGCCACGGAGGACGAAGCGCCACGCACACGTGCCGCACGATCGGCGTGCATCGGCCGCAGCGCCGGCGGGCAACCCGGTCGGATGCAGGGCAGGGCGGCTCTCGACGCGCTGCCAGAGCGGTGGCATGTCAGCGCCGCGCGCGGCTGGTGTCGCGAACGCCTCGGCATCGGCTGCGATCCGCGCCGTCGCGGCGAGCGCCTCCTCGAGTGCGGGTGCCCACGGTGGTTGCGCGGCGCGCCGCAGCGCGGTGATCGCGGCCTGAACACTTGGATCGGTGCGATCCACGAGGACATCACCCGACAAGCCTTCCCAGAACGCGCGGAAGTCCGTCGTCGGTGCGAACACCGCGCGCAGGCCATGGCGGCCGGTCAGCACCCACTGCACGCGCAGGCACGCGTGCTCGCGCCAGTCGTGATCGGGGCCGGTGTTGTCCATGCCCCAGTCCGGCCGCGCAAACGACTCCTCGCCCTCGACGAGCGAGTGACAGAGCTCGTGGAAGATCATCTGCGCGAGGCTATCGTCGGCGTCGAGCGCGGGGTCCTCGGCGATCGCGAGCAAGCCGCGGCCGTCGGTCGAGGCGTACGCATCTCGGGTGCGCTCGACGCAAAGGCCGATCCGGCGCGCCGCACCGAGCCAGACCTGCGCGAGCGGGTCGACGTAACGGTGTGTGATCTCGCGTGACACGCCGACGTTGCGTCTAGCACGTTCTAACGGGCGAGAGGAAAACTTGCCCGCGCGCCGGGGGGCCATGAAGGTGAACTCATGAAGGGTGACATCGCGCTCGCGGGGTTCATGCTGACGAAGGCGGAGTGGAACGCGCTCGATGCCCCATCGCGCGCGCTCCTGATCGAGCTCGCGAGCGGGGCGGCGGTGCTCGACGAGCCGGCCGTCGCGCCGGTGCTCGCCGTGGGATCTGCGCCGATCGCGCCGGGGACCGAGGAGCAGCACCAGCCCTGATCGCAGATCGCGATCTTGCTGCCCTGTCCGGAAACGGCCAGTCGAGGCGGCGGTCGCGTGGTACCTCGTCCGGGTGCTGACGGACGACGCTCGCTACGACGCTCTCGCGACTCGCGACCCTCGGTTCGACGGTGTGTTCTTCGTGGGGGTCTCGACGACCGGCATCTACTGCCGGCCGATCTGCCCGGCCCGCACGCCGGGACGCTCGCGCTGCAAGTTCTACGAGACGCCCGTGCAGGCCGAGGCTGCGGGGCACCGCGCCTGCTTCCGGTGCCGTCCCGAGCTGGCTCCGGGAAATGCCGAGGCCACGGCCGCGGTCGACGCCGTCGATCATCTGGTCGCGTCTGCCGCTGCGCGGATCGCGGAGGGTGCGCTCAACGAGGCATCCGTCGATGATCTCGCGAGCGAGCTCGGCGTGTCCGCGCGCCACCTGCGCCGTGCGATCGAGCTCCGGCTCGGCGTGTCGCCTGTCGTGCTGGCCCAGAGCCGGCGCCTCGCGCTCGCGAAGCAGCTCCTGCAGGACACCGCGCTGCCGCTGACCGAGATCGCGTTCGCCGCCGGCTTCGGCAGCGTGCGGCGGTTCAACGCGGTGTTCGCGCAGGCGATGGGCCGGCCGCCATCCGCGCTCCGCAAGCAGCACGTGCGTGACATACCCGCCGGTGAGCTCGCGCTCCGGCTCGATCATCGCGCGCCGTATGACTGGCCGCAGGTGCTGCGGTTCCTCGCGGCGCGCGCGATACCTGGCGTCGAGCGCGTGATCTCTGGAGCAGGCGGCAGCTATCGCCGGATCGTGCACATCGGCGGCGTCGCCGGCGTCATCGAGGTGCGGCCCAGTCCGACGCGCGACGCGCTCGTGCTCGTGGTGACGCCGTCGCTCGTGCCGGTGCTGATGCCACTCGTCGCGCGCGTGCGCCGGCTGTTCGATCTCGACGCGCGCCCCGACGTGATCGGCCGGGTGCTCGCGCGCGATCGCGTGCTCGCCCCCCTCGCC
>JACCTC010000475.1 GCA_013812655.1 Deltaproteobacteria bacterium | reverse complement strand
GGACCGGGCGGCGGCGGCGCCGGCTCGGGCTGCGCGGCCATCGGGATCGGACCCGGCATCGGCATCTGCTGCGCCTCGGTCGGACGCGGGGGCCTCATATCCGGCGGCGCCATCGACGGGATCCGATCGGCCGGCGGTGCCGTCGTGGTCTCCGACGGTCCATCACCCTGCTGGTCGCTCGCTTCGTCGACGCCGATGATGAAGTCACCGACGTAGATCTTGTCGGAGTCCTTGACGACGAGCGGGCTCGTGATCTTGCGGCCGTTGACGTACGTGCCGTTCGTGCTCTTGAGATCGACGATGATGAACTTGCCGTCCTTCAGCACGATGCGCGCATGGCGCTTCGACACGTTGCCCTTCGGGAGCACGATGTCGTTTCCCTGCACGCGGCCGATCGTGACCTCGGGCTTGTTGAACACCATGCGGCGCTGCTCGCCGCCTTTTTCCTGGATGATGATGGTGAACATTGGCTCCTGAGGCCTCTTGCGAAGGCGCCCCTGAGGGAACGGTACTAAGCCACGGCAATCACGGTCAAGTTCGGACCCTCAACGATTGCGGGCGAACCGCGGTCATCGAGGCCACGCTGACCAGGGCCGAACCTAGGTCTGACCGCCCGCGATCGGCGTCGGCTGCTCGCTGATCCCGGGTCCCAGGTTCAGGAACCCCCGCACATCGTCCCACCAGAGCGCCCATACCCCGACCGCCAACAGGCCGGTGATCGCCGTGACGATCAAGGCGTCGTGCCAACGCGGCCTGACCATGAATCAGACGCTACCACGCGACGTCTCAGGCGAAAACCGGAACTACTATGCATCCCATGACGCGCCTCCTGCTCATCGTCACCACGCTGTTCCTCGTCGGAAACACCGCGTGGGCGGCACCCAAGAAGAAGTATCACTTCGAGCTGGCGGCCGTGACGGTCAAGCCGGAGGTCAAGGCCGACGTCGCCAAGTCGGCGGCGCCGCGGGTCGAGCTCCAGGTCAAGAAGGCCCTCGCCTCGCATCCCCAGCTGGTCGCCGCCCTCGACGGCGCCCCGCCCAAGTCCCAGGTCGACGCCTACCGCAAGTACCTCGTCAAGAAGCGGCTCGCCGGGGCCTTCCTCGTCACCGTCGAGGTCACCGAGGCCTCCGAGGAGCTCGTCCCGATGGACAAGCCGAACGCCCAGCGGCTCGTCGTCCGTGTCGGTGTTCACATCCTCGGCGAGACGATCCCGGGCCGCACGATGGGCTTCACCGGTGACGGTCAGGCGACCGTGAAGCAGGAAGTCGGCAAGAAGGTCCGTGAACGCGATCGTCAGTTCGCGTGGGACTCCGCCGCCGAGGTCGCGATCGCAGACGCGATGACGACCGTCTTCAAGCAGCTCGCGGTCCCCGCGAAGAAGCAGTAGCTCCCCTGCCCTGGCATCCGTCGACGCTCAGTGGACGCCAGTCAGTGGACGAAATTCCCGATCCGGCGCCACCGGATGCCGGACCACTCGAACGGGCCCCAGTGGCTGTACGACAGCCAGATGAAGAGGGCCTTGCCCTTGATGTTCTCGACGGGCACCGAGCCCCAGTAGCGCGAGTCGTTCGAGTTGTTGCGGTTGTCGCCCATCACGAAGACGTGATCATCGGGGACGACGTAGTGCAGCTGCGGGACGCACGCCTCGGTCGGACCGACGTCGGCCTTGGTCTCGACGAGCTTGCCGGGCTGCTGGTTCGCGGCGGGACGTGACTCGAAGTCGCGCTGGTTCGAGCAGTTCTTCAGCGGCACCCCGCGCTCGGGGAAGTCCTTGCTGTCGCCGTTCGTCAGGCCACCGACCTCGCGCAACCGGTCCTCGCGCGCCGGGCGTTCCTCGTCGTGATAGGTGTCGTAGTCGAGGCCACCGACGGTCTCGCGATAGCGACTGCACTGGCGCGTGAACCACTCGGTCGACTCGTCGCTGCGGTCCTGGTATTCGCAGCCGTCGCCCTGGACGAGCTTGTTCGGGATCGGCTTGCCGTTGACGTGGACGACGTTGCAGCGGACCTCGACGGTGTCGCCGCCGAGCGCGACCACGCGCTTGATGTAGTCGCGATCGGGCTGGCACGGCTGCATGAACACGATGATCTCGCCGCGCTCGACGTCGCGGACCTCGAAGAACTTCGTGCTCGTGTACGGGATGCGCACGCCGTAGATGAACTTGTTGACGAAGATGTGGTCGCCGATCTCGAGGGTCGGATACATCGAGCTCGACGGGATCTTGAACGCCTCGATCACGAACGCGCGCAGTGCGAGCGCGATCAGCACGGCGGCTCCGATCGACTCGACGTAGTCGCGGGTCGTCGATTTCGGGGCGCGCTTGACGAGCTCGTCGACGAGCGCGTCGAGCGCGGGGAGCGCGTGGCGGACGCGCTGGAGATCCTTCTGCGAGAGCCCCTTCTCTACCTCCGAGGTCGCGGTCTCGAGATCGCCGGCCTTGCCGCGCAGGCTGCGCTTGGTATTCAGCGCCGCGCGGGCCTCGCGCACCAGCAGCGTGGCTTCCTTGCGGACCCGGCGATCGAGGCTCGCCGCGCGCACTCAGTCGACCTTGAGGACGGTCAAGAAGGCCTCCTGCGGCAGCTCGACGGAGCCGACCGCCTTCATGCGCTTCTTGCCTTCCTTCTGCTTGTTGAGGAGCTTCTTCTTGCGCGAGATATCGCCGCCGTAGCACTTCGCCGTGACGTCCTTGCGGGCGGCCTTGACCGTGGTCCGCGCGATCACGCGGCTGCCGATCGCGGCCTGGATCGCGACGTCGAACATCTGGCGCGGCACGACGTCCTTCATCTTCGTCGTCAGCTCGACGCCGCGGTGGTAGGCGGTGTCGCGGTGGGAGATGATCGACAGCGCGTCGACCTTCTCGCCGTTGATCAGCACGTCGAGCCGGATCAGATCCGCTTCCCGATATCCGGCGGGCTCGTAATCGAGGGAGGCGTAGCCGCGCGACATCGTCTTCAGCCGATCGTAGAACCCGAACACGATCTCTGCCAGCGGCATCTCGTAGACGACGCGCACGCGACCACCCGGATCGTAGTGCAGGCCCTGCTGGATGCCGCGACGCTCCTGGCAGAGCTGCATGATCGAGCCGACGTACTCCTGCGGCAGGTGCACGGTCGCCGTGATGATCGGCTCCTCGATCTTCTCGTACTTGCCCTGGTCGGGGATCTTGGCCGGGTTGTCGAGCTCCAGGACCTCGCCACCGTTGAGATAGATCCGGTAGCGCACGCTCGGCGCGGTCGTGATGAGGTTGAGGTTGAACTCGCGCTCGAGCCGCTCCTGGATGATCTCCATGTGGAGGAGCCCGAGGAAGCCGGTGCGGAAGCCGAAGCCGAGCGCGACCGAGCTCTCGGGCTCGTAGGTCACCGAGGCGTCATTGAGCACGAGCTTGCCGAGCGCGTCCTTGAGATCCTGGTAGTCCTCGTTGTCGACCGGGAAGAGCCCCGCAAACACCATCGGCTTGACGAGCTTGAAGCCCTTGAGCGGTTCGGCGCACGGCCGCTCGGCGTCGGTCACGGTGTCGCCGACGCGCGCGTGCGCGATGTCCTTGATCGCCGCGGCGACGATGCCGACCTGCCCTGCCTCGATCGACTCGACCTCGAAGATCGCCGGGCGGCGGACCGCCGTCATCGTGCATTCGTACTCGACGCCGGTGTTCCAGAACTTGAGCTTCGTGCCCTTCTGGAGCTTGCCGGCCATCACGCGCACGAGCACGACGACGCCGCGATAGGTGTCGTACCAGCTGTCGAAGATCAGCGCGGACAGCGGCGCATCGCGGTCGGCCTTCGGCGGCGGAATCCGCTCGACGACGGCCTCCAGCATGTCGTGCACGCCGAGCCCGCTCTTCGCCGAGACCAGGCACGCGTTCGACGCGTCGAGGCCGATCGTCTCCTCGATCTGCTTCTTGATCTCGTCGGGGCGCGCGACCGGCAGATCGATCTTGTTGAGGACGGGGATGATGTCGAGGTTGTTGTCGAGCGCGACGTAGACGTTCGCGAGCGTCTGCGCCTCGACGCCCTGTGCGGCATCGACGACGAGCAGCGCGCCCTCGCAGGCGGCGAGCGAGCGCGAGACCTCGTAGTGAAAGTCGACGTGGCCCGGCGTGTCGATCAGATGAAATTGATAGATCAGCCCGTCCTTGGCCTTGAAGTGGAGCTGAACGGACTGCGCCTTGATCGTGATGCCGCGCTCGCGCTCGAGATCCATCGAGTCGAGCATCTGCGCCTGGGCCTCGCGGGCGGTGACCGCTCCGCACTCCTCGAGGATCCGGTCCGCGAGCGTGGTCTTGCCGTGGTCGATGTGCGCGATGATCGAGAAGTTACGGATGCGCTCGACGGGAAACGACATATACGGGCTGGCGGTAGTTACCGTGAACGGAGGTGGAGGTCGACCTGCCCGGGCAGCTGATCTCGATACTTCTCGAGGACGAGGTCGATACCCTGCCGGACGTACTCGGCCATCGGACGGTGTGACCCTACGTGAGCGCGCGAGGCGGGTCAAACACCTGATCTGATGCCGCGATCGCCCGATATCACGTGCGATCGCCCACCCACAGCGCGCCCGTGGGGTTGCGGGTCGGGGATTGCCCGACTAGGCTCCATCGGTGATCGGTAAGCTCTCAAAAATCAGCGGCTTGACCCTCGCGGTACTCCTTGCCGGCGTTGCCGGATGCAAAGACAAGAAGGGCGACACCACGCCGAAGGACACGTCGGCCGACACCGGCATCCCGAAGGTCGATCCGACGCTATGTGACACGAACGGCAAGAACGTCGTCACCTACGATCTCAACCACGACAACAAGCCCGACGTCTGGCGCCTCTACAAGAACGAGGACGAGGGCGGCACCAAGGTCGAGTTCATGACCTGCAAGCAGGTCGACTTCGATCACGACGGCCGCAAGGACTGGGTCGTCGCGTACAACCGCAAGGGCAACCCGCTCTTCGAGCGCGCGGACTTCGATTACGACGGCAAATGGGACATGTCCGCGATCTACGACACCAAGACCAACGTGCTGGCCGAGGTCGAGCGCGACACCGACTTCGACGGCAAGTTCGACGTCAAGGAGGTCTACGACACCAGCGGCGCGCTCACGAGCGTCCGCCGTGATCGCAACAACGACGGTCAGCCGGATCTGTGGGAGCAGTACAAGGACACGATCCTGCTCGCGATCCTTTACGACGATGACTTCGACGGGAAGGTCGATCGCCGCGACGAGATCCCGGGCGCGCGCCCCAAGGTCGAGATGCCGACGACCGAGGATCCGACGGCGAGCGGCGGGCTCGACGACAAGTCGAAGCCGGCACCCGCGCCTGCGCCCGCACCCAAGAAGTAATGGCTGACGTCGTCGACAAGCCCTGGGGTCACGAGCTGATCTGGGCGAAGACCGACCGCTACGTCGGCAAGATCCTCCACATCAAGGCCGGCGAGGCGCTGTCGCTGCAGTACCACCGGATGAAGGACGAGACGATCATGGTCCTGTCCGGCCGGATGCAGCTCGTGTACTTCGCCGAGAGCGAGGAGCCGCGGTCGCGCGAGCTACTACCGCGCCAACCCTTCCATGTGACGCCCGGCCTGCGTCATCGCATGATCGCGATCGAGGACACCGATGTCCTCGAGGTCTCGACGACCGAGCTCGACGATGTCGTGCGCCTCGAAGATCGCTACGGCCGGACGCGCTAGCTACCCGCCGACGTTGATCGGGATGCGGAAGGTCGCGCCCCTTGGCTGCGGTCCGAATGCAGTCGCGCGCGCGACATTCGCGAGGCACGTACCGAGCGCGGTACTCGCCACGGTGGCCGGCAGAACCTCGGCGCTGACGACCTTGCCAGCGGTGTTGATCTGGAAGCGCATCGAGAGCTGCTGATCGCGCGACTCGCCGGGATGCGCACGGAAGCAGGAGGCGAGCTGCGGCCTCTGCCGGGCGAACATGCGCTCGAGCTGGGCACCATCGAGCTCGGTGGACGTCCTGATCGGTACGCGAGTGCCGGCGTCGATCACGCTGGTCGGCTCCCCCGTGGGGGCCGAGGCCGCGTCGACAGGCACGCGGGGGTGCTCCGGCGCTGTGCTGACCATCTGTTGCTGGACGATCACGGTCGCTTCCGGCGGTGGTTCGCCGCGCTCGCGAAGCGTGAACACGACGAGCACGGCAGCGACGACGGTGGCAAACCCGATCGCGATCGCGATCCACGGCACGCCCGTGGAGCGTCGCGGTCCCGGCTCTGGCGGCGCTGCCACCACCGACGGTGGTCGCGAGCTGACGATCGTCGGGGCAGCGAGCGCAGCGGCCGGCAGCGTCGGATCCATCGAGGCGACATCGCGCGAGATCGGACGCTTCAGCCCTGCGGCCGGGGTCATGCGGGTCGGCGCGCCACCAGTCTCGCGGAGCACGACCTCGAGGGCCTGCGAGAGCTCCTCCATCGACCCCGGCCGATCCTCCGGACGCTTCTGCAACATCTTCACGAGCAGCGCGTCGACCGCGGGAGGCAGCGTCGGATCGACATCGATCGGACGCCGCGGTTGTTCGTGCAGGTGCGCCGCGACCAGCTCGGCCCACGTGTCGTAGGCGAATGGTGCGGCGCCGAGCAGCATCTCGTAGAAGATGCAGCCGAGCGAATAGATATCGGCGCGTCCGTCGACGCTCCGCGCGCTCTTGCATTGCTCCGGCGACATGTATCGCGGCGTGCCGATCAGTGCGCCCGAGTGGGTCTGCACCGAGCGCGGCTCGCGGTCGCGCATCAGCTTCGCGATGCCGAAGTCGAGCACCTTGGGGCGAACACCCGACGACGCCTCCGCGTCCGGCACCAGGAAGATGTTCGCCGGCTTGAGATCGCGATGGACGATACCGAGGTCGTGCGCGACGTGGATCGCGTTGGCGACCGAGCGCGTGATGGCGCACGCGAGCGGCAGCGGCAAGCGCGGCTCGTGCTCGAGGCGTTCGGCGAGTGATTCGCCGCCGAGGAACTCCATGACGATGTACGAGCCGCCGGCGTCATGCCCATAGTCGTAGACGTCGACGAGACCAGGATGCCGCAACGTGGCCGCCGCTCGCGCCTCGGTGAAGAACCGCTCGACAAGCTCGGCCGCGACGTCGTTGCGCAGCAGCTTCACGGCAGCCTTGCGACCGAGCAGGGTGTGCTCGGCGAGGTAGACGACGCCCATGCCGCCCTGGCCGATCTCGGAGATGATCCGATAGTTGCCGAGGGTCTCGCCGATGCGGTCTCCCGCGAACCTTCCGTTAGCGCCCGGCATCTCGCACGACGTAGTAGTGAACTCCGGTCTTCGGATGTGCAATGCGCACCGCGACGGCCTGCAGCTCCGTCGATACCTCGGCGGTGAACCGGCGATGGCGATCGAGCTCGAGCGCGGCGCCGCCCACCGAGACCGTCGTGCCTTCGATCACCGTGCCGCGGACGTAACGCGTCGGGCCGTCGCTCTCGACGCCGTCGATCGAGGCCGAAGCTGCGGCGTTGTCGAAATCGATCACGATGCGACCGGTCTCGGAGCGGCGCCCGCCGGGAAGCTCTGCCCAGGCCGCGTACGTTCCCTCGCGGAGCTCGCCCGCGCGCAGCGTCGTCTTCGGCGTCATCGACGAGAACCGCTTCTCGCCGCCGGTCTTTGGCTTGACGACGAAGGTGTACTGGATACTGCGAGGCGCACCGCGCCAGGATAGCGTCACCTCCGGCAACAGGTTCTGGTAGTAGATCGTGTACTCCCGGCCGTCGAGATCGACGAACGTCTTCGCGGCGGTCTTCGGCAGCGGTCGGCTGCCCGAATCCTTGACGACGCGGATCGAGCCGCCGTCACGCTTGCCCGTCGCACAGCGGACCCGGTAGCTGAACGACCCTGCGGGCACCCACACGTTCGCGGCCTCGTTACCACCCGAGCGCGCGATCACGCGCTTGAACGAGCGATCCTTCGCGACCTCGACGATCGCGGCGCCCCGACACAGCGCGGCGAACCGCACGCGCACCGCCGTCGGTGCCGCGACGTCGTGAACCACCGGGGACTCCCCCGCTTCGATCGTCGCGACCGCGGTCGTGGGTGGCGGAGGCAAGCGTTCGATCTTGCCCGCTGTTGTGACCGTGGCCGACTCGCCGGATTGCAGGGTCTGGGTTCCGAGCGCGGTCTCGATCGTGACGGAGCCACGTTGCGCGGTGACCTGGGTCTCCGACCCGTCGACACTTGCGATCGCGGCGCCGTCGCCCGCGCGTGCGATCACGCGCCCACCTGGGACCGAAGCGACGGCGTCCATCGTGCTGGCTGCGAGCTCGACCGAGCCTGCGGTGATCCCGACGAGGGCCGCGCCATCCGAGATCTGCACCACGCTTGGTCCCGCGGTGTGTGCGGCTGCACCGTCACGCGTGACACCGACGCTACTGTCGAGGGGTGCGGAGAGCACCGCGCCGGCCTCGACCGCATGCTCGCCGACCGCGAGCTCGGCTTCGCCGGCCCGGGTCTTCGCACGGACGGGCTTGCCAGCGATCACCACCGTCACGCCGGAAGGCGGCTGCACGCGCCCCGCGTCGACGGGGACCGTCGCCGCCACGACCGGCGTGCCCGCCGTCGACAGCGTGATCGTCGTCCCGGCTTCGATGATGTTGTCCTCGAGGACCAGCCGCCCGAGCATGACGTTGATCGTCGTGCCGTTCGGCGTCGACTCGACCTCGGCCCGCGCGTGGGCCTCGAGCACTGCGGCGCCGAGTCCGACGCTGTCGTCACCGGCCTCGATCTCGATGCTGCCGGTCTCGACCTTGACATCGTCGCGCGCGCGACCACCGCGCGTGAAGTACACGATCGACGTCGGCCTGACCTCGAGCTTTCCCGACCGGCCGATCCGCAGCTTGGCGTGCGATGCCGGACCGGTACGCACCGCACTGCCGATCACGAACGTGTCGCCCACCCGACCGGGTTGCCAGGGGGCGTCCGCGCGCGGCATACGTTCGACGTGCTCCACGGTTTCCTGCAGCGTCGCGACGACGTTCGCCGGTGCGTTGCTGCACGCGGTGACCACCATGACCGACACCAGGAAGAGCACACGGCGCGCGCCGCTCATCGAGCACTTCCACTCGTGGCTCGCAGGTCGATGTTGAGCACCGTGACGGCCTCGAGCTTGACCGTGATCTTGCGTCGCTGGACCGCGTGGCCCGGCGACTCGATCGTCACGTCGAACGTGCCCTGCGGCAGATCGAGCGTGAAGTTGCCATCGGCGTCGGTCTGCGCCGTCGTCCCCGCTCGCCAGCGTTCGCTGGCTCGCTCCTTCTCGGCCGCCGCGGCACCCATGACCGTCACCGTCGCCGCGAGCGGCTTGCCGGCGAACGATCGCACCTGACCGCGCAGCTGGCCCTGACGTACGGCGCGCAGGAGCACGACCTCGACCTCGCCTGCCATCCCGGGCGCGACCGTGGTCTCGACGGTGTTCGGCTGATACTCGGGCGCACCGACCGTCACCGTCGCAACGCCACCCGCGTACTCCGTCGAGAACCGACCGTCCTCGTTCGCCGCGACCTCGACGGTCGTGCCGCCAAACGCGAGCGTCACACGGGCTCCGGTGATCGGGCGTCCTTCGCCGTCGACGATGCGACCCGCGAGCTTCGCCGGTGCATCGGGACAGCCGTCCTCGTCTTCGACCCCGTCCTTGTCCTCGGCGAGATCGCGACAGCGATCGACCGCATCGAGCACGCCGTCCTGGTCGGTGTCGGCCGGGGCGACCGGCTTCGGTGCGACGACGATCATCGGTACCGCACGCGCGCGTTGCTCGGGAGCCGCCTCGATGCGCACGCCGGCGAGCGCACGCCAGTCCGGAGTTCCGAAGCCATTGTGGAGTCCGACGCCGCCGGCGGCGAACACGGTGATGCCGCTCGTCACCGCGCGCGTCGCGCCTAGCATCATCTCGACCGCGGTCTGGTTGGCCGACGCATCACGCACCGGCACCGCGAACGACGCCGACCACATCAGCTCGGCGATCGGCGTCGCCGCAGCACCGAGCCGCACGCCGACTCCGGTGCTCGCGAACGCTTCGTCATCGCTGACGAGCCCCGCGACCGCGACCCGCGGTTTCAGGCGATACCCAAGGTTCGCAGCGGCGCGAATTCTGTCGCGTGCCCCCGAGATCGCGAGCGCCGGCGCGAATGTCACGCCGTTCTCGCGCAGGTAGCCGCGCGCGGATCCGACGGGCACGGTCAGCGTGGGCACGAGCGCGATCCGGATCGCCGAGGTCTGCGCGAGCAGCAGCTTGACGACGACACGCGCATCACCGAGTCCCGCCTTCGGCAGCGCTCGCATCGTCGGGCTGGCGTCGCTGCCGTGCTGGTAGCCGACGAGATCGACGCCTGCCCCGACCTGGAGCCGATTCCAGAGCCCGATCGAGCCGACGAGCCCCGTCGTGAGACGGCGATCGACGAGCGCGTCGACCGGGTTCATGGCGTTGTCGTAGATGACGAGCGGGTCGTGCGCGAAGCCGAGGAACACGCCGGCACTCCAGCTCGCGTGCTGCGGCACCGCGGCGGACTCGACGTCGAGCACGCCAGCTCGATCGATCGACAATCGAAACCGCTCGATGCCGAACTCGTCGCCCGCGACCTGCGCCCCCGCTGGCGCGACCAGCGCCAGCACGAGGCTCGTCCCCACGCACACCACCCGGCGCATGGATTTATCGTACCATCAGGTCGTGGCGGGCACTGGGTTCGGACCGGTATGGCGTGCATTCGCGATCGCGATGGGCCTCGCGAGCAGCGCGTCCGCCGGCGTGATCACCCTCGACAATGGCGTCACCGGTCAGGGCAGGCTCGAGGTTGACGCCGACGACTATGGCAGCTACGGCCGCGAGTTCGCGCCGACCGCCGCCGATCGGTTCTGGCCGGTAGGCGCGGCGCGCGAAGAGGCCCAGACGTTCATGTCTGCGGGGTTCTTATTTATCTCCTTACCGATCCAGGGCGCGGTGATGCTGAGCTCGCACCAGCTCGCCTACAACAAGGTCGAGCCGACCCCGCCGAACGCCGGCGACGGGATCAAGCCAGACACGCTCGCGCGTACGGTGACCGTGGCCAACGCGATGACCGCCGCGGGCATCCATAGCGAGTTCCGGATCAGCGACCAGGCGGGCATGGTGCGGCTCGACATCAAGCTCGATCAGCGCCTCGTCGTCGTCAACCCGACGGTGACGACGCGGCTCGAGCAGGACTACCTGATCACGAACACGGCCACCGTCGCTGCCACGCTCGCGTTCCACACGTTCTGGGACATGGATCTGTACTTCACCGGCAACTCGGTCCTCGACGATGTCATCGGTGCGGGCACCGGCGTCTGTTACGTTTATCAGCACGATCCGGGCAATCCGGCGCAAGGCGGCTCGCTCTCCGACGGCGGATCGTCGTCGCTGGCGAGTTACTACGCCGCCAAGGATGGCGTGTCGCCCGACGGCGGGCCTCCCTACACGAACTCGGACTCGACCATGCAGCCCGCGTGGGACCTGCTCGGGATGCCTGCAGGCTGGCGCAACCACGTCGCGCACGTGGGTTACGACACGGCCGGGGCCGCGACCAATAGCGGGGACGCGATGCTCGGTCTCGAGTGGCGCTTCACGATCCAGCCCGGCGCCTCGCACACCATCAAGGTCCGGCGTCACTACGGCACGAACACGCTGCCGTGCAACGTCAGCCCGACGTGCGGGAACGGCGTCGTCGATGCGAACGAGAGCTGCGAGACCAACGGCGGGCCCGATACCGCGACGTGCAACGCGGCAACTTGCACCGCGCCGTTGTGCGGCGACGGTTACGTCAACGCGGCGGCGGGCGAAGCCTGCGAGTCGGCAGGCGTCGACTCGATCGACTGTGTCGGCGTCACGTGTCGCGCGTCCGTGTGTGGTGACGGCCACGTCAACGCTGCCGCTGGCGAAGCGTGTGACGACGGCGAGGATACGGCTGCCTGTAACGCCGAGAACTGCCAGCCTGCGAGCTGCGGCGACGGCATCGTCAACCTCGCCGCGAACGAGAGCTGCGAGACCGGCGAGCTGTGCGATCTCGCGACCTGCTCGTACGCGTACACCGTGGGCGGCGGCTGTGCCGGTTGCTCCGGCGCTGACGGTGCGTCGTGGCTCGCGGGCCTCACCGGCGTCTTGTTGCTGCGGCGCCGTCGAGCGCGACCCGCGTCCACGCACCGCTGACCGAGCTACTTGCCTGCATCTGCAGGCGGCGCGGGCCGCCGCGGCGCGGTCCACAGCTTGACGTCGCGGACGGCGGGATCCTTCGGCAACGTCACGTTGATGCCGGGGCGATCGTCGGGCGGCGAGAGCGCCCAGCTCGTGAACAGCAGCAGTCCGAGGACGACGAGCAGGAACAGGCTGCGCAGGCCGAACGCGACCTGTCCCTTGAACCACCTCGGGTCCCGGTTACGCGCGGCGATGTCCTCGAGCCGACCCACGCGGCGACTCTAGCGCGCGAGCACGCTCAGCGCTGCCAGAACCGCTTGCCGAAGAGCAGCTTCGCGCCGCGTGACAGCGCGCGGAACGTCGACGACTTGTACGGGTACCACCAGACCTCGCGCGGCAACGCGACCCGATCGTGGTTGACGTGGCGAGTCTCCGACAGATCGCGGAGGCCGATGCTCGAGTGCGTGCGGCCGATACCGCTCTGCTTGACGCCGCCCCATGGCGTCTCGGGACACGCATAGGTCGCGAGTACGTCGTTGACCATCACGGTGCCCGCCTCGATCTGCTCGGCAAGCCGGTTGCCACGCTCGCGATCGCGCGTGAACACGTACGCGAGCAGCCCGAGGTGCGAGTCGTTGGCATGGCGGACGGCCTCGCCCTCGTCGGCGACGCGCATGATCGGGATCACTGGCCCGAAGATCTCCTTGCGCATGACGTCCATGTCCTGACGGCAGCCCGTGAGCACGGTCGGCTGAAAGAACTGTCCGGGCGCCGGACCGCGCGCCCCGCCGACCTCGACCTTCGCGCCGGCCGCGACCGCGCTGGTGACGAGCCGCTCGACGGTCTCGACCTGGCGATCCCACGCCATCGCACCGACGTCGACCTCGGCGCCCGACGACGCATCGCCTTGCCGGAGCGCGCGCGCGTGCGCGACGATCTTCTCGACGAGCGCGTCGTGGACGGCATCGACCGCGTAGACCCGCTCGACCGACGCGCAGACCTGCCCCGAGTTCGCGAACCCGCCCCACGTGATCGCCTGCGCGGCGCGATCGAGATCGGCATCGGCGCAGACGACCGCGGGTGCCTTGCCCCCGAGCTCGAGCGTGCACGGGATCAACCGCTCGCCGCACGCGGCCGCGACCTTGCGACCGGTCGCGACCGAGCCCGTGAACACGCAGTAGTCGATGCCGGCATCGATCAGCGCAGCACCCGTCGCGCCTCTCCCGGTCACGACCTGGAACAGCTCCGGCGGCAGCCCGGCGGCCACGTAGAGCTCGTGCGCCTTCCTCGCGATCAGCGGCGTGACCTCCGACGGCTTGAGCACCACGCCGTTACCCGCGATCAGCGCCATCATCGTCTCGCCGAGCGGGATCGAGAACGGGAAGTTCCACGGCGCGACGATGCCGACGACGCCGCGCGGGACGAAGTGCAGGTAGCTCGCGCGGTGCTTGAGCAGGTGTAGCGGCACCCGCTCGGGCGCGAGCATCGCCGGCGCGTGCTTCGCGAAGTAGCGCACGAGATCGGCGACGACGATGACCTCCATGCCGAGCGCCTCGAGGCGGGTCTTGCCGCCCTCCGCGACGAGCAGGTCGATCACCTCGTCCGAGCGCTCCATCAGCACCTCGGCGAACCGGGTGACGCGCTTGCATCGTGCGTCGACGGTGAGCTGCCCCCACTCGCGCTGGGCGGCACGCGCGCGATCGACCGCGGCACGCACCTCCGACGGGCCCATGTCGGGCACCTGCCCGAGCGGCTGCCCGGTCCCCGGATTGATGCTCGTGATCGTGTCTGCTGCCGGGAGGTCGGTGGCTGCTGCGCCCATGCGCCAGCTTACCGCGCCGGTTCCGGGTGACCACGCGGTTGCCGGCGATCAGAACGGATGGTGATGGTTGCGGTCGCCGTCGAGGTGCGGGTGCGGATGCGGGTGGTGGTGGTGCGAGTGCCGCGCGTGTGGATGCGCGCCGTGCCCGTGATCGTGCGACGCATGACGCTTGACCGGCGCCGGCGCCGGCGGCGCGACACGTGCTGGCTCCTCCCGCACCGTGTGCTTCGGTTGCGGGCGCGCGCGTGGTCCGGAGTCACAGCCCGGCGCGGTGACGCCGCCGATCGACAGCACGCACGCGATGGCGAGCGCCGCGCGCATCACTTCTTCTTCGGCGGCGCGTTCGCCATCTTCTTCTTGAGCGCCGCCAGCTCGTCCTCGACGTTGGTCGGCGCCGCGCGCCCGGATCGCGGACCGGAGCTCGGGTTCGCGGACCCGCTCGACGACGCGTTCGAGCGCGGCGGCGGTGCGCCACCGGGCGAGCCCGCACGCTTCTTGAGATCGTTCAGCGCGTCGTCGAGCGACGGCGGCCGCGGCGCCGAGGCTCGCGGCATGTCAGAGGTACCGGTAGCACCGCCGGCACCGGCTGCGCGCGGCGGCGGACGTGGCGCGTCGTTGATTGTCTTCCTCACACGCTCGAGCTCCGCTAGCTCGGTCTCGAGCGTCGCGAGCTCCGCGAGCAGGCCGTGCATCCGCGCGCGCTCGGCATCGGCGCGGCGATCGAGCGTCGTAGCTTCGTCGGCTTTGCTCGCCATGCGCGCCGCGGCAGCCTCGGCGGACAGCGTGGTCGCGGCGTCGCGCGCGGCCATCATCGACTTCGTCATCTCCTGCTTGCGGCGCTCGACCTCGCCGCGCAGCCGCGACAGCTCCGCCGGATCCGGCAGCGGCACGTCCTCGACGGGTTCGCCGCCGAGATCCTCGAGGTCGCCGGGCATCGCGGTCGTCGCCGCTGCGGCCTGAGCCGCGGTCGTCGCCGCGCGCACGCGGTCGCGGGTCTGGGCCTGCGCGACCGCACGGCGCTCGTCGATCACGCCGCGCTTGTCGCCAGCGACCGCCGCGACGATATCGGCGATGTTGTCGCTGCCGTCCGCGGTCGGCGGCGGTGGGGTTCCGGTGAACGCGGAGTCGAGTGCGCTCGATAGCAGGAGCAGGCCCTTCGACGTGATCGCGCGCTTGCGCGCCTCGAGGGCGGCGGCGACCTTCGCGGCGCCCGCGATCGAATCATCGACGAGCGCGACCAGCCTGCCGCCGACGAGCTGCACGCGCGCGACCACCTCGGGGCGCGGCCGCGCGACGATGATGTCGGCCGCTCGCCAGAACAGCGGCGCGTCGGGGGTGGCGCCGAACAGCTTCGCGCGTAGCCCGAGCGCCGGCACCTGGCGGCGGAGCACCGCGGCGGCATCGACGTCGCCCGCGGCATCGAACAGGAACGTGATCTGATCGCCGCCGTCGAGCAGCGAGAGCTGGAGCGCGAGCTGACCGGTGTGCTCGCCACCCAGGCCGGCGACCTCGACGAGCGCGGTCTTCGAGCCGAGCTTGAAGCGCGAGCGCAGCGCCGCACGATCCTGAAGGCCGGCCTCGGCGAACGCACGCTCGCCGATCGCGCCAACGACGAGGATCCGATCGCCCTCGACACCGGCGTCCGCGAGCGCGACCGCCGCGAGCTCGTCGACCGCGACGAACCGATCGCAATCGGTCTGCGCCCACGCGGATCCCGGCTCGAGCTCGTCGACGATGCCGATCACCGGCGCGGGCGAGCCGGCGATGGCGGGCACCTGATCGCGGACCACCGTGAGCGCGAGCGCGGAGTGCGGATCGAACACGACCGCCGCGTCGGGCGGGCTCATCTCGAGCTCCTTGCGCAGGCGGCGCTCCGCACCTTCGCCGAGCAGCGCGCGCCGCACGCGATCCGCCATGCCGCCTCCCCCGCCGCCCGCCGCCCCGACATCGATCGCACGCACGCGCATGCCCGCTGCCTCGATCGCCGCGAGGACCGGCACCACCGCCGACGATGGAGCGCCCGAGCTCGTCACGATCAGCACCACCGGAT
>JACCTC010000465.1 GCA_013812655.1 Deltaproteobacteria bacterium | reverse complement strand
GGGACCGATGCCGGCGGCACCGGCGGCGCGGTCGTTCGATTGCTCGAGCCGGAGCGCTATCGCGGCATGCTGCACTTCACGCTCGACGTCAAGGGCGCGACGATCTACGTCAACGGCAGCAAGACCCTGCTGCCGCCGTCTCGCGAGGTCGCCCTGCCCGTCGGTACCCAGGCGGTGCGCGTGACGCACCCCGAGTATCACGACTTCGTGCGCTTCATCGACGTCGGCTACGGCAAGACCACCGAGGTCGCCGTCGGGATGACGCAGTATCCGATCATCCGCCGCGACCTCGCGGGCAAGCCGATGAACCGCGACGACATCTCGTACGTCGATCCACCGCTGTGGCGCCGGTGGTACGTCGTCGTGCCGGCCGCGGTCGGCCTCGCGATCGTGTCGGGCATCATCGCCGGCTACCTCGCTCACGACCTTCCGGACGGCCAGTGCCGGAAGGTCGGCGGCGAGCCCTGCTGACCACCGCTACTTGAGCTGCGACGCGAGCTGGTTGAGCCGCTGATTCACCGCGCTGAAGTTGCCGTCGTTGTACTTCTGCGCCACGTCGCTGAGGATGCCGACGAGCTGCTGGTTCGTGGCCTCGTCGACCTTGCTGCTCGCGAGCTGGCGGTTGAGCCGCGCCATCTTGGCCTGGATGAACAGCCGGTCGATCTTGATCTGCTCGAGCGTCGCGACGAGCTGGGCCGCGGCGAAGTAGGCCTTGCTCCAGTCCTGCGCCGCGATGGCGTCGGTCGCCTGGCTCTCGAGGTTCTGCGCACCGCCCGGCAGGTCACTCGGCAGGATGCCCTTCTTCTGCGTGATCGCCTTCGCCTTGGCGAGCAGCGGCTGGACGTCGGACTTGCCGTAGCTGCCGCCGCTCTTCGGCGCGACCTGCTGGATGATCATCGGCGCCGCGGCACCGCACGTCTCCTTCTCGCGCTGCGCCAGCGCCGCCTCGCGCGACGCGATCGTGCGCTCGCGATCGGCGATCTCCTTCTCGCGCTGCGCGACCGACTTCTCGCGGCCGCCCATGTTCGCCTCGCGCGACGCGATCAGCGCGGCGGCGTCACCGCGCGCCACGACCTCGTCGAGCTTGGTCGTCAGCGACGTCAGGTCCGAGCTCTGCCCGGCGATCTGGGTGTCGAGCGCGGCCTTCTTCTGCGTCAGCTCGGTCGCGTCACCGCCTGCGGCCTGGACCTTCTGGATCTCGGTCTCGATCTTCGTGCGCTCGCCCTCGAGCGCCTGGCGCTGCGCCATCAGCGTGTCGCGGCGAGCGATCAGATCCTGTTGCGCCTTGAGCGCGGCCGGATCGGGCGATGCGTTCGCATCTCCCTTGGCCTTGCAGCCGGATGTGAAGTTGAGCGTGAACGCCAGCACGCACGACGTGACCATGATCCCCGCAGTCCGCATACCAACCGATTGTACGAGATCCGCAACGGCGTTGCCGTTTTTTGGGCGTCCTCGCGAGTAGAGTGCGCGAATGCTCCTCTACCACGACCTCCGAGCGCCGAATCCGCGCCGGGTTCGCATCTTCCTGGCGGAGAAGGGTGTGGCATACGACACGATCGAGGTCTCGATCGCCGCGGCCGCGCACCAGACCCAGGAGTTCCGTCGCAAGAACCCGCTCGCGCTCCTCCCCGTACTCGAGCTCGCCGACGGCAAGGTCCTCCGCGAATCGATGGCGATCTGTCGCTACGTCGAGGATGTCCAGCCGGAGCCGAACCTGTTCGGGGTCGATCCCTGGGAGCGGGCACAGGTCGAGCAGTGGAACCGCCACGCCGAGCTCGAGGTCTTCTACCCGATCGCGCAGGTGTTCCGGAACTCGCACACGTTCTGGACCGGCCGCATCAAGCAGGCCCCGGAGTTCGCCGAGATCATGCGCGAGCAGGTCGCCGCACGCTTCGAGTGGCTCGACGACGAGCTCGCGGACCGGCCGTACATCGCCGGTTCACGGTTCACAGTCGCGGACATCACGGCGCTCTGTGCGATCGATTTCGGTAAGGTCTCGGACATCCGGATCGACGCGACTGCCCGGCCGAACCTCGCGGCCTGGCACAAACGGGTGTCCGATCGTCCCTCCGCGAAGGCCTGATCCAGAGTAGTAAACACCGGTGTCCGCTCGCATGCGCATCGGCGAGGTCTTGTTGCTGCGCGAGAGCGTGGACGCGCTCGTGCTCTCGCAGACCGTGCGCGAGCAGATCGAGACCGGTCAGCGCTTCGTCTCGATCTTGATCAGCCGCGCGTTGATCGAGTCCGATGAAGGTGCGCTCGCGCTGTCGGAGCAGACCGGCTTCCCCGCGGCACTGCAGCGCCACCTCGAGGGTCGCGACGCCGCGGTGGTCGACGCGCTGCCGGCACAGCTCGCGAAGACCTGGGTCGTCGTGCCGCTGGGCCGCTCGCATCACGGTGACCTCGTCGTCTGCGCGCGCGATCCGACCCCGATCCTCGCCGCCGCGCTCGAGCATGCGACCCGCGGCAAGGTCAAGCTCGCCGTCGCACCGGCCATGCACGTCGAGCGGCTCGTGCGATCGATCTACGGTGCGTCCGGGCGTCCCGATACGCCGCTGCCGATCGTGCCGCCGTCGCTCGGGGACATCGGTCAGTCCACCGTCGGCGAGACCACGCAGTCCCCACGCCGCGCGCGCACGGTCTCGAAGTCGTTCATCGACACCGGAGACTCGGGACCGGTCCGGGTTCCGATGCGCAGCATGAGCGCGCTCGAGATCACGCTGCAGGAGATCGACGGCGCGTTCAGCGTGATCGCGGTCGAACGCATGGTGATGAGCTACGTGTCCGGACGCTGGCAGTCCGCGCTGCTGTTCGCGATCGCCGACGGGGTCGCGAGCGCGACGCGCAACCACGTCGGCGCCGTCGACGGCATCGTGGTTCCACTCGCCGCTCCGTCGCTGATCCAGATCGCGTGCGGAACGCGCAGCGTCGCGAGCGATAGCCCCGACAGTGCCGTCCACCAGCACCTGATGTCGCTGCTCGGCGCCCCGACTACCCCGCTCGCTGCGCCGATCGTGTGGCGCGGCGAGGTCCGCGCGGTGCTCGTGATCGGTGATGCGATCGAGGGCCGTCACCGCGACTCGATCGTCGAGCTCGACCGGCTCGCCGATGCCCTGGGTGCCGCCTACGCCCGGTTCGGGCGCAGCGGCCTCTAGCGGCCTTCGCCGCGGTCGTAGGCGTCGCGGGAGGTGCGGATGACCTCCAGCGCGCGCTCGTGACCGTACATGTCACCGACCTCGACCGACTCCTGCTTCTTGCCCTCGAGCGCCTTGTAGTCGCGGAAGAACCGATCGAGCTCGCGGAGGATGTGCGGCGGCAACGCCTGCCAGGTCTCGTAGTGGGCGTACGCCGGATCGTCGATGCAGACCGCGACGATCTTGTCGTCGCCGCCCTGCTCGTCGACCATCCGCAGGCCACCGAGCGGGCGCGCGCGCAGGATCGTCAGCGGCTCGACAGGCTCCTGCATCAGCACCAGGATGTCGAGCGGGTCACCGTCGTCGGCGTGGGTGCGCGGGATGAAGCCGTAGTTCGCCGGGTAGTGCACGGCGGAATAGAGGACGCGATCGAGGCGCAGAAGCCCGGTCGGCTTGTCGACCTCGTACTTGAGCCGCGAGCCGCGTGGGATCTCGATCACCGCCGGGACAAAGTCGGCGATCGCGAGCGGGACCTCGATGTCGTGGACGGGATGCACGCCGCGAACGTACTACAGCGTCGCGATCAGGTCGCCGCGAGCTGGCCGCACGCCGCGCCGACATCGGAGCCGCCCGAGTAGCGGCGGTGCGAGGCGACCTGGGCGGCAGCGAGCACTGCACGGAACGCGGCCTCGCGCGCCGACCGCCGGTAAGGATCGTCACCGCCGATCGCGTTGTAAGCGACGATCGAGATCCGGGGACGCTTGCCGGTGGTGGCGGCAAACGCGCGCGCACGCTCGACGAGGGCCAGCGCATCGGCGTCGGAATCGTTGACGCCGTCGAGCAGGGTCAGCGCCCACATCGGTGCGTGCCCGGTCAGCTGCGCGTGCTCGGCGACCGCTTCGATGACGTCGTCGAGATCGTGGCGATCGGCGATCGGCATCACCTTGCGGCGGTTCGCGGCGATCGCGCTCGACAGCGAGAGCCCGAGCCGGACGTTCGGCGCCTCGCGCGCGAGCCGGCGGATCCCGACGGGGAGGCCCGCAGTGCAGACGGTGATCGCGCGCGCGTCGATGCCGAGCGCGCATGGCTCGGTCATCACCGCGATCGAGTCGAGCACGGCATCGAGGTTCGCGAGCGGCTCGCCCATCCCCTGGAACACGACGCCGTGAACGCGACCTCTCGGCAGGCGGGCGCGGACGACGCGGACCTGCTCGACGATCTCCCACGCGGCGAGGTTACGGGCGAGCCCGAGCCGACCGGTCGCGCAGAACGTGCAGGCGAGCGCGCAGCCGACCTGCGAGCTGACGCAGACCGTGAAGCGACCCTGATCCTCGAGCGGGATCCGGACGGTCTCGAACCGGTCGCCCCGTGGCTCGCTCTCGCATAAGTACTTCACGAACGGATCGATCGCGCTCGCGACCTCGCTGACGATTTCGAGTACGGGCACGTGGCCGACCGCCTGGACGGCGGCTGCTGCGGTGCGGCGTACTGCCGAGCTGGCTGCGACTGGCTCGCCGCGGTGGACCTGCGCGATGATCTTGCGCGCCTCCGCGAGAGTGACCTCGGGGACAGCGTCGGCGAGGGCCGCCGGCGTGACGGCCTGGAGCGCGAGCACGTGGCATCTTACTCGCGTCTGACCCGGTTCGAAATGCGGGTCCGCTGGCGCCCGAGCCTTTGCGACCGTGTCAGGCGCGCGGTAGGCTGGATCGTGGCCTACCCCGAGGTAATCCGAGTCTTTGCGACGTCTCAGGACCCCGACTTCGACGGCCCATGGCAGGCCCGTACCCCCTCGAACTCGACGGGCTCGGCCGTCGTGATCGGGCCCGGACTCCTCCTCACCGGTGCCCACGTCGTCGCCAACGCGACGTTCATGCAGGTTCAGAAACCTTCGCAGCCGGACAAGGCGATCGCCCGGGTCCGCGCGGTCAGCCACGACTCCGACCTCGCCCTGCTCGAGGTCACCGACCCTCCGGGCTTCCTCTCGGATATTGAGCCCGCCGAGCTCGGCCCGATGCCCAAGCTCCGGGACGAGGTCGCCGTGGTCGGCTACCCGGTCGGCGGCGAGGAGATCTCGATCACCGAGGGCGTGGTCTCGCGCATCGAGGTCCAGCGCTACAGCCACTCCCAGCGCCACCTGCTCGCGGTCACGGTCGATGCGGCGATCAATGCCGGCAACAGCGGCGGTCCGGTGTTCGGCAACGGCAAGGTCGTCGGCATCGCGTTCCAGAAGCTGACCGGCGTCGACAACATCGGCGAGATGGTCCCGCCCCCGCTGATCCGCGCCTTCCTAGAAGGCGTCGATCTCGGCAAACGCCCGGAGATCCCGGCGCTCGGGATCACGACCCAGAACCTCGAGAACCCGCTGCTCCGCCGCCAGCTCGGCCTCAACCCGAGCGAGCGTGGCGTCGTCGTCCTTCACGTCGATTACTCCGGCTCAGCCGACGGCGTGCTCGAGCCGCGCGACGTCATCACCGACATCGACGGCCTGCCGATCGCCAACAACGGCACCGTCCAGTACATGGGCAACTACCGCACGCGCTACGACGTCGTGCTCGGGCATCGCTACATCAGTGATCGCATCGAGCTCGGCATCAAGCGCGGCGGCATCGCCCGCACGGTGACGCTCGAGCTCAAGCCGTGGCGCCCCCTCGTGCCGCGCTCGCGCTACGACCTGCCGCCGGCGTACTTCGTCTACGGCGGGCTCGTGTTCCAGACGCTGACCCGCGACTACCTGACGACCTGGGACAAGTGGTGGAACAAGGCGCCGAAGGAGTTCCTCAACTACTACTACCTGGGCTACCGAAGCCCGCAGCAGCACGAGGTCGTGATCCTCACGCAGATCCTCGCCGACGAGATCAACGTGGGGTACGGCCACCTCTACAACGAGGCGGTCGCGAAGCTCGACGGCGTCATCCCGCTCGACATGGAGGACTTCGTGACGCGGCTGTCGACCGCGCGCGGCGTCGTCGAGATCGAGACGACGTCCGGCGGCGTGATCATGCTCGACGCCGAGGAGGTGCGGAAGTCGACGCCGCGGATCCTCACGCGCTATCACATCCCGCGCGATCGCACGCCCGGTCTACCCGGGGCGGTGGTCATGCCGCCGATCCCGATGCGCGCCGCGCTGCCGTGAGCGTGCGGGCTGGCGTCGCGAGCCTCGTCGCGTGGAGCGCGCTCGCCGGCTGTCACGACGACGGCTGGCTGCAATACCCGTGGGACGACCGCACGATCCTGTGCAGCGTGTCGGTCGACGACATCTCGCAGCACGCCGCGTGGGGCGAGATCACGACGGAGCTCGAGCGCGCGCGCGATCACGAGAGCGTCGCGCTGATGCACGCGCATGGTCCAGGACTGACGATCACGACGGGCGCGATCGAGCGGCTGTTCAACCTCGCCGACGACAACGGCCTCGCCTACGTCACCTATCCCGAGCTCGTGCCGACCGGCACCCCGCGCGCCGGCCTCGCGCTCGGCTTCGACGACAACGCGATCGACCAGTGGTACGAGATGCGCCCGCTGTTCCTCGCGCGCGGCGCTCGCGTCACGTTCTTCGTGACCCGGTTCCACTCGCGAACGCCCGAGGAGCTCGCGAAGCTCGCCGAGCTCGCCGCCGATGGCCACGCGATCGAGGCGCACTCGGTTGCCCACCTCAACGTGCGCGATTACGTCCGCGACAATGGCCTCGCCGCGTACCTCGCCGAGGAAGCGCTGCCGTCGATCACCCGGCTGCGCGACGCCGGCTACGCACCGACGTCCTATGCCTACCCGTTCGGTCGCGATCACGCGGCGGCGAACACCGCGCTGCTCGATCACGTCAGCCGCATCCGCGTCAGCCCGGGCGTCTGCCCGCACTGAGCTCCCGAGGTCAGATCACGTCAGGACGACGAGCGGGTCGCCGGTGTCGACGGCCTGCCCCGCGGTCTTGTGGATCGTGCTGACGGTGCCACCGCGCTCGGCGATCAGCTCGTTCTCCATCTTCATCGCCTCGAGCACGATCACCGCGGTGCCCGGTGCGACCACGTCGCCGACCTCGACGAGGACCTTGACGACCTTGCCGGCAATCGGCGCGCTGATCGATTCGCCGGTCGCCGCGACCCGCGGGCCGGCAGCCTGCGCGAGCCGGCGGTGCAGCGCGTCCTGGACTTGTAACAGGGCCTCGCTCGCGCCGACCGACGCCGCGATGCCGGTGCGTCGCGGATCGAGATCGACGATGAAGCTCCTGCCCTCGATCACGAGCGACCAGGTCCCCGGGCGGATCGGCTTGCCGTCGACCGTGCGTAGGGCACCGTCGATCGCGACGTGGAACGTGCCGTCGGGCAGCGGGCCTTCGATGGCCACCGTGCGGTCACGCCCGTCAGCCGTGACGATCAGCTCGCGCTTCATGCGGGACTCTCATAGCATCGCTCCCGCGCGCGTTGCCACCAGACCGGGATGCGTGCTATCCGCGACGAACACGTGTCGTCTGCTCGCTTGCTCGAAGTGCTGATGGAGCGGCGCATCCTCGTGTGCGTGGGCTCCGGCGGTGTTGGCAAGACCACGACCGCCGCGGCCCTCGCCCTCGCGGCGGCCAGGCGCGGCAAGCGGACACTGGTCCTGACCATCGATCCGGCGCGCCGGCTCGCGAATTCGCTCGGCCTCGAGTCGCTCGGTCACCAGGTCCAGCAGGTCGATCCGGCCCTGATCAGGCCGGGCGCCCAGAGCGATCGCGGCGAGCTGCATGCAATGATGCTCGATCAGAAGCAGGCGTTCGACGAGGTGGTATCGCGTCACGCCAAGGATCCGGCGGCGGTGCAGCGCATCCTCGCAAACCCGGTCTACGCGCAGATCTCGGGCTCGCTCGCCGGCGCCCAGGAATACGCCGCGATGGCGAAGCTCCACGACTTCGATCGCAGTGGCCAGTGGGACCTGATCGTCGTCGACACACCGCCGACCGCGCACGCGCTCGACTTCCTCGACGCCCCCCGCAAGCTCAGCGAGGCGATCGACTCCCCCGCGATCGAATGGTTCCGCAAGCTGCAGGGTCAGGGTGGCTCGCGGTGGTCGCTCGTCGGCAAGACCGGCGCCTTCGTGCTGAAGCGGCTCGCGAAGTTCGTCGGCAGCAAGTTCATCGAGGACCTCGGCGTGTTCTTCACCGAGTTCAACGACATCCTCGGCGGGTTTCGCCAGCGTGCCGAGGAGACCTTCGCACTGCTGCGCCAGCCGCGCGTCGGCTTCGTGCTGGTCGCGAGCCCCGAGCCGATGGCCGTCCACGAGGCGATCGCCTTCCACGAGCGGCTCGTCACCGCGGGCATGCCGTTCGTCGGGTTCGTCGTCAACAAGCTGATCCCGTCGCGGCCGTTCGCGGGCGGCATGCCGGCGATCGAGCAGGCGCTCGCGGCGCATCCGGGCGTGGTCGCGCTCGGGTTATCGGCGACCACGCGCACGATGGCGGCGCAGGCGCTGGTCAACGCGCACCTCGAGATCGAGACCCTCGCGCTCGCCGATCTCACCGCGCTCTCGCAGCTCCGCGCTGCCGGCGGCGCGAGCTCGCTGCTCGTCGAGGTCCCGCTGCAGCGCGACGACGTCCACGACGTCGAGCGACTCGTCGGGCTCGAGCAGTTCCTGCTCGGTTGATTACTTTCGTCTGGGCGGTGCGACCGGCAGCGAACACGTGACTCGGTAACTTGCCGAACCTCCCGTATACTCGAGACGTGCAGGCTCTGATCGCGACGGTGACGCAGTTGCTCAAGGCGGGACCGCCGCTGCGACTCGCGGTGCTGTTCGGATCGCACGCAAGCGGTCGCGCCCATCCCAAGAGCGACGTCGACATCGCGATCCTGCCCGCTGACGCTACCTTGTCGCTCGGGCACGAGCTCGCTCTCGCCGCCGAGCTGTCTCGAAGCCTCGGTCGCGAGGTCGACCTCGTACGCATCGATCGAGCGTCCACTCTGCTTCGCTGGGAGATCGCACGTCATGGCGTGCTGGTCCTGGCGGAGCCGGTTTGGGAGTGGGTTCGGTTTCGGGCGAACACCGCGTCCGAGCACGCAGATATCGCGGAGTCGCTCGACCGTGCGGCCGAGCTCTTGCGGCGGCGCCTCGCAGGTCCGGCCGGGCGACGGATCTGATGACGGTCCCTCTGATCCTGCTGAAGAAGCTCGCGATGCTCCGCGAACATGCAGCTCGCGTCCGGCGCCGGAGACCACCGGCGCAAGCGACGTTCGAGGCGGACATCGACGTTCAGGACGCGCTGGCGCTCAGCTTCCTCGTGGCCGTGCAGGAAGCCAACGACATTGCGATGCACATCGCCGCCGACGAAGGGTGGGGCTTACCGGGCTCGTACGCCGAGGCGTTCGAGATCCTGGCCCGCAACAGTGTCATCACTGTCGATCATGCCCGCGAGCTCGGCGGTGTCGCGTCGGTGCGAAACCGGATCGCGCACGGTTATGCCAGCCTCGATCCCGGGCGGCTGTGGATCGAGCTACCAGCCGGCCTCGATGCCCTCGAGCGCTTCGTCGAGGCGATCGCCCGACTCGCCGATCGCGCTTCCGGCGCCTGAGCACGGCCCAATCACGGGGACTTCGACGACTTCGGAGGCTTCGGTGATGCCGTCGCCTTGACGACGATCCGGGACTGCGTCCAGATATCGGTCGCCAGGGTCGTTGCCGCCCACACCGGCGCGCCGATCACGATGACGATGGACGTGCCTTTGCGCTCGACCCACGACAGCGTGCCTTCGATGCCGAGCCAGCGCGTCCTCGTGAGCGCGTGCTCGACGACGGCACCGACGCCCTTGTCGAGCGCCTTGACGGCGGCCTCGTGCGCCTCGAGCGCGTCGGCCTCGGTATCCCATTCCGAGCGGCTGACACCGACGGCCTGGTGCGGTCGGCGGTCGGCGTCACGCGCGAGCACGATCGTGCGATCGCCACCCCAGCCGGCGGCGGCCGTCGTCGCCGTTGCGACGTCGATGCCATGGCTGCGCAGGAACAGCTGGAAGCCAAGCTCGCCCCACACCGTGTGGTGCGCGCGGGAATAACCGCGCAGCACAGGCAACGGATCGATCACGACCTGCACCGGCTCGTCGCCGGCCAGGTAACGGTCGGGATGCATCACCTGCTCGGTCGACTGCGGCGGCTTCGCGAACGCGGCATCGACCGCGCTCCACGGCTGACGGCGACGTAGCGCGGCGACGAAGGTGAACCCGGCGCGGTACGGAAAGATCAGCGCCTCGCGGATGGCGAGCGGTGCCTTGTCGAGGGTCTCGCCGTTGCCCGGCGCGCCCATCGCCTTCTCGATCGACTTCGAGATCTGCGGATTCGACCACGGCACCGGGAGGTTGTTGCGCGACAGCATCACCTCGAGCATCAGCGCGATGCCATCGCCCTCGACGAGCGCCCGCCGCGCCGTGAGTGCGTCATCCTCGCCCTCGGGGAGATCCTCGAACTTCCTGAGATCGAACGCCTGATCTTGCAGCGCGTGATCGATCTCGTGAGCGAGCACGAGCTCCGCCCACTGCGGATCGTCGCCGGCGTTCTTCGAGATCGTCAGCTTCTTGGTCTCGGGGTCGTAGTAGCCGGCGATCTGCTCCGAAAGCAAATCGAGTAACAGGGCGGTGTAATCGGTGGCGCGCGGGATCATCCCCCACCGCGCGAGCGCGAGGCCCTCGGCAGCGGTCTGGGTCCGGGTCTTGTCCTCCGCAGCCATCGCGACGAGGCGCCGGCGCAGCTCGTCGCGATCGACCACCTCGTTCGGGATCGCGTGCTTGAGCGGCAGGCCGCGGATCTTCGAGACCTCCTTGGAGACCGCATCGGTGCGCGCGACGAGCTTCGCGAGCGCGTCGTGGCTCGGCGTCGGCACCGGCGCCTTGGCCGTCGCGGGCAGCGGCGGTCGGGGTGGCGGCAGGGGCACGGTCGGCGCGGGCTGTGCGATCGCGAGCGCGGCGACACCGGCGAGCACGACGCTGCCGGCCATGATCGCTGCGCGGCGCGCCGGCTTCATCGCCTCGATCGTACACGATGAATGCTGATCGTCGAGCGCGCGCCGCCCCGCAGGCAGCGATCTGGTACCCCACGCCTCGCGTGCTAGGGTCCGCGACCCATGTGGTCGGAGCTCGAGACAGCGCTCGCCAGCGACGGCGCGGTCGTCGTGCATGGCGCGACGCCCGGCTGGGCCGCGTGGCTCGCGACCGAGCTCGCCGAGCGTGACCCGCTGGTGATCGTGGTCGCCGCAGATGACCTCGCCGCCCGCCAGCTCGAATCCGACATCCGGTTCTTCTGGGGCGGCATGAGAGACCGCTCGGCGACGCTGGACGACATCGCCGCGCTGCCTGGGATCGATGTCTCGCCGTACGCCGATCTGTCGCCCGATCGCGCGAGCCTCGTCGAGCGGGTCGCGACGCTGTACCGGCTGACCCAGCCCGCGCTGCGGCCGCGGATCGTCGTGACCTCGGCCGAGGCACTCGCGCGCAAGACACTGGCGCCCGCCGAGCTCGCGCGCCGCGGCCTGTCGATCAAGGTCGGCGACACGATCGATCGCGACGAGCTTGCCGCGCTCCTGGTCGCCGGAGGCTGGTCGCGGACGCCGGTCGTCGACGAGCCCGGCACGTTCGCGGTGCGCGGCGGCGTGATCGACGTCTACGCCCCGCTGGCCCCGCACCCGGTGCGGATCGAGCTGTTCGGCGACGAGGTCGAGTCGCTGCGCTGGTTCGAGGCCGAGTCGCAGCGCACGCTGCGGCCGATCGACTTCGTGCACCTCCACCCGGTCCGCGAGACGATCAACACCGGCGGCAGCGACGTCCGCGCCCGGATCCGCGCGTACGCCGACGAGATCGCGCACCCGACGAAGGCGACGCGTCGGGTGATCGAGCAGCTCGAGGCCGGCGCGGTTTTCGTCGGCATCGAGGGCCTGACGCCGGCGTTCCACGACGCGATGGCCTCGCCTGCGGCCTATGTCCCGCCCGAGGCGCGGTGGCTCGTCGTCGATCCCGATGCCTGCCGGCGCACGATCAGCGAGACCTGGCTCGACGCCGAGGCGCGCTATCCGCAGCACGACACCAAGGAGCTCGCCTACCCGCCCGCCGCGCACTTCGCGACCGCCGACGAGATCGGAGCGTTCACCGCGCCGCGCCGGATCCTGCTGCCGACGCTCGAGCTGCACGACGTCGGCGACGCGCTCCGGCTGCGCGCCGACGTCGACGATCTCCGCGTGCTGCGCCAGGAGCTCGAGCACGCGCGCACGTTCGGCGATACCGAGCACGTCCAGCCGCTGCTCGGCCGGCTCACGAGCTGGCTCCGCGACGGGCTGCGCGTCGCGATCGCATGTGACTCGCAGAGCCGCATCGACCGGCTCTCCGGCGTGCTGACCGCGCGCGGCGTCGACGTCCGGATCGCACCACCCGACGCGCCCCCGACGAGCTTCCTCGGCGTCACGATCGTACCGGGTGCACCGGCTCATGGCTTCGCGTCGCCGCGCGATGGCGTCGCGATCGTCACCGCTGCCGACATCTTCGGGCACCGCACGCACCATCCGTCGCAGAAGCGCAAGCGCGCGAAGGATGCGCTGCTCGGCGGCGTCGCCGACTTCTCCCAGCTCGCGAGCGGCGACTACCTCGTCCACCAGCGCCACGGCGTCGGTCGCTACCTCGGCCTCAAGAAGCTCGCGGTCGGCACGGTGTCGATCCTGCACACGACGGCGGTCGGCGCGCCGACCCCCAAGCCTCTCGAGATCGACGCACTGCACCTCGAGTACGACGGCGGCACGCTCTACCTCCCGGTGTACCGGCTCGGCGAGGTCCAGCGCTACGTCGGTGCCGAGGGTCACGCGCCCAAGCTCGACAAGCTCGGCGGCCAGACCTGGGAGATCACCCGGAGCAAGGTCGCGCGCCACATCCGCGCGCTCGCCGAGGAGCTCCTGCAGCTCTACGCGCAACGTGCGGCCCTGCCCGGCCACCGGTTCCCGCCCGCCGACGATACATATCGCGAGCTCGAGGCGACGTTCCCGTTCGACGAGACGCCCGATCAAGCCGCCGCGATCGACGCGGTGCTCGGTGACATGGAGGCGCCGCGCGCGATGGATCGCCTGGTCTGCGGCGACGTCGGCTACGGCAAGACCGAGGTCGCGTTGCGCGCGATCTTCCGCGCCGTGCAGGGCGGCAAGCAAGCCTGCGTGCTCGCGCCAACCACCGTGCTCGTCGAGCAGCACTTCCGGACGATGACCGAGCGGTTCTCCGGCTTCGGGCTCAACATCGGCAAGCTGTCGCGCTTTCAGGGCAAGGCCGAGCAGCTCGAGACCGCGAAGAAGCTCGCCGAGGGCAAGCTCGACGTCGTCGTCGGTACCCACCGCCTGCTCTCGCCCGACGTCCGGTTCCACGATCTCGGGCTGCTCGTGATCGACGAGGAACAGCGGTTCGGGGTCGCCCACAAGGAGAAGATCAAGAAGTCACGCACCCAGGTCGACGTGCTGACGCTGACCGCGACGCCGATCCCGCGCACGTTGCACCTCGCGATGGCGAACCTGCGTGACCTCTCGATCATCGCGACCCCGCCCGCCGATCGCCGCGCGGTGCGCACGTTTGTATCGCGCGTCGACGATGCCGTGATCAAGGAAGCGATCGAGCGCGAGCTCGGCCGCGGCGGGCAGGTGTTCTTCATCACGCCGACGATCGGGAACATGGCGCCGCGCGCGATCGATCCGCGCCTCGCGACCGCGGCGATGGATGGCAAGCCGCAACGTCGCCTCAAGCCGCGCGATGACGACCGCACGATCGAGGAGTGGGCCGCGTACGTCCAGGCGCTCGTGCCACGCGCGCGGATCGGGATCGGCCACGGCTCGCTGACCGCCGACCAGCTCGAGAAGGTCATGGTGCAGTTCATCAGCGGCGAGCTCGACATCCTGGTCGCGACGACGATCGTCGAGAGCGGCCTCGACATCCCGCGCGCCAACACGATGTTCGTCGCGCGCGCCGACGCGTTCGGCCTCGCCCAGCTCTACCAGCTCCGCGGGCGAATCGGCCGCAGCAAGGAGCGCGCGTACTGCTACCTCCTCGTGCCGGAGCCCGAGCACATCACCGACGAGGCCCGCCGCCGGCTCGAGACGCTACAGCGATTCACCGAGCTCGGCGCCGGCTTCCAGATCGCGTCGCAGGATCTCGAGATCCGCGGCGGCGGCGAGCTGCTCGGTGGCAAGCAGTCGGGCTCGATCGCGGCCGTCGGCTTCGACCAGTACGTGCGGATGCTCGAGCGCGCGGTCGCCGAGCTCGGCGGCAAGCCGATCCATTCCGAGATCGATCCCGAGCTGACGATCGAGACGCCGGGCTTCATCCCCGACGACTACGTCCCCGATCCGGGCCAGCGCCTCGAGCTCTACAAGCGGCTGTCCGCGGTCGAGACCGACGAGGATCTGCGCGACGTGATGGCCGAGATCACGGATCGCTACGGCCCGCTGCCCGGCGAGGTCCTGCTGCTCGGCGAGATCATGGGCGTCAAGGCGCTCGCCCGGAACCTCGGCGCGCTCGCACTCGAGATCACGAGCCACCGCGTGGCGATCGCGCTCGCGGACGGCAGCGCGCGGCTGCAGCACGTGATCGCCGCCGGCTTTCGCAAGCTGCCCGACGGCCGCTTCGGGATGACGCCGCCTGCACCCGGCGGCCCGGCCGGCGCGCGCCGCTCATTGCTCGAGGTGCTCTCGCGCGCGACGTGACCCGAGCGGTTCGATGCGAGACGCCGATGCGAGAGACGGACTACCAAGCGCCGTCTTCGGAACGATCGCCGTCGGCGACCTTGCCACGAGCTTTCTCGCGATGGGAGGCGAATGCGCGACACGCAGCCTGGCTCCGAAACGCCGCCAGGACAGGCGCGTCCTCCGCATAGAGAGGAGCCCTCGGAATGAGGGCGACACGCAGCGCCTCTTTGCACGCGCTCGGCTCGCACTGCACGGCACAGTCCCCTCGAGGAACATCGGGGATAGGGTCGTGATACGCGGGAATGACCGGGCCCACGTGAGGAAACGTCGGCGCTCGCCATGGCCGGATCACCAACTCGTGATCGACGCAGTAGCCACGAGGTCCGGGAAGCTGCTCTCCGCCGCACGGCACCGTGCGGAGCGCGGGAACGCACGCGACCTCATGGAGCTCTGCGCCCTCGGCGTAGCGGATGTGAGCGTCGTCCCAGGCGATGGCTTGCATCGGAAGGTGACGACCGCTGACCGTCTCCCACTCCCCGCTTTCCCGTGCTTGGTCCACCGCGTCGACGGTGCTCTGGCCGAGCTCCAGAACGGTTCGAAAACGACCCTCCTGCCAGACCACGACCGCTAGCTCGTTGAGGACGTTGCTGTCCCACCGCTGCACCCGCGTGCAACGAATACGACGGGTCTCGTCAGGCTCCGCGACCTCGACCCGACGTTCCGCGTAGACGAAGACACTGCGCGGCGGCCGTGCGAACCAACGCTCCATCGCGGGTGTGTCGATCGCCGCCACCTCGAGCTCCCGATCTTCGAGAAAGGTCGCCACACCCGCCGCGTCGATGAGCTCTCGAGCGCTCAGAGCCGGAGCCACGATCGGCTCTCGCGTCGAAGCGGCCACCGGTGCCGCCTGCTCCTGCGGCATCGTCTTGCGCTCGGCCGCAGGCTTGTTCGACTCCGCCGGAAGAGGGCGCGCACAAGCGGTGAAGCAAAGCAGAAGGACGAAGCGCATGGAACCCTGGACGTGTCGTGCAGCGTGAAGTTGCAGAAACATGAGCGGTCAGGGAATGCAGATAGGAACATGGGCTGCAGCACGACAGCTTCGATGCGAGCGATAGTCTCGCCATGAGCACCCCTCTCGCGCTGGATCCCGAAGCCGTCCGTCTGGCGACGCGCTTGACCTTCGCCGACAGCGAGGGCGGTCCGTTGATCGTGATGAGTGAGGCCGTCGCGCCGAGCTGGAATGGCGTGTTCGATGCTGCTGGGGCCTTCCTGTACGGAACGACACCCTGCGACTACGATCGTGCGTGCGATGGTGGCTTCAT
This sequence comes from Deltaproteobacteria bacterium, assembly GCA_013812655.1. Lineage (GTDB taxonomy): Bacteria > Myxococcota_A > Polyangia > Haliangiales > Haliangiaceae > JABFXX01. The sequence continues at coordinate 8,558 of JACCTC010000465.1, read as the reverse complement.
GGTGATCGACGTAGCTGCCGGCAAGGCGTTGACGCTCGAGACACCTGACAACAGTACGTTCGTACCGCGACCCGCGGGCGCGCTGATCGTGCGCTGGGTCGGCGCGGATGACTCCGCGACGTTGATCTCCGCCGCCCTCGCGGTGTCCGAGGAGCAGTTCACCGAGACGATCGGCGATCTTCCGCACGCCGGTGGCAAGCTCCTGATGTTCGACTCGGCGGCGCGTGGCTCCGCGCTCGATACTGCGCGGGTTGCCTCGATCGACCTGCCGGCCGGCACGTACGCCGTACAGCTCGTCGTCGAGTGGCGCGGTGAGGTGACTGGTGCCGATGGCGCGCCACACGAGGTGATGGTGCAGGTGCTCGACCTGCGCCGGAAGTGACGCGATGGCCGAGCCCCTGAAATGGTTGATCGCGATCGTCGTGAGCGTGGGCTGCAACAGCTCCGGCCCGTCGAAGGCCGCGCCGCGCTCCGAGCCAACGCCTGCCGAACGCGCCGCGCTCGTCGGCGTACTGCCCGCGACTCCTGATCTGCCGCGCCCCCTCGCCGCCGTGCGATTCGGGATGACCCGCGAGGAGGCGCTTGCCGCCGCGCCCGCGCTGGCACGCGAGCCCTCGGTGATCCACGAGATGCCGATCGCCGGCACGACCGACGGCACGCTCGCGGTGCGGTTCAGCGGCAGCCGCGTCGAGGAGGTCTCGGTGTCGCTTCCGGACAAGGAGCTGCGGACCGTGGTGACCGAGCTGTGGGGACCGCCATTTCAGACCAACTGGTGGCTGAACCCTGCCGGTCGGATCCGCGCGCAGCTGGCGTACTCGAGCACGCTGTCGTTGCGCCCGTACCTGCCCCTCCGCGAGCTGCTCGGGACGGCCGACAAGCTCGGCATCGAGCCGCTGGTCGGCCAGCGCGTCGACGATGTCCGCACGCGGTTCGCCACCGCGTTTCGCGAGGAGACCGCCGCCGAGATGGCCGAGTCGGTCGAACGGATCCTGCGCCACGCGCCACCCGGCATCGATCCGGCGGTGCTGACCGCGCGCGGCCCCTCGCGATCGCTGTTTCTGCCGCCGACCGAGCTCGCCCGCGCAGATTCGTCGACGGTCGTCGACCTGAGTGTCCGCGACAACGTGGTCGAAGGGTTTGTCCTGCACCTGCGGTACGCCGACGACGCCCAGCGCGCCGAGCTCGAGCGGCTGATGGTCGAGGCCTGGGGTCCGCACCCGCCGGCGCGGCTGAAGCGGCGCGACATCAGGACCGAGGAGCAGTGGGTGATCGCGGTCGGCACCGTCGAGTGACCGGTGTCGCGCCGCGCTCTCGCGGGGCTGGCATCTGTTACAGGCCCGTGCTACGTGAACCTATCGTGATGACTCGGTTTCTCGTCGCCATCGGCCTGGTGTGCGCCCTCGCGAGCGGGTGCAAGAAGAAGGAGACCGCCGGTGCCGACAAGGACGGTGCGCCTGGCCAGGGTCGCGCGCAGAAGGCGCCGCCGCAGAGCGCCGAGGAGATGAAGACGCCGCTCGCGAAGATCGACGACGTCACGATCACGCTCGGCGAGTTCCAGGAGCGGATCAACCGGCAGTCGCCGTACATCCGCGCGCGCTACACCTCGCTCGAGCAGAAGAAGGAGTTTCTCGATTCGCTGGTGCGGTTCGAGGTGCTCGCGAAGGAAGCCTATCGCCGCGGCCTCGACAAGGATCCCGAGGTCGTCCGCACGATGAAGCAGGTGATGATCCAGAAGCTGATGCGCGATCAGTTCGATGCCAAGGTCACCGCGGACACCGTTCCCGAGGCCGAGCTCAAGGCGTACTACGACGCGAACCTCGCCGAGTACGTGAAGCCCGAGGAGGTCCGGGTCTCCGCGGTGATCCTCAAGAACAAGGCGCAGGCTGACCGGGTCGCGCTCGAGGCGCGCGGCGATGCCGGCAAGACCAACAAGGGCTTCCGCGATCTGGTGATGAAGTACTCCGCCGACGAGGAGACCAAGCTGCGCGGTGGCGATCTGCGCTACCTCGACTCCGCGAACAAGGAGCTTCCCGCGCCGGTCGTCAAGGCAACGTTCAGCCTGGTCAACACCGGCGACGTCTCGACCGCGATCGATGCCGGCAACGGCACCTGGTACGTGCTCAAGCAGACCGGGCGCCGCAAGTCGATGACGAAGTCGTTCGAGGACGCGAAGCCGCAGATCCGGAACAAGCTGTTTCGCGAGAGCCGGCTCAAGGCCCAGAAGGACTTCGTGGATGGCCTCAAGGCCAAGGCCAAGGTCGAGATCAACGAGGCCAACCTCGCGAAGGTGCGCATCGACACATCCGCCGCGGTGGACGACGGGCACGGTCACGACCTCGTCGCCCCGCCGCAGCCGCAGCCTGGCGCCGGTCCCATCAATCCGCCACCGCCCGAGGCCCCTGGTGGTCCCGGTTCGGATGGCCAGCCGGCGCCAGTGCCAGGCAACCGCTAGCTTACGGAAGAGGTCAGAATGCTCGTGCGGAATCTAGCCTTGGGCGTCTCGCTGCTCGTCTCCGTCGTCGTCATCCTTGGCGTCTCGACCGGGGTCGCACGTGCTCAGGCACCGCAGCCCGACCGACCGACGTCGCCCAACTCCGGCCGCAAGGTCGTCGTCGAGCGCGTGATCGCGATCGTGAACGACTCCATCATCCTCGCGAGCGAGCTCGAGGCCCGCATGGTGCCGGTGCGCGGCGAGGCGATGCAGATCGCCGATCAGAAGGAACGCGACCGCCGGCTCGCCAAGCTGTCGAGCCAGGTGCTCGACGAGATGGTCAGCGAGGAGCTGATCGTCCAGGCCGCCGAGACTGCGAAGATCGAGGTCGAGGCCAGCGAGGTCCAGGCCGCGCTCGACGAGATCAAGCAGAACAACAACCTCGACGACGCGGGCCTCGCGCAGGCGCTCGCCGCGCAGGGCTACACGCTGTCGAACTACAAGCACGACCTCCGGCGCCAGCTGCTGCGGCTGCGGGCCGTCAACCAGCTCGTCGCCCCCAAGGTGCAGGTCACCGAGGAAGATGTCCGCGCGCGCTACGACGAGATGCAGCGACGCAGCCAGTCCGTGAGCGCCGTCAGCCTGTCGCACATCCTGTTCAAGCTGCCCGAGAATCCCACCGAGCAGCAGCTCGCCGAGGCCAAGGAGAAGGCGGCCAAGGCGATCGCGCGCGCCAAGGGCGGCGAGGCCTTCGACAAGGTCGCCGCCGAGGTCTCCGAGGACGACAGCACGAAGGCCACGGGCGGCCAGCTCGGCTGGTTCCAGCGCGGCAGCGTCCAGCCCGAGTGGGAGCAGATCGTGTTCTCGATGGAGAAGGGCGACGTCCGCGGTCCGGTGACCGGTCCGCAGGGCCTACACGTCTTCCAGGTCACCGAAGTCAAGAACAACCAGATGAAGCCATTCGCCGAGATGAAGGAGCAGATCATGCGCGAGCTCCGGCGGCGCGAGATGGACAAGCAGACGGCGACCTGGCTCGAGGACCTTCGCAAGAAGGCGTACATCGACATCAAGCTGCGTTGAGCGCGCCCCGGCGGGCCCCTGCCCGGCTGGCCACCATCGGCGCCGCCGCTTTCGGGGAGGTGCGAAACGCCAATTCGGATCCATCCTTTTTGGATGTGGATCGAAGGCCGGCCGCGATGATGTTCCTCGGCGGTCCGCATACAATGGTTCCCACCTGGGGGAATCGTGACCGACAACCGCCGTACATCGACTCGTTTCGACGTCTGGATCGAGAGCAAGCTCGTCGTCAACGGCGAGACGATCGACGTGACGATGACCAACATCTCGCTCGGTGGTGCGCTGATCGCGGGCACGAAGCAGCCGATGGGACAGCGGGTGTCGATCGTGTTTCGCGTGCCGACTCTGGAGGATGCGATCGAGGTCGGTGCCACCATCCGGTGGTCGGATCCCAAAGGCGTCGGGCTGCAGTTCGACGGACTGCGGGCGCGTGACGTATGGGCGCTCAACGAATATTTCAAGCAGCTCGTCTGAAGGTCGGCCTGGTCGCCTGCGCCTGCGTGGTGCTCGCGAGCTCGCTCGCCGCCGCCGCTCCTCGCGCGCACGAGCGCGTCGCCGTCGTTGATCTGGGTCCCGACGCGCATGACAGCACGGTGCGCCAGCGGATCGCCGCCGCCATCGTCGCGGCCGGCCTCGATCCAGTGATCGGCGACGGCGTCGAGGATGCGCTTGCCGGGCAAAACGTCGACAAGGATGCGGTCGAGCTCGCGGCGGCACTCGGCGAGGCGCAGCGTGCGTTCGGCGCGCTCGACTGTGCGGTGACGATCACCGCGAGCACGAAGGCCGCCGCGATCGGCGCGATGCGCCAGGCCGCGGGGCTCGACGTACCGGAGCTCGCGCGTGCGTTCACGTACCTCCTGCTGTGCAAGGATCGCGGCGGCGACACCGATGGCGCGATGGTGGCGGCCACGCGATTGCGTGCGCTTGGCATGTCGATCGCGCGACCCGGTGATGTCCCGCCGGCGATCTGGCGCAAGTACCCCGAGGTCGACACCGTGATCGATCGCGAGCTCGTGCGGCTCGAGATCGCGACCGACATCGCGGACGCCGACGTGTGGATCGATCTCGCCCCCGCGGGCAAGGCACCGCTCCAGGTTCAGCTGCCAGCGGGCGATCACCTGATCGCGGTCGCGCGCGGCACCCGGCGCGGCTGGGCGGCCGGTCACACCGATCCCGCGCAGACCAAGGTGGTCATCCCGACGACCGATCGCGCGACGGCGAGCTCGGCGGTCGCCTCGCGGGTCGCGTCGTGGAAAGGCGCCCTGCCCGCGCCGGCCGAGCTCGGCTGGGTCATGGGCGAGGTGCGTGCCCGGATCGTGCTGGTTCGCCGCGGCGACACCGTCGAGGCGTGGGGCCGGATCGGTCGCTCCGAGATGCCGTACCGGCTCGGTGGTGACGACGGCATCGCGAAGCTCGGCGAGCTCGACCGGCTGCTCGCGCTCGTCGTCGATCGCGTGCAGACCTGGAACGATCGCGCGCCCGATCCGGATCGCCCGCTGCTCGTCGAGACGCCCGGTGATGGCGGTCCGCGACGCCGCGAGGACCCGCCGACCAAGTGGTGGGTCTATGCCGCGATCGGTGCGGCCGCGGTCGCCGCCGGCACCGCGATCTACCTCCACGATGCGGGCAACGATCGCCAGCGCGTCGAATTGATCTTTCCACGGGTGCAACCGTGAAGCGCCTGCTCCTCGTGCTCCTCGCGCTCGCGATGTGGGCCGTGCCGGCGTTCGCGAGTCCGCGACTCGAGCTCGCCGCACGCAACGGTCGCGTCACCGTGTATGCCGAGGCCGGCCTCGAGGACACCGCGCGCGAGCTCGCCGATTCTGCGGAAGCCACGCTGACGCGGATCAGCGGTGACCTCATCAGCTTGCCCAAGCCGAAGCAGATCGAGGTGCGGCTCGTCCGCCACGCGCGTGACCTCGCGGGCGTCGCGCCCGCGGGCCGCGGTGCGCCGGCGTGGGCGATCGGCGTCGCGTATCCCGATCTCGGCGTGATCTCGGTCGCGATGCGGCGCGGCGCACAGCTCGTCGAGCCCGCCGCGACGCTGCGCCACGAGCTCGCGCACGTCGCGCTCGGCGCCGCGCTCGGCGATCGCGCGCCGCACTGGCTGCACGAAGGCTTCGCGTACCAGCACTCGGCGGAGTGGTCCTGGCAGCGCGCCGAGACGCTCGCCGGGATGGCGTGGTTTGGCAGCGTCATCCCGCTCGAGCAGCTCGATGGCTCGTTCCCGCGCGAGGAGCTGCCCGCGCACCGCGCCTACGCCGAGAGCTACGACTTCGTGGGCTTCCTGTCGCGGCGCGGTCGCTGGGAAGACAAGTCCGACGATGGCGATCGCTGGCCGTTCCGCCGGTTCCTCACCGAGATCGGCCGCGGCAGCGATCCCGATGCCGCCGCGCGCACAGCCTTCGGCCGCACCCTGCAGCAGCTGTTCGACGAGTGGAAGCTCGATCTCGGCGCGCGCTACATGATGATGCCGGTCGGGCTGTTCGGCCTGGCGCTGTGGATCCTCGCCGCGATCCTGCTCGTCCTCGCGTTCCTGCGCCGGCGCGGCCAGAACCGCCGCCGCATCGCGCAGTGGGACCTCGAGGAGAGCGCGCGCCGCGAGCGCCAGAGTGCCGTCGTCCAGCCGCCGCCCTACGTGCCGTGGCCCGGCGAGGATCCGCTCGACGAGGATCCCGAGGACCGCCCGCCGGCGGGACCGCGACTACCGAACTGAAGCAGCCGCTAGCTCTCGCAGGCAGCGTCGATCAGGCCCGCATCGCACGCCATCGCGAGCGCGGCCTTCGCCTGCGCGGCGTCCGCTGGATAGCAGGTGAGCTCGGCGTTCGTGATGCAGCCTGGCGTCAGCCGGCGACCGAGCTCCATGCAGCCCATCGCGTGACCGAGCTGGCACGCGGTCTCGAGGTACGCCCGCGAGCGCTCGGGGGCGGCCTTCGCGCTCTCGAACAGGAAGATGCAGGAGTCCGCGACACCGAGGGAGCAGGCCTCCTCGTGCAGCGCTGCGTCGCGTGAGCGATACGCGCGCCAGCCGCACGCAAACGGATCCTCGTCGCACGCCACGTTCGACGGCGGCTTGAGGTCCGCGTAGCGCTGGCAACCTGCCGGATCGCCGATCAGGCAGGCCTGGTAGAAGAACACGCTCGCGATCAACGGCCGCGGCGGCGTATCGGCGAGCAGCTGCCCGATCGCCATACACGTCAGCGCATCGCCACCATCACACTCGGCCACCTCGTCGGCGATCGTCGCGCAGAGCTCGGCCGGACCCAGCACGCACGGAGCCAACAACTTGGCGCCGGCTTCCGGCAACGGTCCGAGGCCCTGCTTCGGCCAGCGCACCGAGGATGAACCAGCGGCGGTGGCGGGTGATGTCTTTGGGCTCACCGGTGATGGTCGTGCAGCGAGCTGCCTCGCGCGCTCCAGCGTCGCCGCTCGCTGCGCCCGAAATGCCCGCGTGTCGAGCCCGGTCGGCGCGAGTCGTGCGCCTCGCTCGGCCGGCGGTCTCGCGGCACTGCCGCGGTTTCGCATGCGCCAGCCGGCGACTGCCACGATCGCGACGAGCAGCACGCCGACTGCGATCCAGCGTGCTCGCCCCACGGCGACGAGTGTACGCGGCCGGCGTCGTTGCACTCGCAGCTTTCGTGATCCCGCTGTCGAGCTGGCAACGTCCATGTCCGGATCCCTGCCGGAAATCAAACGAGCAGGGTCGACATGGAGCGCGCAACGTGTAGTGAGGTCCGCGCGCGAACGTCCGCCTGGCATCGGCATCGGCATCGGCGTCGGCGTCGGCTGTCGGCGTCGGTGTCGGCGTCGGCGTCGGCGTCGGTATCGGCGTCGGTATCGGCGTCGGTATCGGCAACGGAGCCGAAGAGAAGGCCGCACCGAAGGCCGGGGGGACCCGTGTAGAATTCGTTGGTGCGAGTGCTGTTCCTCGATGTCGATGGGGTGCTCAACCGCACCGGATTTCATCCAGACACATCGGTCGGCCTTCGTAGCTGGATCGAGCCGGATCTCGCGCGGCGCCTCTCCGAGGTCCTGCGAGTTACGGGCGCGGTCGTCGTGCTCGCGTCTGACTGGCGCCGTGGCCGCGAGCTGCCACAGCTTCGCGAGGAGCTCGCAGCCGCCGGCATCGACGCGTCGCTGATCGGTGTGACGCCGATCCTCGCCGGTGCGGCGCGGTGGCGCGAGATCGAAGCGTGGATGCTCGAGCATGGCGTCACGCCCGAGGTGGTAGCGATCGTCGATGACGGTTACGACATGGGCGCGCTCGCCGCGCGGTTCGTCCGAGCCAGCCCGCTCAATGGCCTCGACGACACCGTCGCCGCTGCACTCATCGCGCTGCTCGCACCGCACGCCTCCTCCCCCTGATCGATCATTCCGCTATCGCGACGTTCCCGCGGGAACGTCCGCGTCCGGTTTGCTGCCGAAATCAAACTGCTCGCGCCGTCGCGCTGCCTCCGTGAGGTGATGCGAAGCCGCGCCGCGCGAGAGATCGCGATCGGGCTCGCACGAGCACCGCGAACGCGAAGATCGAGCAGCAGTCGCGTCTCTGCCATGGCGGTCCCTTTCGCGTTGTTGCCCCCACCGCGAGAGGACACGCGCCGCGCGCGCGTGCGTCGCGGATGATCGCGCGCGTCGGCATCCCAGCGCGCGTCACGGTCCTCTCGCTGTTCGTGGGTGCAACGCGAAAGGAACCCACCATGGCATTCGACGCATACGACCGCTCCCTCGACCTCCTCCGCACGCTCGCGGCACTGCTCAAGAAGCTCACCCGGATCGATCCCGATCTCGCGAAGCAGATGCGGCGCGCGGCCCAGAGCATCACGCAGAACATCACGGAGGCGAACCAGCGCACCGGGAAGGATCGCCAGCACCTGTTCCGGGTCGCACTCGGCAGCGCCGCCGAGGTCGGCGGCTGCCTGGAGATCGCGCTGGCACTCGAGTACGTCGAGGCCTCCGAGCTCGCGGATGCGCTCGCGCTCGTCGATCGCGTGCGCGCGATGACGTACCGGCTCTCGAGCAAATAGCCGCGCCGCCGGCGCTCGCCGACGCC
>JACCTC010000461.1 GCA_013812655.1 Deltaproteobacteria bacterium | reverse complement strand
GATCCACCTCGTGCACGGCGCCAGCGTGCTGCGGTTCCGCGCCACCCCCGGCGAGTGCACGCTCGAGCCCGCTGGCGAGCCGATCGCGTTGCCCCCGGAGACACCGCGGCCGCAGCGCATCGACGGTGGCCCGCTCTACATGCGATCGGGCGGGCCGGCGTGGGAGCTCCATGCGACGGGCGATGCCCTCTATGCGTTCGACTTCCTCGGCGGCCTCTACCGGATCGCTCGCGGCAAGCCCGAGCCCGCGTGCACCAGCGAGTTCGGGTTCCGCTCGTTCGCGCAGGTCGGCAAGCGCTGGCTCGCGACCCGCAAGGGTATCGAGGAGCTCGAGCTCGGCCGCGCCGGCAAGTGCAAGGCGCGCTCGGCCCGCCTCGACGACAAGGCGCGAGGCACCATCCACGCGATCGGGGGCGCGCTCTACCTCGCGAGTCACGACAAGCTCCACCGCTACGCCGGTAAGACGGCCACCGCGCTCGGCGCCGGGACGCGGATGTGCGCCCTGACCGCGATGACCGCGTGTGGCGACGGCGCCTGTGCGCTCGACCACAACTGCCCGCAGCTGATCCAGCTCGCCGCCGATGGTGCCGTGATCCGGACCATCGAGGCCAGCAAGCTGTTCGACGTGCGCCCCTACTCGCTCGATGACCTCGCCAGCGCCCCCGACGGCACCGTCTACCTGCTCGCTCATCACCGTGACAAGCTCGACGGCCGCGAGGTCTGCGAAGCCGCGGTCTACGCGATTTCCTCGGCCGTGTTCGCGCGCTGACACGCGCTACACTCGACGAGCATGAGCGAGCAGTTGTGTCGTGCGGTGGTCGAGCGCTATCCCGGCGCGCGCACCGTCTTCACCGACAGTCGCGTCCACGCCGAAATTCCCGTCGACGACACCATCTATCGCGCCCGCCTCGACATGGGTCCCGCCGCCTGTGTCGCGGTCAGCCTGCCGTGCACCGACGGCTTCGAGCTCACGCTCAAGTGGAACGATCGCTACGCGAACGATGGTGCACCGCGCGCTTCCTCGTTCGATGACAGCTTCCTCGTCGAGACCAACGACTTCGCCCTCGCCGGTGTGTGGCTCGACCACGAGGCTCGCTCTGCCCTCCTCGCGTCGCGCTACGTCTCCGGACAGCACGCCGACCGCCAGACCGCGCTGATGATCCGCGACGGCGCCTGGGTTCACGAGGTCACCAACGACGAGGTCACCGCGCGCCGCCGCGACGCCGAGCCCTCCGCCGATCGCATGGGTGACATGCTCATGGCGTCGCTCAGCGTCGCCGGCCGCCCGCAACGCTGGGCCCGCGCCTTCGCGATCCTTGGCCGCGAGCTCGGCGGTGAGCCCGCCCGCCGCATCGAGGTCGGCGGCAAGCCCGCACTCCGCGTCCGCCGCGGCAACGTCGACGTCCTCGTCCACCTCGTCCGCCGCCTCGGCCCGGGCGACCCCGGTCGCCTGCGCACCATCGTCAGCGCGCACCGCCACGGCAGCGGCGGCGAGACCCTCTCGCTGATCTCCGAAGGCCTTCCGCGCGCCGCGTGGCCGCCCCCGTCCGCTGTCAGCGGCGGAACCCTGTCGATCGACGCGCGCGCCGCGCAGCTGCTCGACGCCGGCCGCCCGAGCGCGACCACCGTGCGTCCGCACGATGTCGAGATCGCCTTCGATGGCGCCATCGCCGACCGCGAGCGCCTCGGCGCCGCCATCGAGCTCGCCGCATGGTGGGCATCAGATGCGTTCCGCACCGGCCCGTACCGCTAGCAAACGCGGCGCGAAAAGGCCTTCCGGAACGCACTGGATCGCGGTGTGTTGATCAACCGATCGTCGTCGGAAAAACACGCGGAAACGCGCGCCGTTAGGTGGTCGATTGCATTGAGAGATCCCGTCGCACGGGCTATGAAAATGGACGCCGATGTCTGACGCAACTGCTTCCAACATCACGATGATCTCCATCGAGCAGGAGATGAAGAGCTCGTTCATGGATTACGCCATGAGCGTGATCGTCTCGCGTGCGTTGCCCGACGCGCGCGATGGGCTCAAGCCGGTGCATCGCCGGATCCTGTTCGCGCAGAAGGGCCTCAACAACGTCTGGAACCGGCCGTATCTGAAGTGCGCGCGCATCGTCGGTGACGTGATCGGCAAGTATCACCCGCACGGCGATCAGTCGGTCTACGACGCCCTGGTCCGCATGGCCCAGGACTTCTCGATGCGCTACATGCTCGTCGACGGTCAGGGGAACTTCGGCTCCGTCGATAACGACCCGGCCGCGGCGATGCGCTACACGGAGTGCCGCATGAGCCGGCTCGCCGGCGAGATGCTCGCGGACATCGACAAGGAGACCGTCGACTGGCAACCGAACTACGACGACAAGGAGACGGAGCCGACGGTCATGCCGACCCGGATTCCGAACCTGCTCGTCAATGGTGCCTCGGGCATCGCGGTCGGCATGGCGACGAACATCCCGCCGCACAACCTCGGCGAGATCGTCGATGCGGTGCTCGCGCTGATCGCGCAGCCCAGCCTGACCGACGACGATCTGATCAAGTACGTGCCCGGGCCGGACTTCCCGACGGGCGGCGTGATCCAGGGCCGGGTCGGCATCCTGTCGGCGTACAAGACGGGGCGCGGAGCGATCCAGGTCCGGGGCGTCGCGCACGTCGACGAGATCCGCAAGGATCGGTTCGCGATCATCGTCACCGAGCTGCCGTTCCAGGTCGTGAAGTCGCGCTGGATCGAGGCGACCGCCGACATGGTTCGCGACAAGAAGCTCGAGGGGATCAGCGATATCCGCGACGAGTCGGATCGCACGGGCATGCGCGTCGTGTTCGAGCTCAAGAAGGACGCGAACGACCAGGTCGTGCTCGCGAACCTCTTCAAGTACACCTCGCTGCAGACGTCGTTCTCGGTCAACATGCTCGCGATCGTCGAGGGTCGCCCCGAGACGCTGACGCTCAAGCGCGCGCTGCAGGTGTTCATCGAGCACCGCCGCGAGGTGGTCACTCGCCGCACGCTGTTCGATCTGCGCGAGGCACGGTCGCGTCGCGAGATCGTCGAGGGCCTGGGGCTCGCGGTCATCAACATCGATCGCGTGATCGAGATCATCCGCGGGTCGAAGGACACCGACATCGCGAAGGAACGCCTGATCGCCGAGAAGATGTCCGGACTCGGGGGCTTCCTCGAGCGCGCCGGCCGCCCGCCCGACGAGGTCGCCGCCGCAGAGGCGAAGGGCTTCGTGTTCCTGACGCCGCGCCAGGCGCAGGCGATCCTCGACATGCGGCTCGGTCGGCTCACCGGCCTCGAGCGCGAGAAGCTCGAAGCCGAGTACAAGGAGCTCTGGGAGCTCACCGACTACCTCGAGGGCTTGCTGTCCGACGAGAAGAAGATGGTCGCCGCGATCGCCGAGGAGATGCGCGCGGTCAAGGAGCAGTTCGCCGACGAGCGCCGCACCAAGATCGTAGACGCCGAGGGCGAGATCCTCACCGAGGAGCTGATCGACGAGGAGAACGTCGTCGTCACCCGCACGCACCTCGGCTACATCAAGCGCACCCGCGTGCGCGAGTACGAGGCGCAGGGGCGTGGCGGACGCGGGATCACCGGTGCGGCGTCGACCGAAGGTGACTTCATCACCGACATGTTCGCCGCGTCGACGCACGATCACGTGCTGCTGTTCACCGATCGCGGTCGCGCCTACTACAAGAAGGTCTTCGAGCTGCCCGAGGGATCGCGCACGGCGAAGGGGCGTCCGGTCGTCAACGTGCTCGATCTCCAGGAGGGCGAGCAGGTCGTCGCGATGCTGCCGTTCAACGAGTGGAGCGAGGAGACCCACGTGTTCTTCGCGACCCAGTCGGGCACCGTGAAGAAGACCGCGCTCTCGCAGTTCGAGAACGTCCGCCAGAACGGCATCAAGGCGATCAGCATCGACGACGGCGACCGCCTCGTCGGCGCCTCGCTCGTGACCAAGGCCGACGACGTGCTCGTGACCTCCGCAAAGGGCTTCGCGGTCCGGTTCACCGAGGATCGCGTGCGGCCGATGGGACGCACTGCCGGCGGCGTCCGCGGCATCAACCTCCGCGAGGGCGATCGCCTCGTCGGCATGGTGACGTTCCCGCGCGAGGCTGCAGGCACGCTGATCACCGTCTGTCAGCGTGGCTACGGCAAGCGCACTGCCCTCGCGGACTACCCGACGAAGAATCGCGGCGGCAAGGGCGTGATCGCGATCAAGACCACCACCCGGAACGGCCAGGTCTCGGCGACCCGCATCGTCACCGACGAAGACGATCTGATCCTGATCTCCGATCGCGGCAAGCTGATCCGGCTTCGCGTCAAGGACATCTCGATCCAGGGCCGCGCCACGCAAGGCGTCCGGCTGATGCGCGTCGACGACGGCGAGCACGTGGCCGCGATCGAGCGGCTCGCGGAGCCCGGCGAGGAGTCCGGCATCGAGGCGGCGTCGCCGATCGAGGCCGCGGACGATGGCGATACCGTGCCGAACGAGGGCATCGAGGAAGAGCTCGAGAGCGACGACGAGGATGACGCCGACGAGGTCGAGACCGACGACGAGCCGGCCGAGTAATCTCGCACTGCTGCCACGGCATGGCTGTGCGACACTCGTCGTGGTGAGGCGTCTGATGTCGCTGCTCTTCGTCCTCGCGAGTGCCTGCGGGCGCTTGGGGTTCGAGGCGGCCGGCAGCGGACAGGGCGACGCCGGCGGCGACAGCGGCCCGACGGACGGCTCGCCGGATGCGCGCCCCCCGTGCACCGCCAGCATCCACGACGAGGACGCCGACGGCCTCGACGACTCGTGCGACGTCTGTCCCCACATCGCCGATCCTGCGCAGGCCGACAGTGATGGCGATAACGTCGGCGACGCCTGCGACCCCGAGCCGACGATCGCGCGCCAGCGCATCGTGCTCTTCGACCCGATGACATCGATCGATCCCGCGTGGACCAACACCGCGAATGCGATTGTCTCGGGGGACGAGGTGCTCCTCGGGATCGTCGGCATGAACCGCGGCGGCATCCTCACGCGGTCGCTCGTACCCGCGCACGACACGTTCTTGATCGGCGCGAGTACAGGCGCGACCGGCAACGGCCCGCACCTCTTCAGCCTGGCCACCGCACCCGATGCACCGACCGGCAACCTGTACTGCGAGCTCTACGACGGCGGCATGGATACATTCCTGTTCGTCACCGTCACGTACGACAACGTGACGTACACGCACACGGCGCAGGCGCCGATGCCGCGCGTCGCGAGCGGCGCCGGCACGCTCAGCTACGAGCTCAGCCCGACACTCTCTCGCTGCGACTCGACGTGGAAGGGCACCCCGGGCGTCGCGATGTCGGCGCGTCCGAGCGGCATCGCGCCGCAGCTGTTTCACATCTACGCCGAGAACATCGTGGTCCGCCTCCGCTATCTCATCCAGATCCGCACCGACGACTAAGAGCCCCTCCCCTCGCCCGTCGAGTGCGGGTGATGTTTGGTACCTTCGCGCGATGTCGATCCAGCGAAGCCAGGCGATGTTCGAGCGCGCGCAGGCCGTGATCCCAGGCGGGGTGAACTCGCCGGTCCGCGCGTGTCGGTCGGTCGGCGGCGATCCCATCTTCATCGCGCAGGGCGATGGTCCGACGATCACCGACCTCGACGGCAACCGGTACCTCGATCTCATCGGCAGCTGGGGCCCCCTGATCCTCGGCCACGGCCATCGCGAGATCCTCGACACGATCGCCGAGACGATGATGTACGGCACCACGTTCGGCGCGCCGACCGAGGTCGAGGTGCGGTTCGCCGAGAAGCTGCGTGACGTCGTGCCGTCGATGGAGATGGTGCGCGCGGTGTCGTCGGGCACCGAGTCGACGATGTCCGCGCTGCGGCTCGCCCGCGGGTACACCGGCCGCGCGAAGATCATCAAGGCCGACGGCGGCTATCACGGCCACGCCGACTGCCTGCTGGTCTCGGCCGGCTCCGGCGTCGCCACCCTCGGCATCCCGGGCTCGGCCGGCGTCCCCGAAGGCGCCGCGCGCGACACGATCGTCGTGCCGTTCAATGACATCGCGGCCGTCGAGATCGCGCTCGCCGCGGGCGATGTCGCGGCGCTGATCATCGAGCCGGTCTGCGGCAACATGGGCCTCGTCGAGCCCGCGCCCGGCTACCTCGAGGGCCTGCGCGCGCTGTGCACCAAGCACGGTACGGTGCTGATCTTCGACGAGGTCATGACCGGCTTCCGGGTCGCCTACGGTGGCGCCCAGGAGCGCTACAAGATCACGCCGGACCTGACGACGATCGGCAAGGTCGTCGGTGGTGGCCTGCCCGCCGCCGCGTTCGGTGGCCGCGCGGACATCATGCAGAAGCTCGCGCCGCTCGGGCCCGTCTACCAGGCCGGCACGCTGTCGGGCAATCCGCTCGCGATGGCCGCCGGCCTCAAGGCGATGGAGATCCTCGGCCGCCCCGGCACGTACGAGCGGCTCGAGCAGCTCGGCAAGCGGCTCGGTGACGGCCTGCTCGCGGCGGCCCAGGCCGCGGGAGTCCCGGCGCAGCTGAACCGCGTCGGCTCGATGCTCACGCTGTTCTTCTGCGGGACGCCGGTCACCGACTACGCCTCTGCGAAGCAGGCTGACACTGCGCGGTTCGGCACGTTCTTCCGCAAGATGCGGGAACGAGGCGTGTTCTTGCCGCCTTCGCAGTTCGAGGCGATGTTCGTGAGCCTCGCCCATTCCGACGAGGACATCGACGCGATCACCACTGCTGCACGAGCTGCCCTCGTCGATTGACGGTGCAAAATCACAGTGCTATGAGGGCCCGCGTTGATGCAGTCCGCGCCCCGCCATAGCGGCGATTTGTCGCACGATTCCGCCGCGTCACCGGCGCATCCAACCGGCGTGCAGCGGGCAGCTCTCGAGAAGTCGATCATCGACCCGACGGCCCGCGCGAGCCGCCGTGCCTATCTCGGCCTGTCGTCCGCCTCGGTCGGGCTCGAGCTCGGGATCTCGGTCATCATCGGCCTCGTCCTCGGCATCTACCTCGACCGTGCGCTCGGCACCACGCCGTGGCTCATGCTGCTCTGCCTGGGCTTTGGCTTCACCGCGGGCTTCCGCGGCGTGCTGCGCGCGGTTCGCCGCGAGGATCGCGAGGCCGCCCGTGGCTAGCCCGAGCATCCTCCGCATCGAGCGCCTGAACTACGGGATCGGCGCGGTCCTCGCGATCGCGTCGCTCGTGACCCAGTCGCGGCCGATCGCGCTCGGCATCGTCGTCGGGGTCGCGCTGACCTGCGTGAACTTCTACGTCCTCCGCAAGCTGATCGTGAAGTGGACGTCGGATGCCGCTGCCGGCAAGCCGGGCAACGCGCCGCTGCTGATGCTTCCGAAGATGATCGGCCTCATGGGCGCCGTCGCGGTCGCCGTGCTGTTCCTGCCGATCGACGTCATCGCCTTCACCGTCGGCTACTCGATCTTCATCGTCTCGATCGTCGTCGATACCATCTACAGCTCGATCATCGTCGGCGTCCCCGACGAGGCGTCGAGCGGCAACGGAAGCAACGACCATGGGTGAACACGGCACCTGGTTCGACTACCTCAATCGCTTCTCCTGGTGGAGCGACGTCAACCACTGGGCACAGAGCAAGCTCGGCCGCTCGTGGGAGTGGCAGATGTTCGGCGAGTCGGGGTGGACCCTGACGCACGTGCTGATCACGATCTGCGTCGTGCTCTTCGTGACGTGGGGCGCCCTCGCGTTCTTCCGCGGCACCAGGACCAAGGACGAAGGCCTGATTCCGCCGCGCAAGATGAACCTGCGCAACTTCTTCGAGTTCCTCGCCGAGAGCCTGTTCGGCATGGTCGAGGGCGCGATGGGCGAGAAGAACGCCAAGCGGTTCTATCCGCTGATCGGCGCGCTCTTCATCTTCATCCTGTTCAACAACCTGTTCGCGCTGATCCCCGGGTTCGTGGCGCCGACCGACTCGCTGAAGACCAACGTCGGGCTCGCGATCTTCATCTTCCTGCTCACCCACATCTACGGAGTGAAGGAGCACGGGCTCGCGTACTTCAAGCACTTCCTCGGGCCGAGCCCCGCGCTGATCCCGCTGATGCTGCCGATCGAGCTGATCAGCCACCTCGCGCGCCCGATGTCGCTCGCGGTCCGGCTGATGGGCAACATGATGGCCGACCACAAGGTCGTCATGTCGTTCTTCGCCCTCGTCCCGTTGCTGGTGCCCCTGCCGTTCCTGGTGCTCGGGCTCCTCATCTGCCTCGTCCAGGCCCTCGTCTTCTGCACCCTGACGATGGTCTACATCGGCTCCGCCATCGAGCACGAAGAACACTAGCCACCATCTTTACGACTTCCTCGAAACGAGTTAACTAGCGGCCCCTCGCGCGAACCGAAGACCCCAAGGAGAAAGCCATGCAGCGCACGATCAAGATTGTTTCCTCGCTCGCGACCATCCTCATCATCCTCTGCATCAGCGGCCTCGCGTTCGCCGATGTGACCTCGACCGACCCGGCCGCCATGAAGGCGGAAGGCCTCGCCGAGAACTACGGCTGGATCGCCCTCGCGGCCGGTCTTGGCATCGGCATCGCCGCCCTCGGCGGTGGCATCGGTCAGGGCCGTGCGGCCGCCGCTGCCCTCGACGGTATCGCCCGCAACCCCGGTGCCGCCGGTCAGATCCGCGGCCCGATGATTCTCGGCCTCGCGCTCATCGAGTCGCTCGTCATCTACGCGCTCATCATCTCGCTGCTCCTCGTCCTCAAGGTCGGCACCTAGGCCACCATCGCGCGGGGCACCTCGGCCGGTCGTGCACGTCGTCGTGCATGGTCGGCCGTTTTGCGTTTTCGGGGTGCGTATGGGACGCTTGCAGGTCACATGTCCGAGGGCGAAGAGAAGACGACCGCGCTCGACTCGAAGGGCAAGACCACTCTCGAGATCCTCGCCCAGATCGATCTCTTCAGCGGCCTGCCGATGGCGCACCTGCGGCGTGTCGTCGACATCGGCGTCGAGGAGCAGTACCGCTCGACCGCGACGATCTTTTCCGAGGGCGAGCCGGGCGACAAATTCTACCTGATCGTCGAGGGTGCGGTCCGGATCAGCCGCATCGTGCCGGGCATGGGCGAGGAAGCGCTCGCGGTGCTGCGGCCCGGCAACTACTTCGGGGAGATGTCGCTGATCGACGACGCCTCGCGCTCGGCGACCGCGGTCTGCCACGAGAAGTGCCGGCTGTTCGTCGTCAACCGCAAGGACCTCGAGGATCTGCTGTTCGTCGACCGCGACCTCGCCTACGAGCTCTTGTGGAACTGGGTCCGCACGCTGTCGCGTCGCCTCCGCGCGACCAACGACAAGATGACGTTCCTCGCGACCACCTCGAAGTTCTAGTGGAGTCCCTCGCCGCGCCTCTCGCCCTCGGCGCGCTGGCGATCGCGGCTGCCTCTCCGCCCGCCGCTGCCGAGGATCTGCCGCCCGGCAGCATCGGCATGGTGGTCGGCGCCGCGAGTGGCGTGTCATCGGACGCGAACCGCCTCGGCTACGGCTATCAGGTCGGCGCGCAGGCAGCGTGGCAGCCGATGACGACGGAGCGCCGGATCGGCTACGCGCTCAAGTGGTCGTTCGTGTTCGGCACGATGTACGACGCCGGAGCCGCGAGCGTCGGCGAGGAGCTGTTGACGCTGCAGATGGACGTCATGGCCGGCCTGCGCGTGCGCCCAGGCAATAACCCGAGCCGCTACATCACGCTGCGGCTCGGCGCCCAGATGCTGCGCGCAAACCAGATCATCCTGCCGAGCATGCACCGCGCGTTCGCGGGTCCGGTCGCGAGCGTCGGCTTCGAACAGTACGCCTACGGCTTCCTGTTCAATCTCGACGTCCGGGTCAGCCAGATCGGCTCGGGCCCCACGATCATCGCGCTGATGTTTGGCGCCAGTAAGTCGGGACCCTGATGCCGGCCCTGGTCACGCCGCGCCTGCGGCTGGTCCCGGTCACCCTCGAAGCGATCGAAGCGGTCCTCGATCACGACAAGCCGCGTATCGAGGCGATCGTCGGTGCGACATTTCCGCCGGGCTGGCCCAACGAGGATCTCGTCGCCAGCGGCTTCCCCTACTCGCGCGAGGCCATTCGCAGCGCCCCCGAGGTCCGGCTGTGGGGGGACTCGCTCGTCGTCCTCAAGGACGAGCCGCGCGTCGTCGGCAGCGTCGTGTTCCACGGCCATCCCGCGGATGGCGTCGCCGAGGTCGGCTACTCGATCGAGGACAGCTCGCGCGGCCAGGGCCTCGCGACCGAGGCGACCCGCGCGTGCGTCGAGTGGGCCCTCGAGCAGGACGGCATCGCCGCGGTGCAGGCCACGACCTTCGAGTGGCACCGCGCATCCCTCGGCGTCATCATGAAGCTCGGCATGAAGCAGATCGGCACGCGCGATCACGACTCGCTCGGCGAGCTGCTCGTGTTCGAGCGCCGCCGCTAACCGAGGCGGTCGAGGGCGGTGAGGAGCTCGCGCAGTCGTGCGGCCTCGTCCCAGCGCGCTTCGGGCTCGCCGCGGGCGCCGGGCTGTGGCAGCGCGAGGTAGTGGCGGCTCGGCCCGACACCGCGCTCGAGCCGGGCGAGGTGGTCCTCGCAGTGGCGACGCAGCAGCGGCAGGAGCGGAATCAGCTCGGGCGGTGCGTCGACGAGGGCGAGCCAGCGGACGACGGCGTGCTCGAGGCCGAGGAGCTGCTCGACCGGGTGCATGTCGGCGAGCTCGTCGAGGACCTCGGCGGCGCCTGCGATCTCGAGGCTGTCGGCGTAGCGGCGGCCCCGCTCGGCGAGCTTGCGCTGGCCACTGGCGTCGATGCCGTGCGCGACCGCTGTGCGGAGCTCGGTGCGGAGCTGGCGGCCGTCTGCCGCGCTCGCGAGCTGCGTGGTCAGCCGCTCGACGAAGCCGCGGTGGAGCCCACGCGTGATCGCGGTCGCGAGGACGCGCGCGGGGATCCGGATGTCGGGCCGCCACACGACGGCGGCGAGCTGCGCGCGGTCGTCCCCGATCAGCCGCTCGACCGCGCTCCACGGCGGCGACTGCAGGCGATCGAGCACCTGGGCGCGCTGCTTCGGTGAACGCGTCGCGAAGACCTCGGCGAGTGCGTCGACGGGCGCGACGCGAACCCAGCGATCGCAGGCGGCCGAGACATCGCGCTGCTGCAGCATCCACGTGCACGCAGCGTCGCGGGTCGCCGGCGTGTCGATGCGCAGCAGGGCCTCGAAGGCCTCGAGCTGGACGTCGGCGCGGCCGGTCGCGAGCTGCTCGAGCGCGATCGCGACGAGGAAGCCGGGAGCTCCGGGGCCGACAGCGCCGAGCATCGCGATCTGGATCGCGGGCTCGCGCGTCGCTGCCTCGACGACGACCGCCGGGTCGAGCGCACCGCCGACGACGAGCCGGGTCGCGAGCTGCACGGCAGTCTCGCGGACGACGAGCGCGGGATCGTGACGCGCCAGCGCGACGAGCAGCTCGGTGTTGCCGCGGCCGGCGAGCATCACCGCGAGCGTGCGGCGAACGCCGGCATCGGGCTCGCGAGCCACGCGTGTCGCGGCTCCGACGGCGGCTTCACCGGCGCGCAGCGCGAGCGCCCAGATCGCCCACACGCGCTGCTCGGGTCGACCCTGCTCGAGGGTCTGCTGCAGCACCGCATGCTCCAGCCCGAGCGCGTGCTCGAAGCTGGTGATGTCCCCCCCTGGCTCCACGACCTCTTCGTAGCAGGTCGTGGTCAGCTCGCCATCAGGCGCAGCAACTACGGCGGCGGCGGCGCAGCATGATCGCGAACAGGCCGAGGCCGAACAGCGCGGTGCCTGCACCGGGGTTACCGGCGTCACAGCAACCGCCCTCGTCGGACTCGGGCCAGCACGCGCCGCCCGCGCCTGCCTCGAGGCACTCGAAGCCGTCGGGGCATGCGCCCTCGGTCTTCGGCGTGCAGGTGAACGTGCAGCGCATCTCGTCGCCCGGGCCGGCGGCGCAGGTGTTGGACTCGCACTGTCCGCCGCCGGTGCACTCGCTGCCGATGCCGGTCGGCGCGAACGGCTGCGCGATGCAGCGCGCGTTGAAGCAGACGCCCATGTTCGCGCACTCGCTATCCATCGTGCACGGCTTGACGCCGAGGTCTGGCAGGTACGTGTGGAGGAACGTCTTCTCGGCGTCGGTGCGGGTATCGGCACCGAACGTCTGGCAGCCCTGATCGCCGAACGACGTGATGCCGACGACGGTGAGCGCGCCGTTCATCATCGCGAACGAAGGACCACCCGAGTCACCCGAGCACTTGCCCTTGTTGTCGGTCTGGTTGAAGCAGAGGAGGTTCGCGTTCGTCAGCCCGTACTGCGAGCAGTTGGTCGACGTCCGCCCGGTCAGCGCGTACTCGACACCGGAGGACGAACCGTCGCCGCTCGTGATGCCGAAGCCGACCATCGTGACGGAGGTGCCCACCGGCGCCATCGCGGGATCGAGGTTCACCGGCGACGGCACGATGTCGTTGATCGGCGTGCTCAGCTTGATGAGGCCGACGTCGTTCGCGCCGAGGCTGTTGAGGTTGAACGACGGCTTCGGGATCGTCATCGACGCGCGGCGCACGTTCGCGCGGCCCGCCGCGGTGTTGATGTTGACGGTGTTGAAGTACACGCGGACATCCGCCGTGACCGCCGCCTGATCCGGCAGGCCGAGGACATCAGGGTCGATGCAGTGGGCCGCGGTCAGCACCCAGTCCTTGTGGATCAGCGTGCCGGTGCAGCCACCGCCGCCGACGAGCAGGGCGACCACGGTCGGGTACTGGCCGACGGTGGTGGTGGTGCCGCCGATGATCGGGGCGGTCCCGGGACCGGCCGAGGCGGCGGAGGTTGCGGACAGAAGAAGACCTAGCGTGAACACCCAGATACGCATGGCCTGAAGCATCGTCGAAACCCCGGCGCTCTTGGAAGACCTTTTCTAACGGCTCTTGGCAGCGCGTGCGGCGTCAGGTCCGCTTCCAGGTGCCTGATTTGCCGCCCCGTTTCTCTTCCAGGCGAATCTCCGAGATGACCATGGCGCGGTCCATGGCCTTGCACATGTCGTAGACCGTCAAGGCGGCCGCCGAGACCGCCGTGAGCGCCTCCATCTCGACGCCGCTCCGATCGAAGGCCCGCACGGTGGCCGTGATCTTGACCGTGTTGCCCTGGACCTGGAGGTCGACATCGATGCCGGTGAGCCTCAGCGGGTGGCACAGCGGGATCAGGGCCGCGGTCAGCTTGGCGCCGCCGATCCCTGCGAGCCGGGCGACCCCGAGCACGTCGCCCTTGCCGACCTTGCCGCCGCGGACCGCGGTCACCGTGGCCGGCGCCATCGTGATCGTGCCGGTCGCGATCGCGACGCGCTCGGTCTCGGCCTTCGCACCGACGTCGACCATGTGAGCGTCGCCGGCGTCGTTGAAGTGCGTCAGCTTCGTCGACGCCGCCTCTGCCGGCTTCGATGACGCCGGCTTCGGTGACGCCCGCTTGCTCATCGGACCTCTATTCTACGGTGACGGACTTCGCCAGGTTGCGCGGCTGGTCGATGTCGGTGCCCTTGAAGTCGGCGACGTAATACGACAGCAGCTGCAGCGGCAGCACGGTCAGGATCGGGCTCAGCTCGAGCGCGGTATCGGGGACGATGATGACGTCGTCGGAGTGACCGCCGATGTCGTTGTCGCCGCGCGTCGCGATCGCGATGATCTTGCCCTGGCGCGCGCGCACCTCGGCGAGGTTCGAGATCGTCTTCTCGTAGCTCGGGCCGCGCGGCGCGATCACGACGACGGGAAGGTGCTCGTCGATCAGCGCGATCGGGCCGTGCTTCATCTCGCCGGCGGCGTAGCCCTCGGCGTGGATGTACGAGATCTCCTTGAGCTTGAGCGCGCCCTCGAGCGCGATCGGGTACTGCGCGCCGCGGCCGAGGAACAAGCAGCCGTTCGCCGCGCCATAGCGTCGCGCGATCGCCTGGATCTGCGCGCTGCCCTCGACGACGTCACGCATCTTGCTCGGCAGTGCGACGAGGTCGGCGAGCAGCTCGCGGGCCCGCTCCTTGGTGAGCTTGCCGGTGCGCCGGCCGAGGTGAATCGCGAGCAGCGCCATCGCCACGAGCTGCGTGGTGAACGCCTTGGTCGACGCGACGCCGATCTCGGGACCGGCGTGCGTGTAGAACGCGTAGTCCGCGAGCCGCGGGATCGATGACTCGAGCACGTTCGAGATCGCGAGGACCTTCGCGCCCTTCTTCTTGGCCTCGCGAATCGCCTCCATCGTGTCGAGGGTCTCGCCCGACTGGCTGACGGCGACCACGAGGTCACCCGGGCCGAGGATCGGGTCGCGGTAGCGGAACTCCGACGCGAGGTCGACCTCGACCGGGATGCGCGCCATCGCCTCGACGAGGAACTCGCCGACCATCGACGCGTGATACGAGGTGCCGCACGCGATGAAGATGATCCGCTTGATGTTCGCGACATCGAGCTCGAGGCCGTCGAGCGAGACGTCGTCGTTCTCGAGATCGACGCGACCGACGAGGGTGTCCGCGACCGCACGCGGCTGCTCGTGGATCTCCTTGAGCATGTAGTGCTTGAAGCCACCCTTCTCGGCCTGCACCGATGACCACGTGATCATCTTCGGCTCGCGGGTCTTCGGGTTGCCTTCGAAGTCGGTGATCGCCACGCCGCTGCGCGTGACGGTGACCATCTCGCCCTCGTCGATGAAGATCACCTTGCGGGTCTCGGCGAGGATCGCGGTGACGTCGGAGGCGACGTAGTTCTCGCCATCACCGAGGCCGATCACGAGCGGCGACGAGTTCTTGGCGGCGACGAGGGTGCCCGGCTCCTTATCGGACATCACGACGAACGCGAAGCTGCCGCGGACTTTTTGCAGCGAGCGGCGGACGGCGGTCGTCAGGTCCGGAGCACCCGCGATCAGCGCGTGCTCGACGAGGTGCGCGAAGATCTCGGTGTCGGTCTCCGACGAGAACTTCGCGCCCGCACCGGCGAGCTCCTGGCGCAGCGCGAGGTGGTTCTCGATGATGCCGTTGTGGATGACGCTGATCGGACCGGCCTTGTGCGGATGGCTGTTCTGATCGCTCGGCCGGCCGTGCGTGGCCCATCGCGTGTGACCGATGCCGACGGTACCGACGGCCGGCTCGGCCTTGAGCTTCTCTTCGAGGCCCGCGAGCTTGCCGCGGCAGCGCACGACGCGCGAGTTACCCTCGGTCTCGTTCCAGACAGACACACCAGCGGAGTCGTAGCCGCGATATTCGAGCTTGCGGAGCCCGCCGATCAAGATGGGCGTTGCCTGGCGATTACCGATGTAGCCGATGATGCCGCACATGGAGGAGGTCCTACTTCTTGGGTTCGGGCGCTGGCGTCGCCCCAGCGGAAGGCGCGGCCTTCCTGGCCGCGGCCGGAGCCGTTGCAGGCTGCGTGCCTTTCGCGGCGGCCGCCGGTTTGGCCGGCGTGGCGGCCTTCGCGGGCATCGCCGCGGGCTTAGCGGGCTCGGCTGCAGATGCCGGCGCGGGCGCGGACTTCGCGGGCTCGGCCATCGCCGACGGCGAGGTCTCCTCCTCGGGCTCCTCCTCGTCGGGCTCCTCGATCCCCGTGATCTCGCTGATATCCGGGGCGATATACGGCAACGCCGGCGTATCGACGGCGAGCTTTCCGGGGGTACCACCACAACCAACCAGGGCCGAAACAGATGAGACGGCGACCATCAGGAGCCAGGCGCGAAGCTGCATGGCCGGACGCTAACACCGGGCCTCAGTAGACGGAAGTGCTGGAAGCACCCGTTCTCGCTACGGATTCAGAGACCGTGCGGACTCGTCGCGGTGAGCGCCCACGTCCTCGTGTGGTCGAGACAAGCCCGCTCAGATACGAACTCGCAGAACCTCGAAGGTTTCGGCGTACGCGTGCCCGCTGATCCGTCCCATCGCGCGTGCGAGATCGCGCGTCGAGTCGAGATCGAGATGCGACAGCTGCGATTGATGCGCGCTGATCGCACGGACCTTCGTCTCGATCGTCTTGGTGACATCGGCGAAGCAGTTGCCGTAGCCGCGAACGTGCGCGTTCATCTCGGGGCTCGAGATGAAGGCGAGCAGATCGCAGGTCGTGCGGCGCAGCGCGGAGATCGTCGCGCGATGCACGAGGCCGTGATCCCAGTGCAGATCGTTCTGGCAGTGCGTGACCACGAGGTCGGGCTGGACGTCCGCGACGAGCTGATCGAAGCGCCGCACGAGCTCGTGCATCGGGATGTCCTCGACGCGGTTCGGCTTCTCGTCGAACACGAACCGCAACTTCGCGCCGAGCGTGGCCGCGCCCTGCTCCGCCTCGCGCTTGCGGACCTCCATGTTGTTCGGCACCGACACGACCGCCATTGTGACCGTCGCACCCTCCTCGACGAGGCGAGCGAGCAGGCCGCCCGCGCCGACCTCGATGTCGTCCGGGTGGGCGCCAAAGGCGAGGACTCGACCACTGTCTTCGAATAGGCGATTCATGAGTGACCTCCGGCCTGCGCGTGGTGGTGCGCAGGCCAAACGAAGGCGGCACTATCGGGTCCGCAGTTGAGAACGAGATCGAGGAACGCGAGGTGCGAGACGAAGCCGACATCCGGATAGCGCTGCGGATACGTCGGGTGCTCGAAGCGTTGCCACATCACCGACACGCCCGCGCCCGCCAGTTGCTCGGCCTGGAGATAGCTCGTCGAGCCGCCGCCGCCCGAGAGGTAAATCTTGGCCCCGACCTTCTGGCACATGTCGAGGATGCGATCGGTCTTGAACCCGGTCAGTCCGAGCTCGGACGCGCGCACGAGCCGGGTGGTGACGCCGAGCCAGTCGCGCGCGATCGAGAGCACGTGCAGATCGAGCTCGAGCAGCGAATCCCAGCGCCGGGTGAACAGCTCGTGCAGCGTCGGCGCGTAGCGCGCGAAGTGCGGCGCTCGCCCGTAATGGGTCTCGAGCGTGCGCCACGTGCGCTGCTGCCAGTGGTGGCGGCCACCGAGCCCGGTGTTGTCGATCCGCTTGTCGCAGATCCGATCAGCCTGCGACCCGCGGACGAGCGGCACGGTGAACCAGTGCGGCCCGTCGTTGAGCTTGAGCCGCTGCCGGTTCTGGAAGTTCTGGCTCTCGTACTGGAGATCATCCATGACGACGAAAGTGTCGGCCTTCGCCATCTTGTCGAGGTAGCCGAGCCACGGCAGGTAGTGCGGCTGGTGGGCGGCGAGGATCATTTGCCGGCTCCGGGTACGGGCGCGGTCGCGGGCCCCCCGCCCTGGTGGCCGCGGGTCTCCCAGCTCGAGGTGTCGAGCGTGAACAGGCCGAGCGGCGTGAGCAGCAGATACGCGACCGGCATCAGCACGGCCATCGGCAGGAACGAGATCGGGTGCACGCGCAGCCACGGCGGCAGCTTCCGCACGCTCGGCGCGAGGTAATAGATCATCCCGAACATCGCGATCAGCGCCACGTGGAACATCGCGAGCTCGAAGAACTCACCGCGCGCGACGTTCGTGATGATCACGAACGGATACACGAGCAGCAGCAGCAGCATCGATGCGTACTGCAGGCAGAGCAGCGGGTGGAGCTTCCACGCGTGCCCGATGTTGACGATGAAGTCGACGATGTTCGAGCGCTTCCAGCGCAGCTGCTGGCTGAAGTAGCCCTTGAGGTTCGCCGGCGCCTTGGTGAAGCACACCGCGTCCATCGTCATCATCGTTCGATAGCCCTTGCGGACGATCTGATGGGTCAAGAAGCGATCCTCGCCGTACTTGATCGGCACGCCGAGGATGTTGCGGTTCTCGAGGATCGGCTCGAGCTCCATCAGCACGTGGCGGCGATATGCGGTGAGACAGCCCGAGAGACACAGCACCGACTGCAGGCCGTTCTCGAGGTTCTTCAGGTGCTCCTGACCGAAGTAGTACTTGATGGTCTGGAGCTTGGTCAGCCAGTTCTCGTTCGGGTTCGAGACATGGATGCGACCACCGACCGCGGCGATATCGGGCTCGGTGAAGTGCTTGAGCAGCTCGCGCAGCGCCTTGGGATGAACGATCACATCCGAGTCGACGCTGACGATGATCTCGGTGTTGGCCTCGCGCACGGCGTGGTTGATGCCCTTGCGCTTGCCCATGTTGTAGGGATTCTTGAGCACGCGAACGTGCTGGTTCTCGCTCGCGGCCTTGCACGCCCACTCGTAGCTATCGTCGGTCGAGCAATCATCGACGACCGTGATCCACAGCTTGTCCTTGGGATAGTGCAGCCGGGTCAGCGCGACGATCGTGTCGTAGATCGATCGGCCTTCGTTATAGAGCGGTACGACGATCGTGACCGCCGGCTCATAGCTCTCGTCGACGATCCGCAGCTTGTGCTGCTTGATCAGCCGGATGTAGAGCCCGAACACATAGCGGTTCAGGAAGACGAGCAGGATGAAGAGGTAGACGGGCAGCACGAGGTTGTTTTCGTACCGAGCAATTCAGGTGCCATGGGGCACGGGCGCGCTAAGACGCCACACGTGTGACGGCTTTGCGACACGTAGGCTGGCTGACTGTTTGCAACCACCTCGTTCCAATATGCGGACTAGCGAACGCTTCTCATCCATCCCTAAAAACCTCTTCCATACCGATCCAGGCGAAGTCATCCCGCTCGTTCCACGCGACAAGAAACCAGACCTCAACAAGGACACCGTCGTCGAGGCGGGTTCGACAAAGCGTGGCATGGCCGCGCAGCGCGAACGCCTTCAACGCTCAGCGGTACCCGCGCTCACGTTGATCGGGCCGGGCGTCGGAGCACGCGCGGCCGAGAAGCACACGCCAGCGGCGCGCATCACGAAGCCGTCTCCGGTTTCGCCCGAGGCGCGCTCACGCGAGGGTGTGATCATCCCGGCGAAGCGCGAGACACCGGTCTACGAGATCACCGACATCATCAAGCCGGTCAAGTACAAGACGTACGAGGACCTCGGACTCGGCAAGCCGAAGAAGCAAGGTGGTGTGCTCGCGAAGGGCATCGTCTCCGTCTATCGGTTGCTCGGCTTCG
The DNA here is from genome assembly GCA_013812655.1 of Deltaproteobacteria bacterium. Classification (GTDB taxonomy): domain Bacteria; phylum Myxococcota_A; class Polyangia; order Haliangiales; family Haliangiaceae; genus JABFXX01. The sequence goes on along the minus strand of JACCTC010000461.1, from coordinate 9,446 downwards.
GCATCCTGACGCTCATCGTCGTGGTGCTCGTGGGCTACATCGCGCAGTCGGTGTTCTTCTATCTCAACAAGACGTGGATCGCGCCGGTCGCGATCTCGCCGACGGACGAGAAGGTGATCGCCGCGCGCACCCAACTCAGTGCCGCGCAGGACGTGCGTGACCGCACGGCCGCCGAGCTCGCGCAGGCCGAGCTGACGATCACGACCCACAAGTCCTTCCAGGCCGAGTTCGCGAAGGCGATCCGTGGCGATCGCAACGATCGTATGGCGGCGCTCTCGCGGCTCAAGCAGCTCGCCGGCACCGCGGCCGCTGCACGCTCGCAGATCCACAAGGCGACGAACGAGTTCGCCAGCTCCTCGCAGGACAAGATGGCGAAGGAGTGGGAAGCCGGCCTCATCGATCGGCAGTCGATGCTGAGCGGCAAGTTCCAGATCGCGCAGATCTCCGGCGCGAACCTGTCGCTCGCCGAGAAGCAGGCCGAGTACGAGGCGCGTGCGGCCGAGCTCGCCGCGCAGGCCTCGGCGCTCGAGGGCATGGTGTCCGGCAAGGGCGGCGCGGCGCTGAGCTACGACGTCCTCAAGATCAAGCGCGAGTACGAGCAGTCTCGCCTCGAGCTGGCGAAGGCGCTCGGTGACTCGAAGGTGCTGAAGGCCAGCCTCGCCCGCCAGGACCAGACCATCAACGACCTCCAGGCGAGCGCATACCTCCGCGCGATGTCCGACGAGGCCACGGTCGCGCTCGTGCCGTACGAGAACCTCGAGGGCGTCAAGCAGGGCACCGAGGTCTATGCGTGCCGCTTCGGCTTCATGGTGTGCCGCGAGGTCGGCCAGGTCGCCGAGGTGCTGCGCGGCGAGGTCAGCTTCAAGCATCCGCGCCGCGACGCGCAGATGCGTGGCCAGATGGTCGAGGTCAAGCTCAAGGAGGGTGCGGCCTCGAAGGAGGACATCCTCTACGTCGGCAAGAAGCCGCTCGGCGTCTAACCATCTCCCGGCTCGTATCGTTTCTAGTTGTTTAGTTAGTTATAGTTAGCGTTTTCTATCCGCATATGAGGCCCGCAATTCTGCGGGCCTCGACTCGTTTCGGCGTTGCTCAGACGCGGACGCGCAGGGCCTCGTAGGCCTCGGCGTACTCGTAGCCGGAGATCCGGCCCATCGCGCGGGCGAGGTCACGGCTCGAGTCGAGATCGAGCTTGGCGACCTGTGACTCGTGCGCCTTGATCGCGGCGATCTTGGTCTCCATCGTCGAGGTGATGTCCGCGAAGCACTGACCGATCGCGCGCGACTGGGCGTTCATCTCGGGTGACGACAGGAACGCGAGCAGATCGCACGGCGTGCGGCGCAACGCGGACACGGTCGCGCGGTTGACGAGGCCGTGGTCCCAGTGGAGGTCGAAGGCCGAGTGCGTGATCACGAGATCGGGGCGGGTGTCGCCGACGATCTGATCGAAGCGCCGCACGAGCTCGTGCATCGGGATGTCCTCGACGCGCAGCGGCTTCTCCTCGAAGAGGATGAAGAGGTTCGCGTCGATGATGTCGGCGCCCGCGTGCGCTTCGGCCTTGCGCTTCTCGGTGTTGTTCGGGATCGACACGACCGCCATCGTGACCTCGGCGCCCTCGGCGGAGAGCCGGGCCAAGAGGCCACCGGCACCGACCTCGAGATCATCGGGGTGTGCACCAAACGCGAGCACGCGGCCGTTCTCTTTGAGCAGTCGATTCATGACGGTGTTCCTGGTCGTGAGAGCACGGACGTCTCGTTCGCCTGCCGCAAGATCGCGGAGGCGCCGGGGCCCGAGTTGAGGAGCAGATCGAGGAAGCCGAGGTGCGAGACGAAGCCGAGGTGGCCGTAGCGCTGCGCGTACGTCGGGTGGCGGAAGCTCTGCCACGTCGTCGTCACGCCCGCGCGCGTCAGCAAATCCGTGTCGAGGTAGCCCGCCGAGCCGCCGCGGCCGGTCAGGTAGACCTTGGCGTCGAGCTTCTGGCAGAAGTCGAGGATGCGTTCGGTCTTCGCACCGCGCAGCGCGAGCGACGACGCACGCACGATCGGCCGGGTGATGCCGAGCCAGTTGCGCGCGCACTCCAGGATGTGGAGGTCGAGCTCGAGGAGGTGCGTCCATCGCCTGACGTAGATGTCCTCGAGATCGCCGGCGTAGCGCTCGAAATGCGGGGCGCGGCCATAATGCGTGACCAGCGTCCGCCAGGTCTTGATCTGCCAGTGATGCCGGCTACCTCGGCCGGTGTTGTCGATCCGCTTGTCGCAGATCCGCTCGCTCTGCCCGCCACGGTGCAGCGGGACCGACAGCCAGTGCGGGCCGTCGTTGAGCTTCATGCGCTGGCGGTTCTGGAAGTTCTGGTCCTCGTACTGGAGGTCGTCCATGACGACGAACACGTCGGCGGCCGCGACCTTGTCGAGGTAGCCGAGCCACGGCAGATAGTGCGGCTGGTGGGCGGCGACGATCACTTGGGCACCGCGGGGGCAGCCGGCGCGCCTCCGTGACCGCGGGTCTCCCAGCTCGAGCTATCGAGCGTGAACAGACCGAGCGGGGTCAGCAGCAGATACGCGACCGGCATCAGCACGGCCATCGGCAGGAACGAGATCGGGTGGACGCGCAGCCACGGCGGCAGCGAGCGGACCGTCGGCGCGAAGTAGTAGACCATCGCGAAGCCGCCGGTCAGGAACACGTGGAACATCGCGAGGTCGAAGAACTCGCCGCGCTGGACGTTCGTGATGATGACGAACGGGTAGACGAGTAGCAGCAGCAACATCGACAGGTACTGCAGGCAGAGCAGCGGGTGGAGCGTCCATGCGTGACCGATGCCGACGATGAAGTCGACGATGTTCGAGCGCTTCCAGCGGAGCTGCTGGTTGAAGTAGCCGTGCATCGTGTTCGCGGCCTTGGTGAAGCACATCGCCTTCATCGTCATCACCGTGCGATAGCCGGCCTTGACGATCTGGTGGGTCAGGAAGCGGTCCTCGCCGTACTTGATCGGCACGCCGAGGATGTTGCGATCCTCGAGGATCGGCTCGAGCTCGATCAGCACGTGGCGGCGATACGCCGTGAGGCAGCCCGACAGACACATCACCGAGCGCAGGCCGCGCTCGAGGTTCTTCAGGTGCTCCTGGCCGAAGTAGTACTTGATCGTCTGCAGCTTGGTCAGCCAGTTCTCGTTGGGGTTCGAGACGTGGACGCGGCCGCCGACCGCGGCGATCTCCGGGCTCACAAACCGCGCGACCAGCTCCTTGAGCGCGGTCGGGTGGATGATGACGTCGGAGTCGACGCTGACGATGATCTCGGTCGAGGCTTCGCGCACCGCATGGTTGATGCCCTTGCGCTTGCCCATGTTGTGCGGGTTCCGCAACACCCGGACGTTCGGGTGCTGGCGGGCCGCCTTGCAGGCCCACTCGTAGCTGTCATCGGTCGAGCAGTCGTCGACGACCGTGACCCACAGCTTGTCGGCCGGGTACTCGAGCTTCACCAGGCTGATGATCGTGTCGTAGATCGAGCGGCCCTCATTGAAGAGCGGGACGACCACGGTGACCGTTGGCTCGTAGCCCTCGATCGTCTCGTCGAGGGTCTTGCGCTTGATCACCGTCAAGTAGAACCCGAACACGTAGCGGTTCAGGAAGACGATGAAGATGAAGAGGTAGACCGGCAGCTCCACGGGTGCCAGTCAGCGACAGCAAGAGCGGTGCCGCGACGCTATAGATGCTGCTCGCGGCGAATCCGGCTCGTTACGTGGGCGTCAGCACGCGCGTGCGGCGCAGCGCAGGGACCTGGCCACCCACGTGGTGACGCGGCGTACCAGGCGCCTCGGGTAGCCGTCCGGTAGCGCATGGCGGGCCTCCTGCGCGTTCCGGTACAGATCGTACCGATCGGTTCTGCCTGGACACCGCTGTTGGCCGGAACATCGGCCCACACCACGGGAAGATCCGTCCCAGCGAGACGTAGGCGCGATGGCGTGGCTTCTGCACTGGCCGCACTCGCCGTTATGAGCCAAAGCAAGCGTCGTGATTCACAGCTGCGTGTCATTCCGAAGCTCCCTCGGTTAGAGGAGATCGGTGACTCCACCTCGATCGACGTGCGGAAGGCTTCGGCTCGACGGGATCAGCCGATTCCGTCGCTGACAGGACGTGCCGCGAAGGGCACCGAACCGCCGCCCAACATCATTCCGTTCACGAAGCCACGCGCGATCTCGCAGATGGCGGCGGCGAATCCGCTTTCCGTCGTGATGACGCCTTCGAAGCCTGCGCCGGTGCAGGAGAAGCTCGTCGATACCGCCGCGCGCAACATGGCGCTCGCCGCTCGCCAGAACCTGCAGCCGACGGGGTGGACTCCCCCCCGTGGTGTGAAAGCGATTGCACCGACGAACGCGCCCGCGGCGCCCGTGAAGTCGCCCTCGCCGGCTGCACCAGTCACCGTCTATCCGGCGTCGCCCGCCGTGCAGATCGCATCCCAGAATGCACCGACCAAGGTGATGGCGAGCGTCGCGCCGATGGCGAGCATCTCGTCGTCGATGACCGCGCAGTCGATCCCGGTGCCGATGCAGCAGCCGCTGACCGCGCCTCCCGCCGAAGCGCCGGCGATGCCGAAAGTTCCGGTCGCCGCGCCCGCGCCCGTGCTTCCCGCAGCACCCACGCCCGACGCGAACCCGTGGGCCGTCTACGAGCAGCTCGGCCTCGGCGCTCCGAAGGTCGCGCCCGCCGTCACGCCGTCGCAGAAGTTCGGCAAGCTGATCGTCAACGCGTATCGCCTGCTCGGCTTCGGCATCCTCACGATCATCGTCGTCGTGCTCGTCGGCTACATCGCGTCGACCGCGTTCTTCTACGTGAGCAGCAGCTGGGTCGTGCCGATGCAGGTCTCGGCGCAGGACGAGCGCGTCATCACCCTGCAGGCGCAGCTCGCCGATCAGGAGAGCGCACGCGATCGCATCGTCGACGAGCTCAACCAGGCCGAGCGCGCGATCGCCGCGCAGCAACAGTTCCAGGGCGAGTTCGCCAAGGCGATCAAGAGTGACCTCGACGGTCGCAAGGCCGCGCTCGGTCGGATCCGCTCGCTCGCCAACGCCGCCGCGAGCACGCGCGCCGCGATCAAGAACCAGAACCAGGCGTTCGCGAGCTCGTCGCGCCGCAAGATGGCGGACGAGTACGCGGCCGGCCTCATCGATCGCAGCACGATGCTGTCGGGCAAGTTCCAGCTCGCGCAGATCTCGACCTCGAACCTCTCGCTCGCCGAGCGCCAGGCCGAGTTCGAGACCCGCGCCGCCGATCTCGAGGCGCAGACCCGCTCGATGGACGCGATGCTGACCAGCAACCGCGAGGAGGCCACCGGCCAGGATGTCGCGCTGTCCTACGAGGTGCTGCGCATCAAGCAGGAGTACGAGGCGTCGAAGCTCGATCTCGCGAAGTCGATCGAGGCGCGCGAGACCACGAAGGCGGCGCTCGAGCGCCAGGACAAGATCCTCGCCGCGCTTAAGCAGTCGGCGTACATCCGCGCGGTCGCGGATGGAGCAAGCGTCGCGTTCATTCCTTACGCAAACCTCCCGAACGTCAAGAAGGGCACCGGCCTCTACGCGTGCAAGGTCGGCATGGTCTTCTGCTACCACGTCGGTGTCGTCCTCGAAGTGCTGCCCGGCGAGGTGCAGTTCAAGCATCCGCAGCGCGACAAGATGCTGCGCGGTCAGATGATCGAGCTGAAGCTCGACACCGAGGATGCGGACGCCGCGTCGGACGACGTATTGTTCCTCGGTGGCAAGCCTCTACTCCTCTAGCAACATGAAACCTGTTGTCCTCGTCGTGGCGGCCTTCGCGCTCCACGGCGGTAACGCGTCGGCCGACGACGGCTACTGCGACTACGTCGAAGGCGTCGCCTCGTCGCAGAGCGCCGTGCTGTTCGCGCCCGAGCTCTTCGCGCAGCTCGGCTACATCGAGCAGAGCACGCTGTCGGCGATGCCCGATCCGATGGTCGACACCGACGGGACGCGCTTCGTCGGTGGCGTTCGCTGGCGTCTGTCGGGCATCCGCGAAGCCACGCTGACCCGCGGCCGCGCCGCTGCCGACTGCACGCGCCACCGCGCCTTCGAGCGCGTCCGCGGCGACACCCTGCGCGCCGCCCTCGAGGCCCGCGCCAAGGTCCTCGACGACGCGATGCTCCAGGCCGAGAAGATCCTCGCCGCCACGAACGCCGACTTCGAAGCCCGCCGCGCCACCGCGCAGGAAACGACCGCGACCCGGCTCCGCGTCGAGGACCTCCGCCGGCTCTCGGGCGAGACCCGCGCCGCCCTCCGCTCGCTTCCCGCCGCCGATGCCGCCCCGCTCTCGGGCGCCCTCGCCGAGTACCAGCGCGCCGACGCCGAGGTCGAGGAGAAGGAAGCCGCGCTCCGCCGCTGGGGCGCGATCGACGTCAGCGTCCGGTTCGGCGTCGATCAGTACGTCTCGAACGACTCGGTCGAGCGGTCGCCGTTTTTCGGCCTGGTGTCGGTCGGCGTGAACCTTGGGATCTTGTTTCAGGGGAGTGGGAACTCACGTGCCGCCGACGGCCGCGCCCGCCTCCTCAAGAGCGGCCGCGACCCGATGTCCCTCGAGGCCACCAGCAGCCTCGTGGAAGCCGCCGCACGCCGTGCGCAGGAGACCGCCACGCTCGAGGCGGATCTCAAGCGCCAGATCGATGCGTTAGACCGGGTGGGCGGAGACGACAGTCGACGCTATCGTTTGATCGTATGGTTCGACTGGATCAAGGTTCGCGCCGAGCACGCGTTCCACGAGGCGCACGCCGCGGCGCTGCGCCAGGTCGTCGGACGTTGAAGGCGCTGCTCCTCGTCATCGCGATCGCGGGCTGTAGCAAGGCCAAGCAGAGCGAGAGCGAGCAGCAGATCGCACCGCCGAATCCGGTGGTCGTCCCGGGTGCGGATGCCGCGGAGGAGCCCGGGCCCGAGCCGAGCAGCAAGGCCGCCGCGCGCGATGACAAGCCGCTGGCGAAGCACGACGACAAGCCGTCGAAGGCGACCGAGAAGCGCGACGACAAGGCGGTCGCGAAGCACGACGACAAGCCGGCGCGCGCGCCCGGTGACGAGATTCCACCGTCATTGTTCGAGCCGCCGCCACCGGTCGCGACCGAGCCCACGCCGCCGCCACCGGCGATCGATCATGGAGGGAAGCCGCCCATGCCGGACAAGGCCCCCGACAAGTCGCCCGCGCCGCCGCCGGTGGCAACCGAACCGCTGCCGCGGACCGGCAAGCCCAAGCTCGTCGCGATGGCGAACAGCTCGCTGTGCGTGACTACCGGGACCGCCGCGATCGGCGCGCGCGTCGAGAAGGCGGCGATGCGATTCGTCGCGAAGGGCTCGGAGGGCGACGCCGCCGCGATGACCTTCACGTTCCAGGGCGAGACCGCGACCGTCAAGAAGCTCGCGTCCGGCCAGGACCGCCGCCAGCTCGGCCTCAAGCTGCGCGCCGAGAACGGCTGCAACTTGATCTACGTGATGTGGCGCCTCGATCCGAAGCCGAAGCTCGACATCTCGGTGAAGAGCAACCCGGGCGCGAAGGACCACAAGGGCTGCGGGGCCGGCGGCTACACCAAGGTCAAGCCGACCAAGAGCTCTCCCCTGCCCACCCTCGTTGTCGGCACCAGGTACACCCTGCGGGCCGAGATCGTCGACGACGAGCTCACCGTCACCGTCGATGACAAGCTCGCGTGGAAGGGTACGCTCCCGGAGTCCGCCCGCGCCCTCCGCGGCCCCGCCGGCATCCGCTCCGACAACCTCGCCTTCGACCTCGAGAGCTTCAGCGCCCCCTCCGCCAGCGTGGCCCTCGGCAACGCCAAGTGCGTCGCCGAAGACGGCGACTGAGTGGCTTGACAGTTCCCTGCCCCGCCGCTAGAAAAGCGGTCTACCAGCTGCGGGAGTAACTCAGTGGTAGAGTGCAACCTTGCCAAGGTTGACGTCGAGGGTTCGAATCCCTTCTCCCGCTCGAACTAAGCTGTTGTCGATCTTCGGTTCTCGTTCCTGGCGCTCGATGCCGCTGCCACGTGGCTGCCACGCGCGCCGAGCATCTTGAGGATCCGGCGATCCGGATCCTGCTCGGCCGCACCCGCTGCCACGATCGTCTCCGGGAGATCCCGGCGGTGGTTCTCGGCGACGTGGACGTACAGCATCGTCTCGTCGATCCGCTTGTGGCCGAGCCACGACTGCAACCGCCACGGGTTCACGCCGAACAGCGCGGCATGAGTTCCGAAAGCGTGCCGAAGCGTGTGCCAGTAGCGAACCGGCAAGCCGGCGCGCCGACAGATCCGCTCGATCGCATGGCAGGTTTCACCATCGCGCTTCGCGCTTCCATCGAGGTTCCGAACGACGAACCCTTCGCGCACGATCTCGAGCCTTCGCAATGCCTGTTCAAGCGTGCTCGTCATCGGGATCGTTCGCCGCGTGCGTCCTTTCGGGGTCGTCGTCTCGCCGTGGCAGGTCTGTTGGTTCACCGTGATCGTCCTCGCGATCAGGTCGATGTCCTCGCGCCAGCGCAGCGCCTTGACTTCGCCTGCGCGCAGCCCTGCCTCTCCCGCGAGGCACACCGCCGCGTACCAGTCGGCGCCTTCGATCTTCGCTGCCGCGAGGAGACGAGCGTACTGCTCGAAGTCCCACGACTCGATCTCGGGACGCTCGACCTTGAACAGGCCGATCTTCGGCGACTTCGCGATCAGCTCGCAGTCGACCGCGTACTTGAGCGGCTTCGACAGCACGGCGAGGATGTTGTTGATGCTCTTCGCCCCGAGCCCTTTCTCGACCAGCGATGCGCGAAACGCCGCGACTTCACCGGTTCCGATCTTGTCGAGCGGGAGATCACCGAAGGCCGCCTTGAGATGGCCACCGTAGATGGACTCCTTGCTCTTGACCTCGGTCGGTTTATTGCGACGCCCCACCACCCACTCGCGCCAGAACCTGCCCTTGAACCATTCGTGAAACGTCGGCACCTCCTTTTTTTGCACCGGCGGCGTTACCGCGCCGATGTCGCCGGCGAGGGCTTGCTTGATGGCGCGCTGCTCCGCGGCTTGGGCCCCAACTTTGGTTGCAGCGAGGTCTTGGTACGGACCGGGGACACCAGCCGTGCCGAAGATGCGCAGCTTCTTTCCATTGGGGGTCTTGACGATGGTCCTGAAAAACCAACCGCCCGTTCTGGGATCACGTCGTACAGGCATGTTCATTGCCCTTCCTTCGCGCCCTGCGATGACCACGAGTCCAACCATCGCATGATCGCGGCGCGGCTGAAACGGATCTGCTTGCCGAGTCGGCGGTTTGGGATCTCGTTCCGCCCGACCAGCTCGTACACGGTGTGGTGAGCACGAGCGCAGAACCTGAGGGTTCGACCCTCGGTTCCTGAGCACGCTCGACGATGGGCCATAGCAGAGGCCCTCGAGAAACTTGATTATTCAAGCCCACGAGAACCTCCTCTCCTTTCACC
>JACCTC010000440.1 GCA_013812655.1 Deltaproteobacteria bacterium | reverse complement strand
GGCACGGGAGGCGGCAACCTGCGCGGAGTCGCGATCGCGGGCCGCATGATCGGCAGGATGCCGCGCGCGGTCGATGCTTGCTCCGACGTGATCGTCCGGCTGCTGCCAAGGCGGCCTGCGGGCAGCGTGGCGAGCGCGCGCTCGACATCGCGCATCGTGACGGGCCGGCGCGCGGGATCCTTCGCGAGCATCATGACGATGAGCTCGTCGAGGTGCGGCGAGCAGAACGCGAAGCTCGACGGGCGCGGGATCTCGCCGTCGTGATGCGCCTCGACGACCGCCGCGAGATCGCCCTCGAACGGGGGCGCGCCGGTGATGAGCTCGAACAGGATGCAGCCGAGCGAGTAGATGTCGCTGCGCGCGTCGACGCTGGTCGACGACCGGCACTGTTCCGGCGACATGTAGCGCGGCGTTCCGAACACGCTGTGCATGAGCGTGCGGCGACCGGTCTCGAGCTTCGCGAGCCCGAAATCGAGGATCTTCACGCGAACCCCGCTCGTCATCGCGGGGTCGGGGATCAGGAAGATGTTGTCCGGCTTGAGATCGCGATGGAGGACACCGGCCATGTGCGCGGCGTCCAGCGCCGACGCGATCTGGCACGCGATGTCGACGGCGTCGTGGGGCAGCAGTCGACCGTCCTCTGCGAGCCGCGCCGCGAGGCTGCAGCCATCGAGCAGATCCATGGCGATGTACGCGCCACCGTCGTACTGGCCGCAGTCGAGCATCGTCACCACGCCAGGATGCACGATGCGGGCAGTCGCGCTGGCTTCCTGCAGGAAGCGACCGAGCACGTCGGTGTTGTGTGCGTGGTCGGGGTTCAGGATCTTGATCGCGACCTGGCGATCGAGCTCGGTATCGAGCGCGGCGAACACCAGCCCGAACGAGCCCTGCGCGAGTTTGTCGCCCAGGATGTAGCGGCCGATCTGTTCACCAGGGAACGGGTAGAACGCGGCCTGCGTCGGGCCATCGTGATCGAAGCCAGTCGGCCCGGCGTCGAGAGCCAGCCCGATCACCTCGTCGGAGACCGTGTCGTCCGACACGCTGCTATGCGAGGGAATCACGCCCGGACTCGGTGCACGCGCCGTACCGCCCGTGGCGCCCGCCGGATCAAGGGCTAACGCGATCCGCCACCGGGTCTGTAGCCTCCGATCGTGCCGGCCGCGATGGGCACAGGTGACCCCAGCTGGGTCCGCATCAGCCCTCCGTGAGGCAACATGATCTGGTCAAACCCGCAGTAGCATCGAGCGATGGGCTTCTTCGAGGACCAGAAAAAGGTCGGTGGCGGGTCGCTGGTCGACGTCGCCTACAACAAGCTGACGGGCGGCAACCAGGCGCCCGGCAAGGCCACGCTGACCGGGTCGATGGAGGCATCTTTGGGACGCCCGCCGACGCCCGCGAAGTACGCCTCGCTCGATCACGACCTCGTCGAGAAGCTCTGGCTGTCGCGCCAGGTGTTGTTCGGCACGCTCGCCAGGCAGGGCCGGCTATCCGGCGTGGCCGACCTCGGCGACGAGAAGTTCTGGGACACGATGGATGGGCTCGGCACTCAGGAGCTCCACACGCTCGTCCAGGTCGTGCGCGGTGCCAAGGGCCTGGGCCTGTGGGACGCGGTCCAGACCATCTCCGACGTCTACACGCATCCCGGATCGTTCGGCATCAAGTTCCTCGCCGCGGGGAAGCCGGCGCTGGCCGAGGGTCGATGGGGTCGCGACATCCAGTCGTTCGTCGCGAAGGAGCATCCCGGCGGTGAGCAGTACGAATGGTTTCGCAGCAACACCGGTGCAGGCGCGCCGGGCATGCACGTCGGGCTCTCGAAAGCCGATGGCGATCACGATCTCCACTGGGATCCGACAAACCCGATGATGGGCGTCGGGTCGGGCACGCTGCAGATCGTCGAGGGGATCCCGACCGTCATTCCGAAGGGTCAGGCGATCTACTCGCCGGCCGCGCTCATCCTTCACCTCGGCGACATCGGCAAGGCGGGGAAGGGCGTGCAGAAGGTGATGGCGACCAAGAGCGACAAGTTCCTGTCCGCTCACCAGTTCCGGGAAGTGCCGGGCGTCGCGCTCAAGTACGCGGGCCTCGAGGAGGCCAAGCTCGATGTCGCCGCCGATCGAGGCCGCGCGGCCCGCGTGATCGCCGACATCCGCACGGCGGCGGCCGCCGTCGACACGATCTACCCGAGGCTACGAGTCCTCGCGATGGAGGACGACACGACGCCCGACAGCCAGTTTCACGACGTCTATGGCGAGTTCGAGCGCAGTCGGTCGCGCCTCTGGGAAGCGCTCGCCGCGCTGATCCGTCACCTGCGCGACGAGGTGCCCGGCCACACCACGGACCTCGGGGGCTACGAGATCGCGAAGACCTGGGAGCCCGAGCACGGCCACGATCAGAAGGCGTGGGCGGACTACGCCGAGAAGCGCGTCGTCGGGCTCCAGGCCGAGCGCGATGCCAGACGCGGCAAGGGTTGATCGTCCTCATTCACCGATGTCGCGACCAAGCCTCGGCTATAAGCGGTCGTATGACCGCCTCCACACGACCGCATGACAAGGGCGGGTCCCGCCCCGACCAGCAGCGCAAGCGCGTCGAGATCCGCGGACCGCGCCACGCCTTGATCGGTGTCCTCGCGGCAGCGGCGGTCGGCTTGATCGCGATCGGCACCATGGTGTTGGTACGTGGTGATGGCGGCAGCGTGCGGCTCTCGGACAATCTACTCGCCGGCTCGCCGCTCTCGTTTCGCGCCCTCGCCATGATCCTCGTCGTGGTCGGCGCGACCCAGGTGATCGCCGCGATCATGCTCGTGCTGCATCACCCGCGCGGCCGTCATGTCGCCGCCGCCGCCGGCGTGCTCGTCGCGCTGCTCGCAGCGATCCTGGTGATGCTGATGGCTGGCACGTCGTGGCTCCCGGTCGCGCTGTTCGGCGTCGCGTTCATGGAGCTGTTGCTGGTCGCGGCGAGCACGCCGCGCAAGCCCATGGTGCGCAAGAGCCGGTTCGGCCGGCGCTGACGGAGCAGATGTGCGCGGCGTCCGCACGCCGCCGCCGCCGCGGATGACGTGGACGAACCTCATCGTCGAGCATCACGCGTGACGAGACTTGTCTGCCTTTCGTCGCGACTTGATGGCGTACATCGCGGCGTCCGCAGCTCGGAGCGCGGCTTCGACGTCCTTCGCGGGATCGAGCTCCGAGAGGCCGATGCTCGAACCCAGGCCAGTGCCTGGATACTGCTCCGCGATGTGTTCCACCGCGGCGACGATCCGTGCGGCGACCGACTCTGCGTTTTCGAGGTTCGTATCCCAGAGCACGATCGCGAACTCATCCCCGCCGAGGCGAGCCGCGAAATCACCAGCGCGAAGGCTGGCTCGCAGTGCATCCGCGATCGACTTCAGCACCACGTCGCCGACGGCATGGCCTAGTTGATCGTTGACGCGCTTGAAGTTGTCGACATCGAGATAGGCCAGCGTCGCCACCGATGGCCGGCGTTGCAACCGCGGGAGCTCGTCGCGGAGTCGCTCGTAAAATGAACGGCTGTTGGCCAGCCCGGTGAGAGGGTCCGTGCGCGCACTCTGCTCGGCCGATGACAACAGCGCGTGCAAGCGACGACGATCCGCGTGCAGGAGGGACAGCAGGACCGAGGTGCCCACATAAATCGCGAGGCGCGTAAACCCGTTCCAGCTCGAGATCGCAATCGTCTCCGCATGCCACGTCAGGTCCGATGCGTACCATGCAGACGCCGCAACCACTGCGAGCGCAATGCCCGGCCGTAGACCGACGAACCACGCTGTGACGGCGACAGGCGCGAGATAGAACAAGGACATTCCGATCTCGGCACCGGTGACGACATCGAGCCAACCGATCCCCCCGATGGCGATCAGCATCGCGACGAAGATCAGACTCGAACGTCCTGGTTTGCGAGATCCTGAATGCCCACCAGCGGTCTCGAGCGTCCGGGTGCGCGGCATCTGATGCTTGCAGCTTAGCTCGATTCCTCGAAGCTCCCTGTCCTGTCCAGGCTCGTCGCGTTGATGGGCGCGACCCGGGCGCACGTTGCTACGACCAGCAGATCTCGTCACGAGTCGTCGAGCGACACGAGATCGCGCTACAGCTGCGCAATACCGGCGTCACCGTGCGCAGCGCGTTTCGGCGCATCGCCGTAGCCGGAACCACAGAGTCACGGCGTGATGAACCGGTCGTCGGGGTTGCGCGTCACGACAGGCGTGGGCACCACCGGGACGGCCGCAACCGCGCCGCGCGTGCGATCGTCATCGTCGCGCCGCGAGCTGATGCGGGCACCGAGCGCGCCGCCGCCGGCCGCAGCACCGAGGGCGAGCAGGAACATGAGGCCGCCCCAGAGCAGCGCCTTGCCAGTCGCGTCGGCTGCTGTCAGCGCGGCGGTCTGGGCTTTCCCGCCGATCTCGCCGATCTGGTCGCGCGCCTGGCCCATCGCGCTGTCGTAGCGATCGCTAATTTGTTGGGAGAGCTCGCGAACGTCATCGCGAGTCAGCGCAGTATTACGCGCGAGCTCCTGCTCGAACAGCGAGCGATCGAAGCGGCCCTCGCGCACCGCACGCTGGGCCGAGCTGCGGAGCGTGGCGCGCAGCCCGTCGGCGGTGATCCTCGGCTTGCCCTGCTGCTGCAGCCGCTCGTTGATCGGGCCAAGCAGGTCTTGCTCGTCGATGCCGAGCGCCGACAGCGGATCGGCGCTCGTGCCGGCACCGAGCGCGCCAGAGACAGCGGAAGAGCCAGCGCCGAGCGCCGCGCCACCGGCGCGCGTGACCCCGGATGCGACCATCGTGACGATCGAGATCGTGGCCCACAGTCCGACGGCGGACGTGAGCGCCCACAAGACACCGCCGTGCATCGCACCGACGCTCGCCTCGCGCGTGTTCGCCAGGCGTCCGGCGAGCATGGCGCCGAAGAACATCGCGATCAGCGGCGCCACCAGCGTCCAGACGCCGGTGCCGATGCCAATTCCGCGAAGATTACCGGCGTCGTCGGTGTCCACGGCGGCGAGGCCTATGCCCATTCCGATCGTTTGCAGGAGTGCCCACAGACCGATCGCGAACACGGTACCGGCCAGCACGGCGCCCCAGCGCATCTGTGGTTGACGACGATCTACGACGGCTTCTCGGCTGAATGGTCTCATGCCGCGAGGGGATGCATCGCGAGAGCCAGCACGCGATCAAGAACATTGCGTAGGGCCCCGTCCGAGCCTCGGACCGGTACGGGCACCCGAAGGCTGTTGCGTAAAGGGCAGATCCGCTGGCGATGAGCGGGAGATCTTCACTATGGTTCGCCCGATGTCCGAGCCCGAACCGAAAGCTGCGGAGAAGCCATCTCTAGGTGGGCGTCTGCTCGATCTGATCGAGCGCGCCGGGAACCGCTTACCCGATCCGGCACTGCTGTTCGTGTACGCGCTCATAGTCGTGTGGCTCGTCTCGGCGCTGCTCGACGGCACGACCTTCGAGGTGATGAGCAAGGACGGTCCGGTCCCGAGGACGGTGGAGAGCCAGGTCACCGGAACCGCCCTCGCGCAGTTCCTCTCGGACATGCTCAAGACGTTCACGAGCTTTCATCCGCTCGGCGTCGTGCTCGTCGCGTTGCTCGGCGTCGGCGTCGCCGAGTCCAGCGGCTTCATCAACGCGGGTCTCAAGGGCCTGCTGTCATTCACGCCGCGCAAGCTGCTGACGCCGATGGTGATCTTCGTCGCGGCGATCAGCCACACCGCCGCCGACGCCGGCTACGTGCTCGTGATCCCGCTCGGCGCGGTGATCTTCTACGCTGCCGGACGCCACCCACTCGCGGGGATCGCGGCGGCATTCGCGGGGGTCTCCGGTGGCTTCAGCGCCAATCCGATCCCGTCCGGAATCGATCCACTGCTCGCGGGCCTGACCCAGGAAGCCGCTGCGCTGATCAATCCCGACCGCCTCGTCAACCCGCTCTCGAACTGGACATTCACCGCCGCCTCGACGCTCCTGATCGTGCTCGTCGGCTGGTTCATCACCGATCGCATCATCGAACCGCGCCTGCGCAAGACCCCGGTGGATGCTGACGTGGAGGACCTGCCGACGTTCGACCCGATGACGCCCGCGCAGCGACGCGGTCTCCTCGCTGGTGGGGCTGCGATGCTGGTCGGCATCGGCGTGCTGGTCGTTCTGGTCTTGCCCGCCGGGTCGGCGCTGCGCGCTCCGAACGGGACTGTCACGGACTTCAAGGCGCCGCTGATGCAGTCGATCGTGCCGCTGATCTTTCTGTTGTTCCTGATTCCCGGCATCGTGCACGGGTTCGTCTCCGGCACCTTCCAGAGTCATCGCGACGTGGTGAAGGCCATGGCGAAGGCGATGAGCTCGATGGGCTACTACCTGGTGATGGCATTCTTTGCCTCGCTGTTCATCTACGCGTTCAACAAGAGCAACCTCGGGGCGTTGCTCGCCGTCGAGGGCGCCAGCGCCTTGAAGGCAGCGAACTTTCCCCCCCCCGTGACGATCATCGGGATCATCCTGCTGTGTGCCACGGTCAATTTGCTGATCGGATCAGCGAGCGCGAAGTGGGCACTGCTCGCGCCGATCTTCGTGCCGATGCTGATGCAGCTGGGGATCTCTCCCGAGTTTACCCAGGCGTCCTATCGCGTCGGCGACTCGACCACGAACATCATCACACCCCTGATGCCGTACTTTCCCCTCGTCGTCGCGTTCGCGCAGAGGTACGTCAAGCGAACGGGAATCGGCACGCTGACCGCGATCATGCTGCCGTACTCGCTGAGCTTCCTGGTGCTCTGGACCGCGTTCCTGCTCGGCTTCTGGGCGCTCGGGATCCCACTCGGGATCTCGGGCGGGTACACGTATCCCTGAACGTCCGCGTCGGCTTCAGCGAGGCGACGCCAGCGGACGCACGGTTCGCGGAGTCCTACCGGGTCGAGGACTTGCGCTTGCGCTGCGCGTGGACGTGCCGGAGGAGTCCGCCGAGCAAGTCGGGATCGACTGGCTTGTTCAGTATCAGATCGACGCCGATGGTTTCGGCGGGCGCCAGATCGCGAATCGCCGACGCGGTCAGCACCACGACTGCCGCCTCGGGCGCGAGACACTCGTTGCGCAGCGCACGCGCGACCTCGTAGCCGTGTCCATCGGGTAGTCCGAGATCGAGGAGCACGGCATCCGGGCGATGCTCGTGCGCGAGCCGGACACCGTCGATGCAGGTGTGCGCGGTGAGGGTGTCGGCACCATCGTGCTCGAGAGCTGCTGCGAGCTCGGATGCGTACTCCACGTCGTCTTCGACGATCAGGATCGTGAACGAGACTTCCGCTCTTGCGCGCTCGACGCGGCGCAGCCTGGCGATGGGGTTCACGGTGCGTGGCCATTGTGGCGCCGTCCGGCCGCGGTTCACAGCGAAACATTCGTCGATCGCCGATGTGAGGCGCCGATGTGAGGCGCCGAGCGAGGCTTTGGGGTGCTTCTGGGGTAATCAGGCGCGTATCAGGCGCGTATCAAACACGTAAACGAGCGCATCACCGGGCAGTCAGCGACGGACCGGAGGAGGCCAGCCCGAGGTCTTGCTGTCGTGCGGCGCAGGTCGCGAGCAGCGCCGTACCCCACTCGGCCACCCGCCAGCGCCGTACGCCCTCGACCTCGGCAAGCTCGGCGAGCGTCTGTGGTGCGGCAAGCGCCAGGCGCTCGATGAGGCGCAGCGGCAGGACGATCGATGGATCCAGCCCGGTGCGCGTCGCTTGCTCGTCACGCCAGGTCCGCAACGCATCGAAGCGTCGGTGTGCCGCCGCCGAGATCGACTTGTGCTCGCGCGGTTCGCGAGTCGGTAGCTCGGCCTCGGGCATCGCGAGCCCGCGCTCGATGGCGGCGAGCACTACCTCGACCTGTCCGGACTGTCGCGAGTACGACGACAGCGCACGCGCGACCTCGTCGGCCGTCGTCGGCGATTGTTCGGCGAGCTCGAGCAAGACCTCGGGGCCGACGATCTTGAATGGCGGGCGATCCGCGGCCGCCGCGCGCTCCTCACGCCACGCATACAGCTCGCGAAGTACCGCCTGCTGCCGGCGGGACAGCTTCGCGGAGCCCTTGATCCGCCGGAACTCGTCGGGACCGGAGCGCTTCTTCGCCGGCGGCAAGCTCTCGAGCACCGCGAACTCCTCGCGCGCCCACTCGGTACGTTCCGCGGCCGCGAGCCGAGCGGTGAGCCGCGCCGCGAGCTCCATGAGGTACGCGACGTCGGCGAGGGCGTAGGCCTCTTGCTTCGAGGTCAGCGGACGCTTCGACCAGTCGTCCTTCTGGCTGCCCTTGGTGAGCTCGATGCCGAGCTCGTTGCGCACCATCGCCTGCAAGCCGAGCTCGGTATCGCCGAGCAGCCGGCCCGCGACCGAGGTGTCGAACAGCGTCCGGAACGTGAACCCGAAGTCGCGGCGCATCGTCGTGACATCGTTGTCGCCGCCGTGGACCACCTTGAGCACCGTCGGATCCGCGAAGATCGGTGCCAGCGACGAGAGGTCTTCGAGCGCCAGTGGATCGACAAGCCACGACGGCCCGCCAAATGCCGTCAGCTGGAGAAGGCAGACCTTCTCGGTGTAGTGGTGCAGGCTGTCGGCCTCGGTGTCGAAGCCGATCGCGCGGTGGCGCGCGAGCTCGTGCACGAGGTCGTCGAGGTCATCGGCCGTGCGGATCCATCGGGTCTCGTCGCTCACGCCCCACCATAGCAGCGCACCGTCTGACTATTCGTCGGACGTAACCCGGACGATCGCGTCCTGCATCAGCTTCATCGCTTGCTTCATGCTGGGGGTCGGCTCTTCGTCGAGTACTTCGCGCACCTTCTGGGTCAGCGAGTCCGATGTGAAAGGTTTCTGAACGAATGCGATCGCTGCCTGGAGGACCCCGTGACGGACGATGCTGTCGTCCGTGTATCCCGACATGCAGAGCACGCGCAGCTGCGGGCGGATCTTTGTCAGCTGACGGGCCAGCTCGGGGCCGCTCATGTGCGGCATCACCACGTCCGTCAGCAGCAGATCGATCTGTTCCGAGCTGTTCTGCACGTGGAGTAACGCCTCGGGAGGGGACCTCATCTCGAGCACGCGATAGCCATGTCGCTCGAGGATGTTGCGCGTGACCATGCGAACCTGCTCTTCGTCCTCGACGAGGAGGATGGTCTCGGTCCCGTGAAATGCGGTTCGCGGCAGGGTGGCCAGGCTTGCCTCCGCATCCGAGTAGACCTGCGGCAGGTAGATACTGAACGTGGTGCCTTCGCCGACGACACTGTGGACGCGAATCGTCCCGTGGCTCTGCTGCACGATGCCGAACACCGTCGACAGCCCGAGCCCGGTGCCCTGACCGACGGCCTTCGTCGTGAAGAACGGCTCGAAGATGCGTGCGCAGGTCGCCTCGTCCATGCCGGTCCCGGTGTCGGTGACCGAGAGCACCACGTGTGGTCCAGGGGTGAAGCCGCTCTGCGGGTGAACGAACGTCTCGTCGAGCATCACGTTCGCGGTCTCGATCACGAGCTGTCCGCCGGTCGGCATCGCGTCACGAGCGTTGACGACCAGGTTCATGATCACCTGCTCGATGCTGCCCGGATCGACGCGGACGCGCCCGCCGTGTGGTGAGTTGCGCAGCACGAGCCCGACATCCTCGCCGAGGACGCGCCGCAACATGTTCTCCATGTCCGCGGTGACCGCCGAGATCTCGAGGACCTTGGGTGCCAGCACCTGCTGGCGGCTGAACATCAACAGCTGCCGCGTCAACGCGGCCGCACGCGCGCCGGCCTTGCAGATCTCTTCGACATCCGCACGCGCGGGATCCATGGGCTGCAGATCCTCGAGCAGGAACTCACCGCAGCTGAGGATCACCGTCAAGATGTTGTTGAAGTCATGCGCGATGCCGCCGGCGAGCTGGCCGACGGCTTCCATCTTCTGAGACTGCCGGAGCTGAGACTCGACCTCGAGCAGCGCCCACTCGGCCCGCTTGCGAGTTGTCAGATCGATCGCGACGACGATCTTCTCCTTGTCATCGAGCAGCGCGCCGGCGGTGAGGATGGCCGTTCGCGTGCCGTCCTTGCGGAGCAGCTCCTTCTCGAACGGCGCCGTCACCCCCCTTGTCTCGAGCTGTTCGCGCGCGCTCAGGTCAGCGGCGACGGACTCGGGCGGTGTGAGGGCTTCCCAGCTCATCCCGTTCGCGAGGAGCTCGTCGCGCGAGTAGCCGAGCATGGCGAGCGCCGCGTCATTGACCTCGATGATCCTGCCTTGCAGGTCGGACACCGTGATCAGGATGATGCCCGAGTCCCACAGCCGACGGAGTCGTGCCTCGCTTGCCTGCAGCGCGGCTTCGGACTTCTTGCGCTCGGTGATGTCCATCACCATCGCGAACGTTCCATCGCTGTTGCCCTGGGCGTCGAACATGGGCGTCGCCTCCATGAGTGCCCACATGATCGTCTTGTCCGACCGGATGAAGCGGACCTCGACCTGCTGCGCGTCATCCGACTTGGTGACGAGCGTCGCGCGACCCTCGTGGTCGAGGAACTCCATCGCCGAGCGTCCGATGCCCATGTCGGCCTCGCAGCCGAGCATCTGGGCCATCCGACGATTCATGAACGTCGTCTTGTAGCCGGCGTCCATCTGCCACACGCCCTCGTTCGTGGTCTCGATGATGCGGCGGTAGCGCTCCTCGCTCTCGCGTAACGCGTCCTGCGCCTTCGACAGCAGGATCGGCGTATTGCTCGCCGGATCAAATGCCGCATCGATCTGCCCGGACAGCAGTGCCTCGATCGTGGCCTGGGCCTCGGCGAGGCGCCGCTCGAGCTCCGCCACCTCCGCCGCCTTCTGGCTCACTTGAGGCCCAGCGCGAGCAGGACCTGCTCGGTGTCGCTGAGGTTGCCGATCAACCGCTGCACCGGCGAGGGCGTCACCTTGACGAGCGTGGGCGTGACGATGATGCCATCCGCGAGCGCTCGTTTCGGAAAATCCATCAGATCGATGACCTCGAGCTCGTGCTCGCCACGTAGGTGCTCGATGCAGAGCGCCCGGGCATTTGCGACCGCACGTACCGAGTTCGGCGCGTTGCCGGCGACGTAGAGTCGCAGCAGGTACTTGAGCTTCTTCGCGGCGGCCATCAGCGTTCCCCGGACCTCGCCGGCTTCGACCTGGACTTCGGCTTCGCCGACTTGGCCCGCATGTGCTTGTTCGCGACCTCGACGTCGGCGTGGCGCATCTTGCGGATCGCGGCGCGGCCGGTGACCCGCAGCTCGGATGCCTGCCCGGTCGCGAGCGCCAGCAGGCCGATCTCCGCCTCGCGCGCGTCGATCTCGGTCTGGATCACCTGCAGGCGCGCGGCGGCCTCGGCTTGCGCGAGCTCGAGATGCAACCGCTCGAGCTCGGTCGCGACTTGCGACCGCTTCTTGGCGGCCTGCTGCTCTTGTTCCCACTCCCAGCGCGCGACGCCCATCAGGACCTTGCCCTTTGCCACGAACACATCGGTGAGGGTCACGCCGTCGTCGGAGAGCTTCAGCTCGCGCACCTGGTTCGAGTGGCCGGTGCCACGCGACTTGACGATCGTCAGCGCGCGGTTGCGCTCGCCATCCTGGACGACGTACGAGACGTGAATCCAGGTGTCCGCGATCGTCGAGATCCCGGTCGCGGTGGCTTCGTCGGTGTCGAGCCCGTCCATCAGCGAGGTGTTGACGACGGTGATGCCTTGGCCCTTGAGAAAGTCGAGGAACTGCTGCGCGGCGTCTGCCGAGGCGACGTGCGCGAGCTTCGTCGAGAGCGCCGACAGCGGGTCGATGACGACGCAGCGCGGGTTGTGGGCGCGCACCCTGGCGCGGAGATCCGCGAACTGGTCCTCGACGTTCGGCCCGCGCGTCCGCGTGGAATAGATCTCGAGCAGTCCGGACTTCTGATAGCGCGCCAGCTGGATGTTGACCGACCTGACGTTCCTGACGATCTGCGCGGCGCCTTCATCGAAGCTGACGTACAGCGTGCGCTCGCCACGCTTGCAGGCGGCGGCGACGAAGAGCCCGCACAACGTGGACTTCGCGGTTCCCGGCGCCCCCGAGATCAGGACGTTGGTGCCACGATGATAGCCGCCCTTCAGCATGACATCGAGGCGCGGCAGCCCCGTCGAGATCCGTTCGTCGGTGACCTCGTATTCGAGCTTTGCCGGTCCCCGGGTCGTGAGCTCCATGCCCGTGGACGTCACGGTGATCGGGAACTCGTCCGCCTCGAACCCGGAGCCGCGATACTTGACGACCCGGAGGTTGCGGAATGCCGAGCCGTCGACGACCTGGTGCCGCAGCGTCACCACGCAGTCGACCATGAACTGCAGGAAGCTGTAGCGCTTGTCGGTCTCGTACCCGCTCACCTTCTGCGTGAGGAGACCGGTGAGGCCAGTCGCGGCGAGCCAGTCGCGAATCCGATACACCTCGCGACGCTCGGCGACCGGGTCATCGAGGAGGCCGAGCAGGACGTCGATCCCGTCGAACACGATCCGCTTGGCACCGAGTGCTTTGGCCTTCGCCTGCAGGACCGCGAGCATCCCGACGAGGTCGAACTCGCCCGCCTTGACGATCTCGGGTGACAGCCGCGCCTCGAGAAAGAACAGCTTCTTCTTGGTCAGTCTGGGGAGATCCCAGCCGAAGGTCGCGGCGTTCGCGATGATCTGGGTGGCGCTCTCCTCGAACGCGACGAACAGGCCAGGCTCGTTCGAGCTGCGAGCGCCGTGAACCAGCGCCTGGAGCGCGAATACGGTCTTGCCGCAGCCTGCGCCGCCCATGATCAACGTGTTTCGCCCGACCGGGATTCCCCCGCCGGTGATCTCGTCCAACCCCGCGATCCCCGTTTTCATCTTGAGCAGCGAAGTAACCGCTGGTGGCTTCTGCATACCTATTCCCCTTCCACAGTCACCGCAGGAAATGCGCGCCCGGCCTTCGCGAACAGGTAGCCCTGCATCAGGTCGCAGCCGAGCGTCACGAGCATGGCGCGCTCGCTCGCGGTCTCGATCCCTTCCGCCACCACGACCATGCCCATCTCTCGCGCGACCCCGAGCATCATCTTCACGAGGATCTGCTTGATCGGGTCATGATCGACGCCGCGTACGAGCGACATGTCGATCTTGACGATGTCGGGACGCAGTTGCGCGACGCTCGTCAAGCCCGCGTATCCCGCGCCGAGGTCATCGATGGCGATCTGATAGCCAAGCGAGCGGAGCGCGCCGACGTGTGCTTGCACGTCCGGTATCTGATCGAGCGCTTCGCGCTCCGTGATCTCGAGGACCACCTGACTCGCGACCCGCGAGAGTGGCGCCTCGGGCGAGAACAGCTCGGGGTCCGATAAGTCATGAGCGTGCAGGTTGACGAACAGCTTGCAGCCGGTGCTCGAAGCGCCCGCCGCGACGACCCGCCGGATCGCCCGGCCCAGCGCGTGGACCCGCCCCAGGCTCTCCGCGGCCTCGAACAGCGCGAGCGGGCTCGCCAGCGCGGGCTCGCCATTGCGCACGAGTGCCTCGTACGCGTAGGTCTGCTTCGTCGACCACGAGAAGATCGGCTGGTAGGCCATCCACAGCGTCTCGATCGCGTTCGCAAATTGCGCCTCGAGCATCGTGCGCGCGCCAACGAGTTGCGTCTTCACGTGACCGGCAAGCGCGACAGTCTCGCGCTGGATGCGGGCCGCACGCCCGGAGGTGACAGCCTGCGCCACGACGCCCCCGAGCTGGTCACTCGGCACCGGCTTGGTGAGGTACCGGACCGCGCCGAACTCGATCGCACGAGCCGCCGTGGCGACCTGCGGCGCTCCGGTCATCAGCACGATCGGGACATCGGGGTCGACTGCGCGGATCGCGATCAGGAGCTCGATCCCATCCATCCCGGGCATCGCGATATCCGAGACCACGACATCGAACGTCCCGGTCGCGAGTGCCAGGATTGCGGCCTTACCGTCACGTGCGCACTCGACCGCATGTCCCATGCGCGTGAACCTCCGAGCGAGGATGTGGAGCAGCGACTCGTCGTCGTCGACCACCAGGACGCGCGCGGGTGTTTCGGTGGTCATGGTGGTGGTCATGGATGGCTCCGGAGAGCCGCGGTGAGCTCGGACGCGAACGTCGCCACGTCGATCGGCTTGCGGAGGTAGTGAATGCAGCCTGCCGCGCGCGCGCGATACTCGGTCCCGGGCTCGTTCGCGGCCGTGACGACCATGATCGGGATGTGCCGCGTCGCCTGCGTGGCCCGAAGCTGGGCGATGAGCTCCAGCCCGTCGGAGTCGTCGAACACCAGCTCCGTCACGATCAGGTCCAGGTCGAGGGCGGCGAGTGCCGTGAGCGCGTTCTTCGCAGTCGTCATCGACACGACCCTCCAGCCGTCCGCCTGGAGCAGGATCGTCGCCAGCTTGTTACTGGTGATGTCGGGGTCGATGATGAAGGCGGATGGCACTGGGGCGACACGTTGCGAGCGCCGTGCCGTCGATCACGCGTGTCCCACGCGATGGGGAGCTCGCTTGCCATGGTCAATCACCATGGCCCTGGTACGGTCGCCATAGCGGCAACCCCTGAGCAAGCTACTCGTCATCGACGATGACCTCGCGAGCTGTCGGCTCGTGGCGGCGATCTTCAGCTGCCGGGGGTTCGAGGTCTCGATGGCGCACGACGGTCCGCGGGGCCTCGCGGCAGTCGCAGACGTCGATCCGGACGTCGTGCTCCTCGACCTCGAGATGCCCGGGATGAGTGGCGAACAGGTGCTGCGCACGCTCCGGCTGACCCGGCCAGAGATTCCGGTCGTGATGCTGACCGCCCGGCACGAGCTCAAGACCGCAATCCACGCGATCCAGCTCGGGGCATTCGATTACCAGACCAAGCCGGTCGATCACGACGACATCGTGCACACCGTCGATCGCGCCGCCGAGAAACACGCGCTCGAGGCCGAGCTCGCGCAGCTCCGCCGGCAGACCGGCGCCGGTGGCCTCGGTACGCTGATGGGAACCAGCACGGCGGTCGCACGGATCTGCGAGCAGGTTGCGACGGTGGCCACGACGACGTTCACCGTGCTGATCGTCGGTGAGACCGGCACCGGCAAGGAGCTCGTCGCGCAGGCGATCCACAGCGAGAGCGATCGGCGGATGCAGCCCTTCGTGGCCCTCGATTGCGGCGCGATTCCCGAGTCGCTGATGGAATCGGAGCTGTTCGGTCACGAGAAGGGCGCGTTCACCGGCGCTCACGATCGCAAGCGCGGCAAGTTCGACGTGGCGGCGGGTGGCACGGTGTTCCTCGACGAGATCGGGAACCTTCCGCTCGCGCTCCAGGCCAAGCTCCTCCGCGTCATCGAGGCGCGCGAGATTCACTCGGTGGGCGGAGCGGAGGCCAGGCCGATCGACGTTCGCTTCATCGCCGCGACCAACGATGATCTGCAGCAACGGGCGAGCGCCGGCCTGTTCCGCATGGATCTCTACTTCCGACTCGCTGCCTACACGGTGACCCTGCCGCCGCTTCGCGACCGTCTGGCGGACCTCTGCGCGCTCGCCGAGCGCTTCGTCGCCGAGGCCGCCATCGAGTTACGACGCCCGATCGAGCGGATCGCGCCCGACGCGATCAGCGCGCTCGAGCGCTACCCGTGGCCGGGCAATGTTCGCGAGCTTCGCAACGTCATGCGGCAGGCCGTCCTCGAGTCCAGGACCCAGGTGCTCGATACCGCGACCGTGGAGCGCTTGCTCGGGAAGGTCGCGGATCAGGCGGTGGCGGCGCGGACCTCGGACGGGCGCTCGCTCAAGCAAGTCGCCGACGAGGCAGCTCACACCGCGGAACGTCAGCTCATCTGCGAGATGTTGCGCGAGACATCCGGCAACAAGACCCAGGCGGCGCGCCTGCTCAGGACCGACTTCAAGACGCTCCATCTCAAGATGCGAGCGCTCGGGATCAGCGCCCGCGACTTCACGCGCGCGTGATCGTCACTTCGGTTTGCGCGGCAAGATCGCGGAGAACGTACTGCCCTTGCCGAGCGTGCTCTTCACCATGACCCGGCCGTGATGCCCTTCGACGATCCGCTTCGTCAGCGCGAGTCCCAGACCGGTGCCCTCGTGTCTTCTGGTGGCGTTGGCATCGAGTTGCTGGAACTCGACGAACAGGTTCGGCACGTTGTCCTCGGAGATCCCGATTCCGGAATCCTCGACATCGAGGCGAAACTCCGCCGGCGTCTCCGTGGGCCCGATCCTCACGCAGATCGTTCCACCTTCCGGCGTGAACTTGATCGCGTTCGAGAGGTAGTTGTAGAGGACCTGGCGGATCCGCGCCGCGTCGATCACGACGTGCGGCTTCGGGATCGACGTAGGCCTCGATCGTGAGGTTCTTGCGCGTCGCGAGCCCGCGTAGCACGTCTCGCACCTCGTCGACAAGCTGGCCCATCTCGACGGGCTCCGGGCGGTATTCGAGAGTTCCAGACTCCACGCGCGCGAGATCGAGCACGTCGTTGACCACGCGAAGCAAGTGCTTCGCGCTACGCAGCACGTCGCCGAGATACTCGCGGTGGAGCGGTGCGATCGGCCCAGCGTTCCCCGAGTACATGAGCTCGGTGAAGCCGATGATGGCGTTGAGTGGCGTGCGTAACTCGTGCGACATGTTGGCGAGAAACTCGCCCTTGTGCCGGCTCGTCTCCCGAAGCTTCTCCTCGAGCAGCTTGCGCTCCGTGACGTTCTTGTTGCTCACCGCAAGATACCGTTCGCCGTCGGGTGGCCGGATCAGGCGCATGGCGACGTCGACGGTCACGCTCGAGCCGTTCTTGTGGCGGCGCGTGGTCTCGAACCGCGTGGCTGCTCCGTCGATGGCGGCGGCCATCTTGCGGCCCGCCTCGGCGCGCCGGTCCTCGGGGATGACGAGGTCGTCGAGCTTCTGCCCGATCGCCTCCGCAGCGCTGTAGCCAAACGTTTCGGCCACCCCCTGATTCCACGACAGGATCACGCCATCGAGCGAGAGCGCGAACAGCGCATCCGGCGACTCGTCCGCAAGCTCTGGAAAGGTTCTGCCCACGACGCCACTCCCAGACTCACCATAGCCCGGAAGACGTCGCGACGCCTCACGCGGGCCGGCTGCTCGAGCGTGTGCAAGTTGGGTCTACAGCCTCCAGGAAACCGGTCGACTTCATGAGCGATGGTGACCCCGTTGCCGATGCCCGCTTCGCTCCCGAATCGTCCATCCTCAGAGAACGTCGCAAACGATCAGCGTCTCCTGACGCTGGTCGGCTGCATCGGGGGGATCGTGCTCGAGTTCGACGAGCACGTCCGCTATGTCAACGCGTGGGCGGACGATCCAGCCCTGCTTGCCCTGCCTGCGCATGCACTGATCGGCCGGACGATCCTCGAGGTCCTCGGCGAAGTCGCTGGCAGCTCGGTGGCGAGATCACGATCTCGAGCGAGCTCGGCGTGGGGACGAAGGTGACGGTCACGTTCCCTGCCGTGGAGCGCGTCGCCCTCGCGACTCCACGCGTGCTGGTCATCGACGACGAGGCGCCGATCGGCCGCATGATCAAGCGCCTCCTGCGCGACACCGCCGAGGTCACATTACTGACGAGCTCGCGGCAGGCGCTCGCGCTCCTCGAAGCTGGCGAGGATTTCGATCTGATCCTGTGCGACCTCATGATGCCCGAGCTGACCGGTATCGAGGTGCACGCTGCACTCGCGCAGACACGGCCCGAGCTCCTGTCGCGTCTGCACTTCATGACGGGCGGCGCGTTCACCCAACGTGCGCAGCAGTTCGTGCGATCGATCCAGACCTCGTGCCTGGACAAACCTCTCGACGCGGCCACGCTCCGGGCACTGCTGGCCTCGGCAAAGCCGCGAGCGAACGAGCCCGGCTGAGTGCAGTCATCGCGCCGGGATCGGAGCGAAGTCACGGCCGAGGTCGAAGAGCTTCCGCTCGTAGGACGCCAGCGTCTCGCCGAGCACCGCGACGTTCCCGCCGAAGGTGGCGTCCATGCCGGCGCGACCTGTCCAGCTGAGCCCGTCCTCGTAGCTATCCCGGAGCTCGGTTCTCGCGTACGCGCCGACGATCACGTGCGGCCCCGCGATGTCATAGAACTTCACGTCGACGCGCGTCGTCAGCCGCACCGATACGCCTGCCGTGGCGCCCGCTTCGAAAACGGGACCGCGTGTCTCGAACGCGATCGAAGGGTCGGCGACGGCGCGCCAGCGACCATCGGCATACGACGCGCCCGCCTCGAGACTCGCCTTCGCCTTGGCCGACCCGAGGTCGACGCGGCCGCGGACCGAGGAGTGAGCCTCGCCGGTCAGGACCAGCGACACCCGCACGACCTCGACCACCGGGATGTTGCCGATGTACTGCGTGGCCTTGTACGCCGGTGATTCCCACAACGTCTTCGAGAACCCACGGCTGAAGCTACGCTCGCTGTTGATCGTCACGCCGATCGAGGCCTCGAGCTCGCCGTGGAGGATCGCGTGGAAGCTTGCCAGGCTGCCGTCCTCGATCTGCAGATCGACGTCGACGTACGGCCGGAAGCTGACCGTGCCGCGATTCACGCTGACCTGCAGCCCAGCTTCGTCGAGGAGCTTCGTCCCGCCGAAATCGAGCGCGAGCCTCTCGATGGGAATGATCAGCTCGGGCTGGCCCGGCGTCTGGGGCACCGGCTCGGAGAGC
Source organism: Deltaproteobacteria bacterium (assembly GCA_013812655.1). Classification (GTDB taxonomy): domain Bacteria; phylum Myxococcota_A; class Polyangia; order Haliangiales; family Haliangiaceae; genus JABFXX01. The sequence goes on along the minus strand of JACCTC010000440.1, from coordinate 44,796 downwards.
AGGTCACGGTTCGAGTGCGCGTGACCCTCGAGGATCGCGTCGGTAAGCGCGGCTGGCACGGTCTCGAGTGCGAGCTGTCCGGCGTCGGATCTCACGCGCACGACCTTGCGCAGAAACGGCTCCGGTCCATTCGACACCACGACGTCGCCCGGTCGCACGTTCGCGAGCTCGCCCGCGTTGCCGGCGATCGACAGCTGGTTCGCGCCCACCGTCATACGCGCCGCGATGTCCTCCTCGAGTACGAGCAGGTTCGGCTGCGCGACGCCATCAGGCGCCTCGCCGACCGTGCAAGCGACGGTCATGGACAGGGAAAGGAACAGGAGCATCGATTGGTCACGCACGCCGCCGCCTCGTGCACGCAGCGAACCAGGCATGTTGGTGGGGGAGCACGTTCCACTTCGCCCATTCTCTGGAGCCTCGACTCCCCGATCGTCTCCCTCGTCATCGCTCAACCCAGCAACCCTGCGCACCACGTGCACGGCCTCTACAGGCAAGCCCGCTGTCCACTGGCGACTGGGGGTGCCGGTGCCGGATGAGCTCGAGCATGCGTGGTAGCGAGCGTGTCGCGCCGCAGCATTGCGCTGGGCCTCGTGGTTGCGGGGTGCGGACGCTTCGGCTTCGCGCCCACCGTTGACGCGATGCATTCACCTCCTTGACCGTCGCGCGGTGCGGACTCACTGTGCGATCGATGCTCGCGGACGGCGCTCGCCATCAGCTCGATCCGCGGTTCATCCGGGTCGAACGGATCGTCGGCTACCTCACTACCGCGACGCTGTCGATCGCCGGTTTCGTCGCGCTCGCCCTCGTCGCCGTGTTTGCGCCGATCCAGGTCGTCTGGCTCGCTGTGTTCGCGGCTGCGTGGCTGGTCATGACGATCGCATTTGCGTGGCTTGCACATCGCTGGCCGGAGCTCGAGTTCCGTCACGCGGCATACAGCGTCGACATCCAGGTGCTCGAGATCCGCGGCGGCGTACTGTGGCGTCACGTGCGGAAGGTTCCGCGCTCGCGCGTGCAGCACACCGACGTCGCACAGAGTCCGCTCGAGCGTCGATACGGGCTCGCGACGCTGGTGATCCACACGGCGGGTACCGAGCACGCGCGCGTCACGCTTGGCGGGCTCGCTCATCAGACCGCGCTCGACATCCGCGAACACTTGCTGCCACGCGAGCATCTGGATGCTGGCTGATCGCCGCTTGCACCCGTCGGCGATCCTGTTCGGCGCAGGCAAGCACATCAAGAGTCTCGCGCTGCCGCTCGTCCTGGCCGTGATCGGCATGGGGCGCGGCAATGACGTGTGGGCGTACGTGTTTGCGGCCGTGCTCGCGTTCATCGTGCTCCATGGTCTGCTCCAGTACGCGACGTTCCGCTACCAGCTCGGCGACGGCGAGCTCGTGATCCGAAGTGGCATCGTGTTTCGCAGCGAACGCCACGTGCCTTACGCGCGCATCCATAACTTCGACGTCTCGCAACATGTCATCCACCGGCTCTTCGGAGTCGTCGAGGTACGCATTCAGACCGGCGGCGGCTCCGAGCCCGAGGGCGTGCTCCGCGCGATCCGCACGTCTGACCTCGACGCCATGCGCGAGCGGGTTCGTGGCCAAGAACTGCCGGCTTCGGCACCCGCACATCGCGATGTGATCGCGGTCCCTCTTCGCGAGCTCGTGCTCGCCGGGCTCGTCGAGCTACGGGGCATCGCGCTGTTTGCCGGCGGCCTGGGTCTCGTCTGGGAGCTCGGGCTATCGCGCGTCTCCGGTCCGAGTGAGCTCGTGCGCGGCCTCATCACGTGGGCGCTCGGTATCGACACGCTCGATCCGTTCCGCATCGCCGTCGCGATCTCCGCGCTGCTCGTCGTGATCGCGACGTTGTCCGTCGCATGGGCGATCGTACGCTTCTACGATTTCCGCGTGCGGTTCGACGGAGACAGCGTGCAGACCGTGTACGGCCTACTCACGCGCATCACCACCACCATCCCGCTCCGCCGCATCCAGAGCGTGACGGTCGCGGAAGGCCCGTTCCATCGCTCGCTCGGCCGCGTGGCGGTCGACATCGCATCGGCAGGCGGCTCCGGCGGCCAGGCCGAGATGGAGCGCGCGCGGCTTGCGCCGATCCTGCCGGCGGCGGCGCTGCCTCAGCTCCTCCACGACGTCGTACCTGACCTCGCGCTCGACAAGCTCGCATGGCAACCGCTCGCGCCACGCGCGGGGCGCCGCGTCTTCATGCGCTCCGTCCTGATCGCGCTCCCGATCGCGGCCCTGTCCGCGATCGTCGTCGCGTGGTGGTGGTCCTTCGGCATCCTGTTCGCGCTGGTCGCGCTCGCCGCGATCCACGCGCGCGCGTATATGCGCCACTCGCGGTGGGCGATCGACGATGACGCGTTCGCCATCCGCCGCGGCTGGCTGTGGCGACGCACGACCCTCGTGCGCCGTGCGAAAGTGCAAGTCGTCTCGCTCGCGGAGTCACCGTTCGATCGCCGTCACGCGATGGCGCGCCTCGACGTCGACACGGCGGGCACGTCGATCGCGATCCCTTACCTACCGTACGAGACCGCGGCGCAGCTGCACGCGACGATCGCGGTCGCAGCGGCGCGAACAGAATTCCGCTGGTAGCGGGGCCGCGCGAATCGGCCGAGCTCGGCGATTGGATCGCTCAGAACAGCGTGAGCGTCGCGCGCGCCATCACCGAGTGCTCGAACTGCGTGAGGTTCGTGATGAACGCATCGCGCTCGACCCGGAACGTGTAATCCGCCGACGCGTACAGCAGGTCGGTGAAGATCGGGACCTTGAACCCAGCGGTGCCCGAAACATCGAGGAGCAGTCGCCCGGCGAACTTGTCGCTGCGCGAGTCGTCCTTGTTCGTCAACGGCGCGAGCATCCCGAACGTCGCCGAGCCAAACAGCCAGCGCGCAAACGTGACCTTCGCATTGGCGCCGATCACCGGGCCAAGCGTCGTGTAGTCGTCGATCTCGTCGAACACGATCGGACGCGTCGTCTGCGAGCGCGCGACCAGGAGGCCATTCATGAGGCCCTGGCGAAAGCCAAAGCCAACCCGGGTTCCGACCACGAGCTTGAACAGCAGCAGGTCCATGTCGACCGCCTTGACGTTCGCGCCGAGCTCTTCCTGGAGCTTGAACGGCGCGAACGGCTTCGCGACCTTGATCCGCAGGTCGTCGAGGTTCGCTTCGGTGCCGAGCGTGCGCGTCTCGGTCGTGCCGTCGACGCGATTGATCACCACATCGACGGTCGCGCCCTCCGATCGCAGATAGACGTAGCCCGGGAAGATGTGGGTCTGCATCGATGCGCGAACGTAGGGACCGAGATACGGATTGTTCAGCTTGTACGAGTACAGGGCGTGCGCCGAGAACCTGTCGTTGGTCGGCATGTACGCGCCGGTCACCTGGTCGATGAGGTCGACCTGGAGCTCGGCGCTGACATCGACGAAGTGGGCGCCGCGGTCGAACACGAGTCCGAAATTTCCGAACAGGCCGAGATTGACGGTCTCGCCGCTCGTGGAACCCACCGCGGCGCGCTTCTGGTTGAACATCAGGTTCCCGCCACCATTGAGCGAGATCCGGACGCCAACGACCTCGCGACCGCGGGGCAGCTCGCCGATGACCGGTCCCGAACCGCGGAAATCAAAGCTCTGCGGCTCGACGATGATCACGTAGTCGGTCAGCGCGCCGGCTTCGACAGTCGCGATCGCGAAGTCCACGCGTGCATCGAACGACTCACCGGCACGCACGATCTTGTACAGGCCCGGTGGGAGCACGAGCTCCTCGGGCTGTTCCCCGCTGGACTCGATCGCTCCGACGCCGGACCCGACCACTTGCTGGGTCGCTACCGAGAACACGTCGTACGCCATCGGCAGGTACGCGCCGCGTGTGCCGAGGATGTGAATCTTGAGCTTACCCTCGGAAAGGGAAGGCGAGTCGCTCGCGACCGGCTCGGCCGGCGCGGGCGTCGGCGTCGGCGTCGGCGTCGGCGCTGGATCCGGGGTCGGTGCTGGGTCCTCTGGTGGAGGCTGAGCGAATGCACGCAGTGGAAGCAGCGCGATAAAGGTGGTGAGCAGGGCGATGCGAGTCTTCCTCATTTTTGCGAGGGGAACGCATCACGACGGTAGACACAACTCGAGGAGGTGGGTTTCGGTCCACCGAGCTGTTGGGCGATCTCCTGAACGAAGCCGGGCGCGGTTCGCTTCGTAAGCTCTGCGGCACGTACGCGAGCTCGTTCGTGGTCGAGCTCGGCGCCAAACGATTGGCACAGGACAGGATCTTCATAACGTGTCGTCGCCCCGCTGTCACACAGCCCTGGCTTCGCTGCCACGCGGCGTCTCCAGGCTCGGTGTCGATGCGGAGCTCAGTCATCGGTCCGCGATCCGTACAAAGGTCGGCATGCCGCCTCAGCTGATCCGATTTTACGGTACGTATCGTTACGACTCGCCAGCGTCGCTCGATCGCGCGATCTCCTCGGCGCAAGCGCAGCTCGAGGACGAGGAAGCCGGCAATCCAGCGGTCGGCTCGCTACGCGGCTTGGTGAAGCATGGCGCTTCGCTGCGCGCCGCCGCTGTCGCCCTACGAACCGCTCGCGTCGGGTTCGAGAGCTCGACACGTCCACTCCACGGTGGCGAGCCACTGTGTGAATGAGCTGGCAATCCGCGGACGCTCGGGCTCGCCGTGAAGGTAGCGAAGCACTGGCGTTTCGCCGGCGCCGGCACCAAGGTCGACACACAAAAAGCTCCCGCCACCATCGTCGGTGACCGGCAGCCACAGCGCGCTCCACATCCCGGGCTCTGCATCGATCTCGCTCCACACGTCGCAAAGCACCATCCAGCTCTCCATGATCTGACCGACCGCAAGCAGGTCGTCGTTCGTGGCGACGCCGATGCCTTCGGCTCCGTCGTGCGCCAAGTAGAACGCACGCAGCTCGTCCGGCAGCGCAAGCCCGATCCGTTCCTCGAGCATGCGGAGCTCGACATCGGATGCACCGGCACGGAACACGACACCATCACGAACACCACGTGCGATCGCATTCAACATCTCGGGTGTCATGGCGAAACTCTATCAACACTTCCATCAGGAACCGCAGCGCGGGCATCGAAGGTGCCCCCATGCGAGCAGGCACTTCACGATGCTGAAAGGAACACGCGCTGTCAGGTTCACGCCCCGGCGGCGGGTTGCCGAGGCAGCACCCATGCGAGGACCGCCATCCCGCCGATCAGGCTGAGTGCGGACCCCACGAGGATTCCGCTTTTTGCGATCTCGAGAACGGGACCTGTCAGCGACAGCGAGGCGACGAACAAGGCCATCGTGAAGCCGATGCCCCCGAGCCATGCGGCCCCCAGGAGGGACGGCCACGACGTGCGCTCTGGCATGCGCGCGAGCCCGAGCTTCACCGCGAGCCACGACGCTCCCACGATCCCGATCGGCTTCCCGAGTGCGAGGCCCGCGACCACCGCGAGCGCGACCGGTTGCTGCACTCCTTGCAGGCTCACAGGCACGCCGGCATTGGCGAGCGCGAACACCGGCATGATCGCAAACGCGACCCAGGCGTGGAGGCTGTGCTCCAGCCGCTCCAGCGGCGACACAGCCTCGGTCGCCGCGAACGAGAGCGTCTCGACGGCGTCACGCTGTTCCTGGGAGCGCTCGTCGGAGGTGCGCAGCGGCGAAGCGACACTGTCGATCACCTCGACCAGGGTGTCCTTCCGGATCCACGCTCGGGCGGGGGTCAAAAGCCCCAGTAACACGCCTGCCACGGTCGGATGGATGCCGGACTTCAGCGTGCACAACCAGACGACGACCCCGACGAGGACGTAGAGCCCGATCCGGCGGACGGCGAGCTTGTCGAGCAGGATCACGATCGCGAGCCCGGCGATGGCGCCGCCGAGCCAGATCACGTCGATCGAGGAGCTGAAGACCGCCGCGATGATGATGACCGCGAGGATGTCGTCGATGATCGCCAGCGACAGCATGAAGATCTTGAGCGCCGGTGGGACGCGCGAGCCGAGGACCGCGAGGCAACCCACGACGAAGGCGATGTCCGTTGCCATGGGCACCGCCCACCCCGAACGCCCGGGGAGCGACGGCTGGAGGAGAAGGTAGATCGCCACGGGCACGATCGCGCCACCGAGCGCCGCGATCGCCGGGAGGACCACGTTGCGCCGGTCGCGCAGCTCTCCCCAGATCAGCTCGCGCTTGATCTCGAGGCCGATGACGAAGAAGAAGATCGCCATCAACCCATCGTTGACCCAGTACCAGAGCGGGTAGGACAGCTCGGCGCCCGAGACTCCGACGGTGAACGTTCGATTCCAGAACGCTGCGTAGTCCGTGGCGAGTGACGTGTTCGCCAGGATCAGCGCAATCATCGTCGCTGCCAGCAGCACGATGCCGCCCGAGGCCTGGAGGTGCATGAAGCGGACGAACGGTCGCGTCAGGCGGGTGACCGGCCGAGCAGGCAACGATGTGGGGACATCCATGACCGCACGACTATCGCAACCTCACACTCGGACACATAGAGCTCCAGCCACCGTTCGGTTCGCAGTGCGAGCTGGTGGCCGTGCTACAAGCGCGCGTGTCCCTACGCTCGAGCGCGACCATCCTGATCGTGCTCGGGCTCCTGGTCTGCGGCCTCGGGCTCTACGCGGCACGCGAGGCCACGTCGTTCATCCCGTCGTTGAACCTGGCCAGGCCTCCTCTCGCAGACGCCGAGATCGGTGTCTCCAGCCCGAGTCGTCGGCTGACCGGGCGAGTGGTCCTGATCATCGTCGACGGCCTTCGCCTCGACGCATCGCGGACGATGTCGACCCTGAACCAGCTGCGCGCGGTTGGCGTCGATGCCGAAGCGTCGTCGCACTACCCCTCGATGTCGCGGCCGAACTACGTCTCGATCGTCGCCGGCGTTCCGCCGCAGTGGAGTGGCGTTCGCAGCAACGACTACGACCTACCGGTGCCGCTCGATAGTGCGCCGAAGCGTGCCAAGCAGGCCGGGCTTGGGGTGTCGTTCGTCAGCCAAATAGCGACCGGCCCACGCGTGATGTTCGGTGCGCATGTCGATCACTCGCCGGTCGTGCCGCGCGAGGCCGACCTCGAGACCGCGATCCTCACCAGCCTCGATGGCCCCGATGACCTCGTCGCGGTCCTGATCGGCGCGGTCGATATCGCGGGTCACGCACATGGTGGTGCGTCCGACGAGTACGCTGATGCGGTCGGGAGGGTCAATGCGATGCTGGAACGCGTCCTTCGCAAGGTCGACCTGCAGCGCGACAGCGTCATCGTCGTCGCAGATCATGGGCACATCGACGACGGTGGTCATGGAGGTCTCGAACCGGAGGTGATGACGGTCCCGCTCATCCTCGCGGGGGCCGGCTTCCGGGCGGGCGCACCACTGGTCCGTGCCCAGATCATCGACGTGGCTCCGACGATCTGCGCGTTGCTCGGGATCCCGATGCCTCGCCATGCGCTGGGGCTCGCGATGATCGATTCACTCGCGATCGGGATCGTCGAGCGCGATGCGATCCGCCACGCCGACATCACCCGGATCAAGGCGATCAACCAGGTGACGTCCGCGGTGCAGCGGAGATCCGAAGAGGAGTCCTGGAGCACCCGGCTCCAGCGAGGCGGGGCGAGCATGCTCGTCCTCGCCACGTTGATCACACTGACGGTGTGGGCCGCCCGTCGAGCGCACGTGCTGATAGATCTGCGCGTCCTCTTGGTAGCCGTGCCGGCCTTCCCACTGACGTTCTACGCAATGGTCCTGTCCCTCGAACACATGCTGACGCCGTCGATGGTCCCGCCCGCCGGAACTCTGGCGACGCAGCTGTTCAAGTACGGGATGGTCGCTGCCGCGGTCTACGTCGTGATTGGATGGATCATGGTCGCGCACCGGGCGCGAGCTTCGGATCGCGTTGCCGCAGCCGCTGGGCTCGTTCTCGTAGGGACCATCGTGATGCTTGTGCCCGCAGCGCTCATGTGGGTGATCACCGGGCCACCCTTCACGGCGGCCGTCCCGCGCCCCGACGTGCTCATGCTTCCGCCCACTACCTACGCGGCGGTCGCGTGTTATTCGCTCGGCAGCGTCGCGTTCGTGGCCTTCGAGTACATCGCGTACGTCCGACGGTCCCGACCGTCGTCACTCGCACCGGCATGACGTTGCCCGAGATGGCGATGCGCATCCCCGGCTCGCGGAGCAGCTCGAGCCGTTGAAGGTCACCGCCGGCGTGCGATCGCGCGGTGAGCCTTTGCAGATGCGCTGGTCGTGCGAGCTACTGCTGCCCGCTCTTTGCCATGGCTTGTTTTGCCATGGTTGGCCGAGCGCCGCGTCGACTTGCGCGACGGCTTTGTCCGCGAGTCCTCGAGCGCTGACGTCGCACGGTCGTCGCTCGCACGCGAGTTGCGGCGCGCCGTCGCCGGGCCACCAGCTTTGCGTCCCGTCTCGCTCACACCCGGTGCGGCGGTGTCGATGTACGCATCGCGCCGGATCTTCTCGGGCCGAGCGAGTGCCTGATCCATTGCGTCGACTCCACGCCCTACGCGCCGTCCGATGATCTCGCCCGCGTCATCGGTCACCGCGGGGCGCGGCGATCCGCCCGACGTGCCCTTGCGTCGTCGGGCACGTAGCCCGTGCTTGCCCGAGGTTCGCTCGACGAACACCTTGAGTGCAGGGAGCGTTGCCGCGAGCGCCTCCTCGGCGTTCGTCCCTTGCTTCTGGACCTGGATCGACGGCCGGCCACTCAGCACGAGCTTGATCCGGCACAGCGTATCAACACCGCCGCGAGGACCGTTGACGTCCTCGAAGCGCACCGTGCCACGCTCGACCAAGGTTCCGGCGTAACCAACCTGCCTGCCGAGTCGTTCGCGAACGACCGCCTCGAACCCCTTGGGAAGGCTGATCTTCGAGCGGATGGCGATTGGAGTCGTCGCGACGCCGGTTCGTCCCAGATCGCGCTTGGTGGTCTTTGACGTTGTTGTTGCGAATCCCATACTCACACCCTACCGTCCTTTGAAATTTGTGCCCCCGTGCTGCGCCGATCCGGCGTGATGGCCACCTCATCTCGATCGACCGCGGCCTCCCTGTTGATGGCTGGTCTGACATCGCGTGCGAGGTCGCCGTCATGGCGCACAGCACGAAGCCGAGAGCAGGGAGGCGCGTCCGACGATCATGGTGCGACATACAACTCGCCGCGGCGGTTCTTCGACCACGCGACCTCGTCGTGGCCGTCGACCGCAGGTCGTTCGGCGCCGAACGATACGGCACGCACGCGCTTCGAATCCGTCCCCAGGCGGCCGAGGTAGTTCGCTATGTTCTGAGCCCGCCGCTGACCGAGAGCGATGTTGTACTCGGTGGTGCCCTGCTCGTCGCAATGGCCTTCAATCGTGAGCGCCGCCTTCGGATGCGCCGCCATCCATTCGTGGAGCCGGGCGAGCGTGTCTCGAGCCTTGGCGGACAGATCGCTGGAATCGAACTCGAAGTAGATCGGAGCCAACCACGACAGGTCATCGCCCGTCGTGCTGGCCACGGTCACGTCACCGCCACGATCGACGGACGTCGCTTGCTCGACCCGCCCAAGCGATGGGTTGTCGCCTATGGGGACTTTGCGTGTCCTGGCGGGGCTACTACAGGCGACGATCAAACAACCGAGGAAGCCAAGGACGGCGAGACGCATCGGGAATGCGTTCAGCACCAACCGTGCCACGCACAACTCCGCGATGCCGCTCGAAGTGAAAGATCGATGCTTGCAACACGCCTCGGAGTGTTTGCAGAACGCGATTGGCTCTACGGGCACTGCGTGTTCCCGGCTCCTGGCGTCCCGAGTTGCTCAGGTCGCCCAGCGGCACGCCACGATCGCGGCGGTAGCGAGCTGTGCCGCGGCTCCCAGATCAGGCCTGGGTGGTTGCGGCCTGAGCTCCGGCACGGACGGCCTCGATGTTCTGATCGATCACGGTGCGTGGGACATCGAGCCGACGTAACACCAAGGCGATCACTTCGATCGCGCTCTCGACCTCTTCGACGACGACCTCTGACGCGCCGCTCGCGATCAGGTTCCCGCGCTCGCGCAGGTAGTGCGTGCGCATCACCACGGGCACGTCGTTGGCTACGCGGCGCGCGGTGTCGAGGACCCGTTGCGCCGCGTGCGGATCATTCATCAGCAGCACGAGCATCCGAGCATGCTCGAGGCCTGCGTATCCGAGGACCTCGGCGCTGGTCGCGTCGCCATAATAGACGGGATGACCGAGCGCCTTACCGTTGCGGACGTTGTCGGCATTGAGCTCGAACACGATGAACGGCACACCGCACGTGGTCAGGACCTGAGCAGCGGACCTTCCGGCCAGTCCGTATCCGACGATCACGATGTGGTTCGACAGCTTCGGGTTCTCGGCGAGCTGGTCGGCAGTCTGGACGCCCAATTTGCGCTCGAGCGGTGCGAGCAGGCGTTCCCCGGCAAGGATGTGAGGCGCGGTGCGTACGAGCAGTGGAGTCAGGAACATGCTCATGATGCCTGCCGCGAGGATCGGACTGGCCGTGTCCGCGTCGACGACGCCATGGACCTGCGCAAGACGGATCAGCACGAAGCCGAACTCGCCGAACTGGGCAAGCCCGACACCCGCGAGCCACGCGGCGCGCGAAGGAAACCTCATCACGAGCGCCGCCAGCGTCGCGATGAGGCCCTTGGCGAGGACGAATCCAGCAAGTAGTGCAGCGACGAGGACCGGCTGCTCCACGACGACGCGGACGTCGAACAGCATTCCGAGCGAGACGAAGAACAGGCTCAGGAAAGCATCACGCAGCGGCAGGATGTCGCCCATCGCGCGATGCCTGTACTCGGTGTCAGCGACGACCATGCCGCCCAGGAACGCACCGAGTGCGAGCGAGAGTCCGAGCATCGAGGACAGCCAGGCGGTGCCGATGCAAAGCGACAGGATCGCCAGCAAGAACACTTCGCGACTGCCGCTCCCATCAACCCAGCCGAGGATCTTTGGAACGATGAAGCGCGCCGTGCCGATCGTGCCGACGATCAACAGTCCGGCCTTGCCCATGGCGATCGCGATGCTCGCGGCTGCTCCCCCCTGGTGCTGCGCGCCGAGCAGCGGCACGATCAACACCATGGGGATCACGCACAGGTCCTGGAAGATCAAGGTGCCGACGACGAACCGTCCGTGTGGAGCTTCGAGCTCGCGGCGTTCGGCGAGCATCCGCAACACGATCGCCGTGCTCGACAACGCGAACACGAAGCCATAGAGGATGGAACGCTCCAGTGTCGAGCCGAGTGCCAGCGCTATGCCGGCCGTCGCGGCGATCGTGCCCGCGACCTGCACGAGTCCGCCGAGCGCGACCTGACGGAAGATGTCGCGTAACCGCGCGAGCGAGAACTCGAGGCCGATCGAGAACAGGAGCAACACGACCCCGATCTCCGCGAGCTCCTCGATGGCGTGGACCGAGGTCACGAGCTCGAGCCCGAACGGACCAAGCAGTGCGCCCGCCGCGAGTAGCCCGGCCACGGTCGGGAGCTTGAGCTTCGACAGGATCACCGTGACCGCGACGGCGAGCCCCGTCACGATCGCTAGCTCGCCGAGGAACGGAACCGATCCCATCGCTCCGATTAGGACGTCGATCCGAACGAAAACGAAAGAGGCTGCCGTAGCAGCCTCTTAGATGGTGGAGATTAGGGGGGCTGTCCCGCAGATCACCCGCCCGGCAGCCACCAACGAGCGAACCTCGGCGGCGGACTACGGTCCCGAGCCAAAACACGGTTAGATCTGCCGATGCGCACGAAGCTGGCTCCGTTCATCATCGCAGTCCTGTTCGCCGCCTGCGGCAAGGCGGACGCTCCCGCAGCCGGCTCGTCGGGCGCCGCGCCCGCCACGTCTGCGGTGTCCGCGCCACCGGGTGAGCCGCGCGCCGAGCCGAAGGTCGATCACGGGGACAAGCCGCAGGATCTCTGCAAGAGCATCGATCGGGATGCGCTCGCGCGCGCCCTCGGCGTCGACGGCCTGAGCTTCACGGGTGGCACGGGGGTCAAGGGAGGAAAGGATCCGAGCCGTACGTGCAGCTACTACGAGAAGGGAAAGATCGATGGCGGCCTCGGCGTCGGGCTGCACTTCATCGGCGACCCGACGCTCGAGAAGCGTGACTTCATGGGCCGGTTCTCCTGGAAGCCGCTCGATGGGCTGGGCGGGCCGGCGGCGATCGGGATCGAGAAGGACGGCGTCCAGATCCAGAGCGTCGCCCAGGGCGTGCGCGTGCAGCTCCGGGTCAGCCATCCCTCCACGCCGGTCGCCGAGATCCAGCCCCTGGCGATCGCGGCGATGAAGGTGCTGCTGCCGGGGGTGCCCGCCGACGCGGCGGCCCGGCTCGATCGATGATGAAGCACGCGGCGACGTCCCAGTGTCGGGCGACGTGGTCATGAACGGTGAGCGAGATGGCGGAGCGCGAGAACGCTGAGCTTGGCGCCGTGACAGGTGATCGTCGCGATATCGCACTCGACGAGACCGCCGCAGGCGACACGCCGCCACGCGAGACCCAGCCATCGATCGCGGCGCGTGCGGGCGAGCACGGCCCGACCCTCGCGGCCGCACGGTCACCTGCGTCGACGACGCTGTCAGGTTCGCGTCCATGGGCCACCCCCGCACGGGCGGTGTTCCTCGGGGTTGCCGCGGTGGGGGTGATCAATGTCCTCTACTTCGTCGTGCGCTTCATGATCGCGGCGGATCCGCCGTCCCTCCACGAATCCTTCCGCGGGACTTCGACTGCCGCCGCCGATCCCTTCGCGGCAAGCGGCATCTTCTACGGCCCGCAGCTCACGCTCGCTCGCACCGCGTTGATCGCCGCGGTGTTCCTCCCGTTCGCGACGTGGATCTCGCAGCGCCACCGCGGCGATCCGCTGATGCAGCTGCTCGCTGCGATGACCGTGATGGCAGGTCAGTACTCCATGTCCGTCGCAGTCCTCACGTCGAGCGAGGACCTTCCGCTGTGGCGCGGCATCGCGGCCATGAACTACGTCGTCTTGCCCGCTGGTGCACTCGTGTTTCTGGCGGTGTTCCCGAGTGGTCGCTCCGTGCCGCGTTGGGGTGTGTTCCTCGTGCCGCTCGGGGTGATTCCGTTCGCGGTCCAGTGCGCGAACATGCTCGTTTACCGCGGCTTCTCGGTGCCCGTCGCCGGCGTGATGTTTCTCGTGATGGGGGTGTTCCTCGGCTTTCAGGGCCATCGCTACCGGCGGCGCGCGTCGCTTCGCGAGCAGCATCAGATCCTGTGGATGTCGTTCGCCGGGATCGCGTTTCTCGGGATCCAGCTCGTTGCCGTGGTCGCGATTCTGCCGGTGTTGCGGGATCCTGCTCGTCCGGGATTTCAGCTGCTCAAGCTGTTCTACGAGTTTCTCATCGCCGCGTCGTACCTCGTCGCCCTCGCGAGCGCGCTGTTCTCCGCGGCACGCTATCGGCTATGGGACATCGACCGTGTCATCAATCGCGCGATCGTCTACGTGGTCGTCAGCGCGCTGGTCGCGGCCGCCGCCATCGTCGTATTCTTTGCTCTCGATGCTTCGCTGCGAGGTGTCCTCGAGACCTCCGCAACGGTGAGCGCTCTGATCTCCGCGCTCGTCTCGATCGCGCTGTTCCAGCCGATCCGCCGCAGGATCTCGCGTTGGATCGATCGCCGCTTCTACGGCATCGGCGTCGACTACGAAGCGCTCGCCGCAAAGGCGGTGCGTGCCGCGCAGCACGCGCTCCCCACCTCCGCCAGCGCATTCGCCAACTACGACGAGCTGGTGCTGCTCGGACGCGGTGGTATGGGCGCTGTCTATCGTGCGCATCATCCCGACTTCGGAGTTCCTGTCGCCCTGAAGGTGATGTCACCCGCGCTCGCATCCGATCGTGACGCACAGGCGCGCTTTCTGCGCGAGGCACTGGTTCTCGAAGCGCTCGTGCACCCGAACGTGGTCCCATTCCTCGCCAGCGGGCACGACGGCGGCCTCGCCTTCATTGCGATGCAGTATCTCGAAGGCGAGGATCTCGCCGCCGTGTTGCGCCGGCACCATCGCGTTCGGCTCGAAGACGCTCTGCCGGTTCTCCACGGAATCGCCGCCGCGCTCGACCTCGCGCATGACAAGGGCATCGTCCATCGCGACGTGAAGCCGGCGAACATCTTCCTCGAGGGGACCGCCGCCGATCCGATCGCAACACGCCCGGCGCGCCTGATGGACTTCGGCGTCGCTCATTTCAGCGGCGGTTCGCCCGGCGCCGACGCCGACGATGACTCGCTCGTGGGCAGCCTTCACTACATCGCGCCCGAGCAGATCCACTACCCGAACCGCGTCGACGGCCGCGCCGATATCTATGCCTTCGCGGCGACCACCTACGAGATGCTCACCGGCCGGCCTCCGTTCCTCGAGAGCACCGCACTCGGCCTCGTGATGGCGCACCTCCATCAGCCGCCCGCGGATCCGCGCGAGCTCGAAGCGTCGGTTCCAGCGTCAGCTGCAGCCGCCTTGCTCACCGGCCTCGACAAGCAGCGCGACCGTCGGTTCGTTACCGCCGGCGCGTTCGTCGCCGCCCTGCACGACGCAACGCGCTGAGGTGGCATCACTGGCAATCGGGATCGGCCGCGCCCATCGATGATCTCGGAGCGCGCTGACCGGACGCGGCGAGAGCCCTGGCAGGCCGATGGCATTGACGACCGAGTACTTCATGACCGCTGACGAGCACCGCCGGGCGTATCTCGTGGCCCTAGGGGATCGAACCCCTGACCTCGTGAATGCGCAAGCCGAGATCACCAACCATCTCGCGGTCCTGCAATGACCACCCAGGCTTGAGCGGTGCCGCTGTTCCGGTTCGTCCTCCTTGCTCCCGGCTGTTTTCGACGTGTGTGGCAGCCGCGCGGTAGCGGGGCGAACGGTTGCGAGGCGAGGCTGTGGCAAGCGTCGCGTCTTGGGTCCGGCGCTGCTGATCCCGTCGCCCAATATTTGAATCGACAAACGAGACCCTCATGCCGGCCGCAATTTCGTTAGAGTCGGCGTGAATGGCGAAAGCAAACAAGACCGCAACCAAGACTGAAATCTTCACCGCGATTGCAGAGGAGACGCAGCTGACCCGTAAACAGGTCAGCCAGGTCTTCGACGCACTCATGGCCCAAATCGAGAAGAACCTGGGCAAGCGCGGACCAGGGGTGTTCGCGCTGCCGGGTCTCGTGAAGATCGAGAAGAAGGCCGTGCCTGCGCGCCCCGCCCGCAAGAACGTGCCCAACCCGTTCAAGCCTGGCGAGACCATGAACGTGGCCGCGCGTAAGGCGAGCACCAAGATCAAGGTGCGCGCGCTCAAGGCTCTGAAGGACATGATCTGAGTCGACGCAGCCACGTCCGTCGGTGGTGAGTCACAAGCCACGAGCAATCGTCTGACCCGGAAGCAGAAACGGCCGCCGAAGCAGCCGTTACCGTGGTGGAGATTAGGGGGATCGAACTCTCCCGGAGCACCAACGTTGACGAGCCCTTGCAGCACTCTCAACAACTTGTGTTCCAGTGGGTTCCGTCTCGTCCTGATCAATTCCGGGCGGTCGGGCAGAGTTTGGGCAGAGCGGCACTGACGGCGAGCTGGCGCTCAGCCGCCGAGTTTGGCGACGCGCTCTTCGAGCTTTCGGACGCGTTCTTCGAGCGCATCCTGTTCGGCTTGCTTGGTTGCACGGGCTGCTTGCGCGCGCTGCTTTTTGTCGTGCAGACGCGCACGGAGCTGCTCGCGCTGCTCGGCGCTCAACTGTGACCAGATGCCGCCCGATACCTCTACCTCCTCGCGAATCCGATCGTCGGACTGCGCCTGCTCGGCGGAGCGCGTGTCGTTCGTGATGTAGCGGATGGGCATGGCTATTCGTGGTTGGCGGGCAGGAAGTACGCGGTGATCGGAAACACGCGGTCTGGCTCGAAGATGTCCCAGCGCCAGACCAAGTATAGCTCACGCCCGTCGTCGGTCGCGCCGAGACTTTCGTAGGAGTCATCGGTGCGTACGAGCAAATCGACCCGATCGACCCATGCTGTCTCGAACTCCTCGGCGGTGACGCCGTGGCGTACCGTGATGTGGTGCTCTTGGTAAGGGCCCCAGAGGATTTCGATCACATCGCGGAACGTATCACTCGAGTGCGATCAGTGGCACGGCCAGAAACCGCGGCTCGGAATGACGAGACCGCCGCGATGAAGTCGTACGGCGCTAGGGATCTTCTCGGCCGCTTGCTGCAGGTGGTTCGCGGCGAGCACGTTCGGTGGATCGACAAGCAGGCGTTGCGCCGCGTCCAGATCGAGACCCGCGGCGTTCAGGAGCTTCGCGATCGGCTTGTTCGTCCCCTTGGACTCACCGCCCATAGACGACGTGACCTTCGCGCGCGACAGCTTCTGCCAGCTCTCCGAGGGTGCTCCGGCTCTCGTCGAAGTCGCGACGCCGGATCGGAATCACCTCGATACGCATCCGACGCAGCTCGCGAAGGTCGCTCCACACAGCGGCGAGGTCGAGCTGACGGTCAGAAGCGGCCTGTCCTCGCCCTGGCTTCGCGATTCTCGCAACGTGCGTTGCAAATCATGCGATCGACGATGCCGCGCACGCGACTTACCGTGACGAGCATGAGGACCATGCTCCACGTCACTGCGGCCATCTCATCCGATGACGAGCGTGACTTCGCAGGGGCGTTCGATCGCTCTCATGAGGCGAGCTGAGGTGCCGAGCGACCTGGCGACCGACGGTCGCATTGTGATCGTCCGCGATTCGGCGGGCCTCGGCTTGCCGTTCTCCAAGGGCTTGATGGCGACCAGTATCCTCGCCACCGGCGCCGAGACCGACGAGGCGTACGCGATTGCTGCCGAGATCCAGCGCGAGCTGGCCCGCCGCGCCCGTCCAGATATCGATGCTCGCGAGCTGGCGACGCTCGCGGCGCGTACGATCGAAGCGCGGGCGGGTGCTGACTTCGCCGCGCGCTACCAAACCTGGCGCCGCCTGCGCCGGGAGGGTCGGCCGCTCTTGCTCGTACTCGGCGGCGCGCCAGGCGTCGGGAAGTCGACGATCTCGACGCGCCTCGCCGTACGATTCGGCATCACGCGAAATTGTCACGACGGATACGATCCGCGAGGTGTTGCGCACCGTGATCCCCTCGAGCGTGCTGCCCGAGCTGCATGTCTCGACGTACGAGTCGGTTGGCGCGGGAGGCGATCCAGCCGAGGTGTACGTGCGCCAGGCTCGGGTGGTCGGTGGCGCTCTGGTCTCGGTGGTGCGTCGGCTCCTGACCGAGCGGCGCAGCGTGATCGTCGAGGGTGTGCACCTGTTGCCGGGCGAGCTGGTGAGCGAGCTCGGGGATCACCCCAGTCGCCCGGTGGTCGTCGAGCTCATGTTGTTGCTCGAGGATGCCGCGGCGCACCGCGCGCCGCTCGCCGCTCGCCGTGCCGGCGAGCCCGGGCGCGGTGGTCAACGGTCACTCGATCAGTTCGGCACGATCCGGGTGCTCCACGATCTGCTCGCCTCGCGGGCCCGGAGCGCCGGGGTGGAGGCTCTCGATCTCGGCGCTCCGCGCCGTCTCACCGAGCGTCTCCTCGAGCTGATGCACGCGCGGGCCGCGCCGACTCCATGAACGGACCTGTGATCGAGCTCCTCGTCCTCGACGGACAAGGCGTCGTGTTCAACGATCCACTCGCCACGTTCCTCGCGCAGCTCGCAGACGCGACCGGCCAAGACCGTGGCGCGGTTCTCGCGCGATGGCGGGACGACGTGCGCGAGCACGCCTGGCGCGGAGCCATCGACGATGCGGCCATGTGGAGTGCCTTGGCCGGCAACGATCCCGAGGACTGGGGCGCGCGTCTTGAAGCAGCCTACGCACCAGGTCCTGCGGCACCGTGGCTACCGGGCTGGGCTGCGCTCGTGCCGGTGTGGCTGCTCACCAATCATCGGGCCGCATGGATCGAGCAGCGCCTCGAGCGCTTCGCGCTGCGTCGCTGGTTGAGCCGCGTCCTCGTATCCGACGCGATCGGCGCGCTCAAACCGGAGCCCCCGGTGTTCGCACCCTTGCTTGGGCACGTGCGCGACCCAGCGACGGTGCTGGTGGTCGACGATCAGAAGAAGAATGTGGCGGCCGCTGCGGGGCTCGGGTTATCGGCGGTCCTTGCCGACCCAGAGGGACGCTGGATCGCGGAGGTCGACCGTTTGCTCGCGCGCAGGTCATGAGTGCTCACGCGTTCGATGCCCACCCGCGCGCATCGGACAGGTCACCGCGCGGTCGAAGTCCGAGGGTGGGCCTCGGCGCCCTTCGCCGGCACGTAGGGCAGGGACGAGTGGTGAAGCACGATACGCAGGCTGCCATCATCGTGACGGAGGTAGCCAAAGCTCTTGTCGACCGTCACCTTGTTGCCCTTCGCGTCCTCGAGGTGGACATTGCCCATCGCGATGGCCATGTCACCGTGCGCGACCACGCCGATGACCTTCGCGTCGCACTTGACCCACTGTTTCAGCGCGAAGCCCGAGTCGTCGGGATGGCTAGAATCGCCGCCTACGAAGTAGGCGAGCGCGCCCTGCTTCGTCGTGCGGAAGGTCTGCGCTCCGAACGTCAGGGTCGGCTTGAACAGGACGGTTCCGCTGTCGTAATCGTACGCCTTGGACAACACGTCGGTGGCGGTCGCCATGGCGTTGCCACCCGTGGCACCCAGATGGCCAATCTCGATCAGGGCCGCGCACCAGCTGCGCTGCGCCGCCTCGACGTCGCCCTGGGCGATCTGGATGGCCGGCCGTGAGGGGGTCACCGCGGTTGGGGCCGTCGACGCGCACGCGGTTGTTGACGGCAGCCTGAACCCGTCGAGTTCTGACGGTCGCGTCGACCAATCGGCAGGAACTTCGAGGTCTCGATGATAGTACGGGACGTGGTTCTATCGAAAATGGGTTCGCACCCCGGATGGACGCAAGGTGCGGATCTTCGGAACTCCCAAGACCGACGGCTTGCCCGAGACCCGGGCAGGTGCGGAGGAAGCGGAGCGCCGAGCAATCACTCGGGTCCTCAACACGGGCGAGCCGAAGAAGCTCCTGCCCATCACGAAGGAAGTGCCGACGGTTCGCGAGTTCCACGAGGTGTTTCTCGAGGCTGCGCGGATCAAGAGCAAGCCGTCGTCGATCGAGTCCAAGAAGATCCTGTTGCGCGTGCATATCGTGCCGCAGCTCGGCGACCTTCGACTCGACGAGGTGACGTATGCGGTGATCGAGGACTTCAAGATCGCGCTCGCGAAGACGCCGATCAACACGGACAAGTCCTACGTGCGTGTAAGATCGAGGCGAAGTCGTCGCGCCTCTTATCCGCGAAGACGATCAACAACTGCCTGACCGTGCTCCGGCGCATGCTGGTGGTCGCGCGCAAGCGCGGGCACATCGACAGCGTGCCGGATTTCGAGTGGCTCAAGTGCGAGCGACCCGACTTCGACTTCTTGGACTTCGTGGAAGCCGAGCGGTTGGTGACGGCGGCAGAAGGGGAGTGGCGCACGATGATTCTCGTCGCGCTACGCACGGGCATGCGGCACGGCGAGCTGATCGGGCTGCGCTGGCAGGATGTCGATCTGGTTGCCGGTCGGCTCACGGTCCGGCAGAACGTCGTGAGTGGTCTCGTCGGCACGCCGAAGTCGGGCAAGCCGCGCGAGATCCCGCTCGGCGATGAGGTGAAGGCCGCGCTGAAGGCGCACCGTCACCTCCGTGGTCCGCTCGTGTTCTGCGACCTCGATGGGAGCATGCTGACAAACAGCACGACGCGGCATCCGTTGTGGCGTGCGTGCAAGCGAGCGGGTCTTCGCGAGATCGGATGGCACTGCCTGAGGCACTCGTTCGCGTCGCATCTCGTGATGCGGGGCGCGACGATGACCGCGGTGCAGGAGCTACTCGGTCACGCGACGATCGTGATGACGATGCGCTACGCCCATCTCGCGCCAGAGGTCGTCCGGGAAACCGTGCGGCTCCTGGACGGCGTGGGCAGAGAATGGGCAGAGAAGTCGAAAGCCGCCGCTAAGTAACCGAACTTCGGGTGGAGATTAGGGGGATCGAACCCCTGACCTCGTGAATGCCATTCACGCGCTCTCCCAGCTGAGCTAAATCCCCGGGTTCGAATGTCAGATCCGCAGGCGCGGATGGGGCTTTCTACTGGCGGGCTCTCACGGTGTCAAGAGTCGCCCGGCTTCGGCGGCAGATCGTCCGGATGCATGTAGTCGGCGAGGTCGTCGTCGTCGTCGAAGGCGATGCCGCCCTTGCGATGCGGATCCTTCGGGAGCGTCGCGCGCCGGTCGGGCTCGGTCGGTGGGGCAGGGTCGACGTCGGCGGGTGGACGCCAGACGTTCTGCGGCGCCGCGGCCTTCGGCTTCCAGCGCGTCGACGACACGGTGCCGTCGTCGGAGCTTCGCGCGGGCGTCGCGGCGCGCTCGTCGAACCGGCGGCGCGTCGCTGGCTGCGCGATGTCGTCGTCGCGGTCGTCGCGGTCGTCGCGACGCGCGCGGGGTGCTTCCTCGGCGTCGAGCTCCTCGAGGTGCTGCACGACGTCCTGCGCCTCG
Organism: Deltaproteobacteria bacterium; assembly: GCA_013812655.1. GTDB lineage: Bacteria > Myxococcota_A > Polyangia > Haliangiales > Haliangiaceae > JABFXX01. Next base: position 24,273 of record JACCTC010000440.1, on the reverse strand, counting down.
GGCAGCTCGGTGACGTCGATCTCGCCGCGGCGGATCAGATCGAGCACGATCTCGCCGAGCTCGGCGAGCGCATCCTGACGGCGGCGACTGGAGCGGACCTCGTCGAGTCGCGAGCGACCCTGGCGGGCACCACGCTCGAGCGCGTCGCGGACGACCCCGGCCTGCTGGAGCGCGGTGTTGAGCAGGGTGCCGAGCGTGCCGCGTAGCTCTGGAGGGCGAAACCCACCTCGTCGTTGTCGAGCCATGGCGCGAGGTTATCACCGGCGTTCGCCGCGCAGATCGGTTAGGGTTGGCGGGTCGTGCTTGGTCGTGGGGCCCCGCTGATCGTCGTCGCCTGGGTGGCCTGCACGCCGACGGCGCCCGTGCTGGCGCCGATCCCGCCGATGTCGACCGGCAAGGTCCGCGTCCGCGTGTTCACCGAGCCGTCGCCGGTCAAGACGGTGACGACGGTCGGCCGCTTCGTGTTCGTGGCGACCGATCGGCACGTCGAGCGCTGGGACGGCGAGGGCAGCGTGATCCCGCTGTCCGCCGAGCAGGGCCTCTCCGGCACCCAGATCGTCGCGGTGGCGCCCGATCCGGATCGTCGCTGGGTGTGGATCCTGACCGAGAGCGGCCTCGGCTATTACGACGCCGGCCTCGAGGCATATCGCGCGCAGCCCGCGCCGCCGCCGGCACTCGCGCTCGATCTCGCCGCGATCGCGAAGGAGGGCGCGACGCTCGCACCGTCGAGCGATGACGGCGTGTGGCTCGGCACCGCGCACGGTCTGCTCCATGCGAGCGCGCAGGGCGTTTGGGCCGCGACCCCGATCAAGGATCCGATCCGCGCCCTCGCGCGCGATCACGCCGGCTGGCTATGGGTCGCCACCCCGAGTGGGCTGCTCGTCCGCAAGCCGACGGGCGAGACCGTTCCGGTCGGCGCCGCCGAGGGCTGCGCGATCACGGGGCCGCGGCTTTTGGTCGAGTTGCCGGGCGATCGCCTGCTCGTGATCGGCAGCGACGACGCCGGGCACGAGCTCGTCGCGATCGGCAAGCAGCTCGCGTGGACGACGTATCGCGCGCTGCCCGACATCAAGTGGGATGCAGCTGCGCGACGCGGAGACGGCGCGGTCGTCATGGGTGGCGAGCGCGTGTACCGGATCTCGCCGGCGACGCCCGGGCGCGTGCGGCCGCTGTCGCGTGACGGCATGCGGCTGGTCGCGATGACGACTGGCGCCCCCGAGTGGGTGATCGACCCGCTCGACGTGCAGACGCCGCCGGGCGCGATGTCGCTCGGTGCCGCCGGCGATCAGCTGCTGATCGGCACCCGCGAGCTCGGGACCGCACGCTATCGCGACGGCGATGCGCGGCCGCGCGACTGGCTGCGCCGACGGCCGATGTTCCAGGACGCGACGAAGCTGTCGGTCGCGTGCGCCCGCGAGCAGGACTGCTGGATCGCGACGGGTGCCCGCCAGGCGTGGCACTGGACCGGTGGCGGCTTCGTGCCGGGCGGGCCCGACGAGCTCGTGCTCGCGGTGGTCCGCGATCCGGACGGCGCGATCTACGCGCTCCATCGCGGCGTCACCGAGAACCAGATCCGGCTGTCGCGCATCGACGGCACGACGTGGACGCTGGTGTCGAGGGTCGCGCTCGCGACGCCGGGCGACGCACCCGAGATCAACTTCGCGCGCTTCGCAGCGTCGGGCGCGCTGTGGGTCGGCCTGCGCTACCGCGAGGGTGGCGAGCTACGCGCGCACGGCATCGCGGTCGTCGACCCCGCGACCGGTAAGGTCAGCTATCACCGCACCGAGGCGGACCCGAAGGATCAAGGCAAGATGCTGCCGATCCCCGCGGGTGCGATCGACGCCGATGTCCATGGCGACACCGCGTACTTCGCGACGAATGAAGGCATCGCGCGGCTCACCCGCGGCGAGGTCAAGCTGTGGACCGTTGCCGATGGTCTGCGCAGCGAGCTGGCGCGCGCGGTCACGATCGCCGCGAACGGACACGTGATCGTCGCGACCGCGGCGGGCGCCGGGCGCTGGAATGGCAAGGCGTGGGACTTCCCCGCTGCGCTGCGCTTCGACGTCAACGATGTCGTCGCGACGCGCAACGGTCAGGTCTGGATGGCGACCGATCGCGGGATCGCGGCGTGGGATGGCCACAAGGTCCGGCGGGTCGATACCCGGCGCGGTCTCGCCGAGAACCACATCCTCGACATCGCGACCGATCAGTACGATCGGCTGTGGGCACGCGGTCCTGGATCGCTGACGCTGATCTCGCAGTAGACACGCGCGGCTGGCGCCGGTTGCATAAGATCGCGCGCTCGATCGCGCACTCGATCGCGCGCGCGATCTTCGGTGGAACGCCTGACGCCGTGCGGTGTCGCAGGACGCATGCGCGACGTGCTCGAGATCGAGACTCGCTGGCCCGACGCGGACGGCGACACGCTGCTCGACATCACGCACGTCGACGCGCGTGGTGGGTTCTGGCTCGCCGATCGCGAGCTCGTGCGCGATGGCGCGGTCACCGCGAGCGAGCACGGTCGCGTCGGCCTCGTCGACTACACGATCCGGCGCGTCTCTCGCGCCCCGCGTACGCTGCCGCGTCCGGAGATCCGCGATGGCCGTGCGGGCACGTACCTCGTGATCTCGCTCGCGGTGCACCTCGTGGTGTGGGGCGTCGCCGTCGAGCGTCACCCGCCGGAGCCCCGCCCCGCGTGGACGCACGCGACGAAGTGGCCGACGCGCGTTGGCCTGCACACGTCGGCGCCGGCCTCGAAGACGCCGCCGATCCGGGATGACGACGACTCGCCTGATGACACCGAGCACGGGCGCGGTGCCCCGATGGCGCTCTCCGAGGGCACCGCCGGTGATGCGCGATCGAAGCGCGAGCGCGGGCACATCCAGATCGCCGAGCGCGCGGCCGACCCGGCGCTGCCGCGCGCCCAGGCGATCGAGCAGGCACAGCGCGCCGGGATCCTGAGCTCGCTCGACTCGATCGCGCCGCAGGGCATCGCCGCGCTCGTCGGCACCGCGGATTCCGCGAGCGGCTTCGATCCCCGCGACATCACCGGTCCGCTCCACGGCGGTGATGGCGAGGCGCGCGGCAACTTCGGGACCGGCTACCGCGGCGCCGGACTCGGTGGCGGCTGCGCGACGCCGCCCTGCAACGGCCTGATCGGTGTCGACCGCTACGGCACGCTGAGCAACGGGACCACCGCTGGCGACGGCTGGGGCGGGCGCGGCGGCGGCGCCGGAACGCTGGAGCGGCGACGCGCGCGCGTGCCCGGCGGGCCGACCGTGATCCTGTGCGGCCGCCAGAGCCGGTGCGTGATCTCGGGCGATCTCGACAAGGCGATCATCCGCCGCTACATCAAGCGGCACATGACGGCGATCACGTACTGCTACGAGAAGGAGCTGATCGCGAAGCCAACGCTGCACGGCACGGTGACCGCCGAGTTCTTGATCGCGGCGGATGGGCACGTCGCGAGCTCGACGGCGAGCGGGGGCGACGCCGAGGTCGGCGCGTGCATCGCGGGCGTGATCTCGAGGATCGAGTTTCCGCGCTCGGCGACCGGGACCAGCACGCAGGTGCGCTACCCGTTCCTGATCCGGCTCGCTGGCTCGTAGTCAGTTCGCCGTCAGTTCCTCGTCAGTCGCGATCGCGGCGGCCGAGCTTGCCGAGGCCTTCGACGATCGGCCGCACGATCGTGCCGCCCCACGGCCGGATCGCGAGCGTCCACGCGCGGACCACGATCACGCCGGGCAGCCGCACGAGCACGCGTGGCAGCTCGCGGACGATCAGCGCGGCGGCGAGCGTGCGCGCGATCGCGGAGGCGACGAACACCCAGAAGTACGCCTCGTTGCCGCTGCCGAGCGACGCGAGCAGCGCCGCGCCGATGAACGACGCGCCGGCGGTCCCGATCGCCTGCAGCGCGCTGAACGCGACCTGCAGCGTCGTGCGCTCGGCGTCATCGTCGGCGTCGAACAGCGCCATCAGCATGCCGAGCTCGAAGCCGCCCCACGCGATGCCGCCATAGAGCTGGATCATGAGGAGCCAGATGAAGTTGCCGGACGCGATGTACATGAGCGGGATCACCGCGATCGCGATCGCGCAGCTCGCGAGTACGCGCCGCACGCCGACCCGCTGGATCAACCGGCCGAGCGCCGGCAAGAAGACGATCTTCGAGACCACGATCGTCGCGGTGAACACGCTGTAGTGCACGTAGCCGAGGCCCTGGTGGTCGAGCAGGTACGGGGTGATGAACGCGCCCGAGATCGAGCCTGCCGCCATCGCGACCAGCAGGTACGTCAGCAATGACGCGCGCGGCGTGCCACGTAGCTTCTCCGGGATGCTGCGCAGGCGCATGCGGCGGCGCGGCGTGAGCTCGATGCCGCGACCCATCTTCGACACCATCAACGCCGAGGCGAGCCGGCCGACGAACGCGACCGCGAACATCGCGGCGTAGATCTCGAGCAGGTGCGAGGTCCCCGCCGCCGCGTGCAGCGCGAGGCCCGCACCGATCAGACCGGCGAGCATCGTCGCCTGCGCGAGGCCCTGGCGACGCCCGAAGAACTTGCCGCGGATTCGCTCGGGGACGACGCGCGCCATCCACGGGTTCCAGCCCGCCGACGCGCCCATGCCGGCGGCCCAGTAGAGGGCTGCGGACGCGAACACCGTCGGCGTCGCGGGCCCGCCGATCAGCGCGACGATGATCAGCGGCACGAACGAGAGCGCCTGGACGATCATGCAGCCGATCACCCACGCGCGCAGGCTGGTGACCCGCGCGATCGCGCGCGGCGCGAGCAGCTGGAGCAGCCCGCCGGCGAGCAGCGGCGCGGTTGCGACGAGGCCGGCGAGCACCGGCGGCATGCCGAGCGCGAGCGCGAACGCAGGCAGGTACACCTCGGCGACTCCGGCCATCGCGCCGTAGCCCGCGGCGTCGCCGAGGCTCAGCCGGAGGTCGCGGCGGATCCCGCGCGGTGGTCGCACGCGCAAACCGTTAGCACGGGTCGCGCTACGGCGTGACTTCTGCGGCCGACGGACGCTTCGTGCGGTACGTCGCGTCGATGTGATCCATCAGCTCGAGCAGGTTCGTCTCCATCCGCGCCGTGCCGCCGAGTGGCGCGTCCATGTAGAACGTGCCGCGCTCGCAGAGGTCACCGGTCGGATCGACGGGGACGCCGTCGACCTGTGGCCGGCAGCGGCCGTCGACGTACACGATGATCATCTTCTGGAACCGCGTCGCGAGCGGCTGGTCGGAGATCATGTAGTTCGCGAAGACCGCCGACAGATCGATCAGATCCTTCGGCTCCTGACCATAGCCGTGGAGGAAGTAGACAACCGGGTAGCGTGCATCCGGGCTGTCCTCGTAGCCCGGCGGCAAGAAGATCGCGTACGGGCTCTGGCGGCCGGTGCTCGAGGTGTGGACCTCGGTCCGCTTGAACACGCCGAGCGCGAGCGTGTCGGTCTGATCGCCGCCCGGCCAGCGCTGGTTCAGCCACGCGAACGCGGTGGTCGCGCGGTTGATGATCTGCTGCGGCGTGCCGACGTGGCGGCCGTCACCGGCGTTCTGCTCGGTCACGCTCGCGTCGGGATTGCCGTAGCGCAGGTAGCCGTGCTGCGGGAGGTCGGCCCACGGCACCTCGGTGAAGTCGAACGCGGTCTCGGTCGAGGCGCCGACGAGCGTGCCGAACCCGTCGTAGACCCCGACCGCGGTCCCGTACTTCGCCATCAGCTGGCCGATCGCGGAGTTCGCTGACACCGACGCGTTGAGGAAGTCGCGGATGCCGGCGTCGAACCACAGCGACATGTGCCGGCGCTGCGCGTCGGTGAGCGTCGCCATCCGCACCATCAGATCGCTCTCGTACCAGCGCGCGACGTTCGGCGAGAGATCCCACGTGCCGTTGCCCTCGCCGAAGTCGTAGCAGCCCGCGCTGCCGCCCGGCGGCGTCTGCCCGGCCTGGCAGGTCGACGCGACACCGTCGAGACCGACATCCTGGTACGGCTCCGCCGCCTCGTGCATCCCGTTGCCCTCGGAGCCGAGCGGGTTGCGCAGATAATGATAGTCGTCGCGCGCCGGATCCGGGTTGGTCGTGGCGTCGTAGCCGGGCTCGTCCTTGCTCGCCTTGCCGTCGATGCCTACGTCGTCGTACGGCTCGTTCGCGTTCGAGACGATCGGCTCGCCGGGGTCACGCTTCCCGTTGCTGTTCAGATCGACCGCGAGCGCGATCTCGACCGGATCGTTCTGCGGCAGGTTTGGATCGAACACGCCGAAGCCGAGCGCGGTGCCATCACCACCGTCGCAGAACGTGATCACCGGCGCGGCGCCTTCGGGGTTGAACTCGCGATCGAAGAAGTTGCCGAGCACGACCGGGTTCGCGCAGCGATCCTCGGCGGTGCGCAGCAAATACGCCGGGTCGACGCCGGGCGGCGCGTACGGATGCGCCGGGTTGTAGAGCGCCGGGTTCGACAGCGCGCGAGACATGTCGCGCACGCCCTTCATGTAGAGGCCGCGGCGCAGCGTCAGTCCGACGCCATCACCGGCCTGATAGAGCATGTGCTCGTAGTCGGACGCGATCTCGAACTGGTCGGGACGCTTCGACGCGATCGGGCACAGCGTGCCGATGTTGCCGCGACCGGCGGCCTGGTCCTGCGCCGTACAGAACCCGCCGAACACGAAGTCGTTGACCATGCCGAGCGTGTAGACCATCGACGGGCCCGGCTCGCCGACGAGATCGGCGACGATGTCGAACTTGTCGGGGTTGCGCAGCGCGATCGACATCGCCGCGTTGCCGCCCATCGAGATGCCGACGATCGCGCGCCACGCGAACTGCTGGCTCTCGGGCTTGCCCGCGTTGACGTCGGCGACGACCTGGTACGTCGTGAGCTCGCCGGCGCGGAACGTCACCCGCGAGGCGAACCGGTCGTCGTCGTCGAGGAGGCGGTTCGAGACGGCGGGGAAGTACGGCGCGTTGCCGTCGCGGCGGGCGACGATCCGGACGTGCCGGCGCGAGGCGGCAGCTGGCAGCCGCGCGGCCTTGTACGGCAGCGTCAGCTCGAACGGGCGATCCGACCAGGTGCCCTCGGCGCCGAACTTCACCGCCGGGCCGAGCGCGACGAAGCCCGCGGAAACGATGTCGCTCGCGCACTCGATCGAGACCTCGGCGGCCGGCACCGTCGTCTTCGCGGTCGCGGCGATCGAAGCGCCGCGCAGATCCTTGCCGGCGCCGTCGGTGACAGCAACGCTGCCACCCTGGGCGAGCGCGCCTGCGGTCCCGGTGCCACACACGAGCTCGGTCGAGCCGTCATCGCCGCCGCAGCCGGTGATCACGAACGAGACCGCGAACGACGCGAGCACGACGACAAACAGGCGGATCCCCGGCCCTTCTCGAAGCATGTGGGCCGGCAGCGTACACACAGGCCACCGAAACTCCACCACAAACCACGCGCGCTGTGAGGCATGTCAAAAGTTGCCCGGCCTCACGCGATCCGTAGTGTCGACCTACGGTGTCAAAGGTCCTCGCCGACATGCACGTCCCGCCGGCCTCGCGGCGCTGGGGGACCCGGCTTGGCCTCGCGCTCGTCGTCGCGATCGTCATCGGCTACGTCCCCGGTCAGGTGATGCGGCGCGATCCGCGGACCGTCAAGCTCCGGCTCCAGCTCGACGATCTCGACGGCGAGGTCCGCACGCTGACCGCCGCCAACGCCGCGCTCGTTCGCGATATTGCCGCGCTGACAACGCAGATCAGCGCCGTCGAGGATCGCGCACGTGCCGACCTCGGCATGGTCTACCCCGACGAGCTCGTGATCCGGATCGCCCCCGCGGTCGTCGCGCCCGACCCCGCGCCGGCGAAAGGCAACCGATGACGCCGCGCGGCAGCTCGGCGCGTCCGAGCAAGCCCCGCATGCGGCTGCTGCGGCTGTCGCGCCGCGGGCTACGGCGCGCGACCAAGGTCTCGCTCGGCGCGGTCGCCGGCGCGGTCGCGTGCGCGGTGGTCGCGGTCGGCGGTGCCGATGGCGCGGCCGTCCTCGCGAGCAAGCCAAGCCTGCCGATGACGATGGTCGCGGTCGCGGTCGCCGCGCTCGTCGCGATCGCGGTGATCCGCCGCGTCCAGTTCGTGACGCCATCGGCGCGGGCACAGCGCGCGTCGTTCTGGCTCGGTGCCGCGACCGATCTCGCGGATCTCGAGCTCGCGCTCTCGCTGGTCGCCGGTGCCCACCTGTTGATCGCGGTCACCGGCGGGCTCGACTCGCCGGCGTACCCGTTGCTCTACGGCCTGGTCGCGTTCGCGATGACGGTGCTCGCGCGGCCCGGCGCGTTCGCCACGCTCGGTGGCGCGTTGCTCCTCGAAGCCGCGCTCGTCCTGAGGATTGGCCTCGACGAGCACACGCTGCTCGCCGCCTCGATCCACGCCGCGTGTATCGCCGGTGCGGCGATGGCCCACGCGCTGCTGCTCCGCGGCCTGACCGCGCGCTACCGCAGGCGGCGTGCGACCCGGCTCGACGAGGAGCTGGTGGCGCTCCGCGACTCCGCGCGTGACTACCGGCTGATCGCCGCGTCGCTCGGCCCGAGCTCGCGCGCCCCGCGGATCCGCGACGAGGAAGAGCGGCTGCTCGCGATCGGCGGCGTCGGGATGATCGGCGATGCCGCGAGCTGGGTGCTCGCCACGCTCAAGCGGTCGCTCGGCGCGCGCACCGTCGCGCTGCTGTGGCTCGACGACGACGGCGAGCGGATCAAGCTCAAGGAGGTCGTCTCCGACGCTGACGACATCACCGAGACGCCGCGGCTCCCGACGACCGGCATCCTCGGCGCGGTGCTCCGCGATCGCCAGCCGCTGCTGTGCGCGGCGACCAAGCCCGGCCAGCTTCCGTACTACGACAGCAAGCGCGCGGGCATGGCGCTCGTCGCGGTGCCGGTCATCGAGACCACGCTCGGCGGCTCCGCCAGCCCGGCCCACGTCGGGTCACCGAACGCACGGCTCGGCCACCTCCGCGGCATCCTCGCCGCCGACCGCGACGCGCCGTTCACCGAGTCCGATCGCGATCTGCTCGCCGACGCGACCGCGCAGGTGCTGCGTGTGGTCCAGGCCGAGCAGGTGTTCCGCGCCGTCGAGCGCGCGAAGTACGAGCACGAGCGGTTCTACCAGGCGACCGCGATGCTCGGCCGCGCGCTGACGCCGGAGCAGGTCATGGAGACCGCATTCGACGCGGCCGCCGCGATCGTCGAGTACGACGCCGGCGCGATCGCGCTCTACGACAAGGCGAAGCAGCGCCACAAGATCACCGCGGTTCGCATCCGCCCGGGCGGCGAGGGGCTCGTCGATCCGGCGCAGCTCCACGAGCTCGAGTTCAAGGACAACGCGGGCCTCGCCTCGATGGTCGTCAAGAATCGTCACTACCTGCCGGCCGGCGGCGAGCTCCGCGAGGTGTCCGCGCCGATCTACACGCGCAAGGTCAAGCTCGACGAGGCGAAGTCGCTGCTGATCCTGCCGCTGCTCTGCGCCGACGAGCCGATCGGTACGCTGACGCTCGTCGCGCGCGCCGAGAAGCGGTTCGGCAAGGACATCCGCGAGATGCTCGCCGTGATCGCCAACCAGGTCGCGGTGTCGCTCGAGAACGGTTTCCTCTATCGCAAGATGGAGACGATGGCGACGACCGACGGCCTCACCGGCCTGACGAACCACCGCACGTTCCAGCAGCGCTTCGAGGATCTCCTCGAGCGTGCATCGCGCCACGGCGGCAAGGTCGCGCTGCTGCTCTGCGACGTCGACCACTTCAAGAAGGTCAACGACAACTACGGTCACCCGATGGGTGACGAGGTCCTGCGCCGCGTCGCGCGCGTGCTCCAGGAAGTGCCGCGCAAGATCGACATCCCGGCGCGCTACGGCGGCGAGGAGTTCGCGGTGCTGCTCGACAACGTCGACGTCGCGCAGGCGAGGACCGTCGCCGAGCGCATCCGCATCGAGATCTCGCGGGTCGTCGTCGACACCGACAAGGGCCCGCTCTCGGTCACCGAGTCGATCGGCGTCGCCGCGTTCCCCGAGGACGGCCGTGATCGCGCGACGCTGATCGAGCGCGCGGACCTCGCCCTCTATCACGCGAAGCACACCGGCAGAAATCGCGTCGTCACCTGGCAGGAAGCACTCGCCGCGAAGAACGCACGGGGCTCGTCCGAGGTGCCAAAGCTCAAGAGCGAGCCGACGAACGCCGTCGTGAAGGCGAGCTGACGGTCACGTCCGCTGCCGGGGATCACCCGGCCGCGGGAGCGGCGGCTGCCGGGTGAGTCAGCGCTTGCGGGCGTCGGCGGCAGCAGCGGCGAGCCTCAGCTCGTCATTGGCCTGCTTCAGGAGGTCGCGCGCCTTCTGGGCGTGGCCGTCGCGATCGTACTCGCTGGCCTGCTGGGCGGCGTCGAGCTTGACGAGCGCTTGAGCTGCGAGCTTCTGAGCGGCCGCGAGGTTGGGCCGCACGTAGAGGGCCTTCTTGGCAGGCGGCGGGGTGTCGTCGCCTGCGATCGCCAGGCTGATCGGCGCTGACAGGGCGAGGACAACAAGGGCGGCTCGGGAAACCAGGTGACGCATCACGACAGAGCGTGACACGACGGAATCTCCGGTGGGGGCGCAAGATTCGCTACACTCTGGCACGGTGTCCGAGGCTGTCGCCGAGGTCGGGTCGACCGCGAACCACTACCAGGTGCTCGCGCATCTCGCCACGGGCGGGATGGCCGAGCTGTTTCTCGCGCGGGGGATGTCGACGACCGGGGTCCAGCGCTACTGCGTGCTCAAGCGGATCCTGCGTCACCGCGCGAGCGACGTCGAGTTCGTCCGGATGTTCCTCGACGAGGCTCGGCTCGCCGCGCAGCTCCAGCACGCCAACGTCGCGCAGGTCTACGACATCGGGAAGCTCGGCGACTCGTACTTCTTCACGATGGAGTACGTCCACGGCGAGACCGTGCGCGCGATCCTGCACCATGCGCGGGCGCTGCGGCGCGACGTGCCGATCGCGGCGGTGCTCACGGTGATCGCCGGCGCGGCGGCAGGGCTCAACCACGCACACGAGCGGATCGGTATCGACGGGCGCCCGCTCGATATCGTGCATCGCGACGTCTCGCCGTCGAACCTCATGGTCAGCTACGAGGGCGGCGTCAAGGTCGTCGACTTCGGGATCGCGAAGGCCGCCGACCGCGCGCAGGAGACGCGCTCGGGGACGGTCAAGGGCAAGATCAGCTACCTGTCACCCGAGCAGGCGTGTGGCCTGTCGTCGATCGATCGCCGCAGCGACCTGTTCTCGCTCGGCATCGTGATGTGGGAAATGCTGACCACCGAGCGGCTCTACAAGCGCGCGGGCGACTTCGAGAGCATGTCGGCGATCGTCGACGAGCCACCGGTCCTGCCATCGACCCGGCGCGCCGGCATTCCTCCCGAGCTCGATGCGATCACGATGCGCCTCCTCGCGAAGGAGCCGCACGAGCGCTTCCAGACCGGCAGCGAGCTGATCGAGGCTCTCGAGCACGCCGCCGCGCGCACCGGCGAGATGATCTCGGCATCGACGCTCGGCCGGTTCGTGCGCGAGCTGTTTGGCCCGCGGCCCGAGCCGTGGCTCGACGGCGAGGCGCTCGACACATCCGAGGGCGTCACCGTGGCGAGCGAGCCGATCCCGCGCGAGCTCGCGATCCCGGTCGAGGCGGACATGGATCTCCAGCTCGCGAATGTCCCGCGGCTGACGCTCGAGCGCGCGGTGGTCGAGCTCGACGAGCAGATCACGCCGCTGCCGACGACCCGGATGCCCGTGGTCGATCCATTGCTCGTCGCGCGCGACGGCGATTTTCCGACGCGGCCACAGCACAAGGCGATCGCGACGAGCCAGCTGGCGTCCGCGGTGCACATCGTACTTCCGCCAGCGGCGGCGCTGGCGCCGGACGTCGGGCTCCATCGCACGTTGCCGGGGATCGGCTCGGGACCCCGCGACGCCGTGCTTGGCTCGGGTCCGCGCGAGGCGCTGCTTGGCTCGGGTCCGCGCGCGACCGTGCTTGGCTCGGGTCCGCGCGCGATGATCGCGTCGTCAGGCCCGCGTGTCTTCCCAGCAGCCGCGGTGTCGGCGCCGCACGCCAAGCCCGGCGACCAGGCTCCAGGCTCGCGACTCGGCTGGCAGCTCGTCCTCGTGATGGCGATCGCCGCGGTCGTCGGATCGCTGACGATGTGGCTCGTCATGCGCGGCGGCGGCGATCCACCCTCTGTTGCGGCCGCGGGCGACGCAGCGCTCGCGACCCCGGTGGCCACCGATGCCGGCGTCGAGGTCGCGGTGGTGAGCGTACCGGTCGGTATGCCGGGCGGCATGCCGGGCGGCATGACAGACGCCGCGGTGGGGCCCGGTGCTGTGGCAGATGCCGCGGCCGCGCCGAGCCCGGCCGATGCCGCGCCGCCGGTCGATGCCAGAGCCGTTGTCGTCGACGCGGCCGAGGTGCCGAAGCCGCGCCCCACCAAGCCCGACCTCGAGGCGGCGATGGCGGAGCATCGTTACTGGGATGTCGTCACGCGGTGCTCGAAGACGCTGTCGAACCCACCGATCTGCGTGCTCGCCGCGTGTCACGTCGAGCAAACGACCAAGGCGCGCACGTGGTTCGCCAGGGTCGCCAAGGCGAGACGCCGCCAGCTGATCGCCGCGTGCAAGCAGCAGAACGTCGAGCTCGTCGTGACGAAGCCCGCGATCGATCCATGCGTGGCCGATCCGATGGCGTGCCAGCACTGAGCCCGACCCGTGCTCGCTTGACGGCGCGACAGGCCGGGGGAGACGATGAGGCGTGGGACGCCTCCTGCTGGCTACGTCGGCGATCGTGATCGGGCTGCTGGTCGCGCGCGTGGCGATCGCAGCGCCGGCCGAGGCGACGACGCTCTTCGAGGAGGGCCGCGAGCTCGCGAAGCAGGGTCGCCACGCCGAGGCCTGCGACCGCTTCACGAAGAGCCTCGCGCTCGAGCCCGCGCCTGGCACCAAGCTGAACCTGGGCGACTGCCTCGAGCGCCAGGGCCAGACCCGCCGCGCCTGGCAGCTGTTCGACGAGGCAGCCCGCGACTGGGATCGCGCGAAAGACAGCCGCGCGAGGTACGCCCGCGAGCGCGCGACCGCGGCGTCCGCGAAGCTGGCGATTGTTGTGGTGAAGCTCGCCGAACCCGGGCTCGCCGGTACAGTGGTGCGGATCGCAGATCAGCCGGCGATCGTGGGCGGCGAGATCATCGAGCGCGTCGATCCCGGCGCGCTCGCGATCGTCGTCAGCGCGCCCGATCGCGCGAGCTTCGAGACCACCGTGCAGGCGGCGGCCGGCAAGACGCACGTCGTCGAGGTACCGGAGCTCGCGGCCCCGTCCGATGCCGTCGCCGGGGCGGCGCCGGGCGAGCCTGACGAGCCGTCTCATCGCGGCGACGCTGGGCCGCGCAAGCGCAGCCGGGTCCACCTGGCGCTCGGGCTCGGCGGCGCGGGTGCGCTCGGGCTCGTGGTCAGCGGCGTCGTCGCGCTCGGCGCCATGTCGACCTACAACTCCGCGTTCGACGAAGGTCACTGCTTCCGCACGGAAACCGGTAACGAGTGCGATCCGATCGGCAGGGCCCGGATCGACGACGCCGCGACCTCGGCGAACGTCGCGACCTGGATCGCGGTCGCCGGGGGCATGTTCGCGGTGACCGGCGCGATCGTTTACTTCACGGCGCCCCGCGAGCGGGTGACGCTGACGCCAGCAGCTACGCCTACTTCCGTCGGGCTCGCGCTGTCCGCAGGGTTCTGACCGAGGGCGCCGAGGTCGTTCGTGACCCCCGTGGTTTGACAGCGTGCAGCCCGCGGGCGGAATGTCCTTCCGTGGCCGTCAAGAACTACGTTTTGGACACCAATGTTCTGCTTCACGACGCCCGCGCGTTCTACGCGTTTGCCGACAACAACGTGATCATTCCGATCTACGTGATCGAGGAAGTCGACACGTTCAAGAAGGATCAGTCCGAGCTCGGACGTAACGCGCGCCAGGTCGCGCGCCTGCTCGACGAGCACCGCAGTGATGGCGGGCTCTCGCACGCGCAGCCGATGTCGAATGGCGGGACCGTCCGGGTCGCGCTCTCGAAGAACCCGATCAAGAACCCGAGCTACGACTCGCGCTCGATGGATCAGCGGATCCTCGAGATCGCGCTCGAGGTTCGCGACGCCGATCCGAAGACGCCCACGATCCTGGTGACCAAGGACGTCAACATGCGCGTGCGCGGCGACGCGCTCGGGCTGCAGACGATCGACTTCGACCCGGAGCGGATCTCGATCGACGAGCTCTACTCGGGCAACCGCGACATCCTCGTCCCGACCGCGACGATCGACCAGTTCTACGCGGACGGCTCGGTCGTCGTCGACGCGCCGGGACTCCACGCGAACGAGTACCTGACGCTCAAGGACGAGACCGGGCAGGGCGGCAAGTCGGCACTGACGCGCTGGGACAAGACCACCGGCAAGGCGGTCCCGGTCAAGAAGCTGCGCGAGGGCGTGTGGGGCATCAAGCCGCGCAACAAGGAGCAGCACTTCGCCCTCGACATGCTGCTCAACGACGACATCAAGCTCGTCACGCTCGTCGGCAAGGCCGGTACCGGCAAGACGCTGCTCGCGATCGCAGCGGGCCTCCAGAAGGTCACCGAGGAGCAGGTGTTCTCGAAGCTCCTGGTCTCGCGGCCGATCTTCCCGCTCGGCCGCGACATCGGCTACCTCCCTGGCACCGTCGAGGAGAAGCTGAACCCGTGGATGCAGCCGATCTACGACAACCTCGAGCTACTCCTCGGCATCACCAAGACCGAGAAGAAGGACGGCCGGAGCTACGCCGAGCTCGTCGACCTCGGGTTCATCGAGATCGAGCCGCTGACGTACATCCGCGGTCGCTCGCTGCCGCAGGTCTACATGATCGTCGACGAGGCGCAGAACCTGACGCCGCACGAGGTCAAGACGATCATCACGCGTGCCGGCGAAGGCACGAAGATCATCCTGACCGGTGACCCGTACCAGATCGACCATCCGTATCTCGACGCATCGAACAACGGTTTGACCACGGTCGCCGAGCGCTTCAAGAACGAGGCGATCGCGGGCCACGTGATCCTCAGCAAGGGCGAGCGCTCGCCGCTTGCCGAGCTGGCGACGCAGATCCTTTGATCGTCAGCGTCCTGGGCGCCGTGCGGCACGCGTTCGCGGTGCTGCTCGTGGTGCTCGCCACCCGCGTGGCGACGGCGCAGCGCCAGCCGGGCTGGGAAGTCCGGATCCCCGAGCGCGTCGAGGTCACGCTCGGCGACGCCGGCACGTTGCCGATCGCGATCGCGGTCGATCGCGGGCTCGTCATCTCGAAGGACGCCGCGGTGATCGTCGATGTCGTCGCCGCGGCGGGCGTGACCGTCAAGAAGGCGCGGCTCGGGCGGACCGATGCGGTCGATCCCGAGGCCGACGCGCCACGGTTCGCGGTGCCGGTCCGGGGAGCAGTTGCCGGCGAGCACGTCATAAAAATACGGCTCAGGCTCTGGCTCTGTGGCATGCGCTCGTGCCGGCCACTCGATATCCGGCGCCAGACGACGATCGTCGTGGCTGCGAGCCAGCCGCCGGCGCCAGCCCCCTAACTAACTAACTAAGTGCCCGGAAGGTCGGGCGCCGGGCCGCTGGGAACGGCGAGACACCGGACTTCGTCGAACCTTTGGTCGAAGCTACGCGCACTTGCGACGTCGAACCTGCGAGGTCCGACAGATCGGATCGCGTGGCCGTGCGTGAAACACAGCCATGATCACTCGCCAGCGCATCACCACGTACGGGATCCCGACTGCCGCCGCCGCCACGATCGTCGCCGCCGCCCTGCTCACCCCGTGGTCAGGTGGGAACGACCCCAAGCCGGATGCGCTCGTGCAACCGACTCCGGTCGTCTCCGAGAAGAATCAGATCGACGTCGTGTTCGCGGTCGATACGACCGGCTCGATGGGCGGGCTCCTCGAGGGTGCGAAGCGCACGGTGTGGTCGATCGCGACGCACATCCGCAAGACCGATCCCAACGCGAACCTGCGCATCGGCCTCGTCGCCTATCGCGATGTCGGCGATGACTACGTGACGCGGCCGTTCTCGTTGACCAACGACCTCGACGCCGCGTTCACCGAGCTCTCGACGTACCAGGCCTCGGGCGGCGGCGACACGCCGGAGAACGTCGACGCCGCGCTCGATGACTCGCTTCACAAGATGCAGTGGCGCCGCGGCGCGAAGAAGCTGGTGTTCCTCGTCGGCGATGCTCCGCCCGCGAGCCGCGGCGAGGTGCCGACCTTCGACGTGCTCGCCCGCGAGGCCGCGCGCTCCGGCATCATCATCAACACGATCCGCTGTGGTACCGACCACCAGACCGCGTCGACCTTCCAGCAGATCGCGTCGCTGTCGCGCGGCGAGTTCTCGTCGATCCAGCAGGACGGCGGCGTCCAGCAGATCGCGACGCCGTACGACGACAAGCTCGCCGAGGTCTCGAAGCGGATCGACAGCACGACGATCATCGTCGGTGACGAGGGCGCGCGCCGCCGCTACATGGGCAAGATGGCGGCCGCCGAGGCCGCGCCGGCCGCCGCGAAGGCCGACCGAGCCGCGTACTACGCGACCGACCGCGGCCCGTCGGGTGCCGGCCGCGCGGACGATGATCTCGTCGGTGGTGTCGCGACCGGCGCGATGTCACTCGACAGCATCGACGAGGAGAAGCTCCCCGCGGACCTCCGCGGCAAGGGCAAGGCCGAGCTCAAGGCCGAGGTCGACAAGCGCACCGCCGAGCGCACCGTGGCCAAGAAGGAGCTCGCAGAGCTCGCGAAGCAGCGCGCCGAGTACCTCGAAAAGAACGCCAAGGGCGGCGAGGGCTTCGACGCGAAGGTGAAGACGTCGCTCGAAAAGCAGCTCAAGTAACCAGCGTTTCGTCACGAACGAGAGGGCGCCCTGCCTATGAGGGCGCCCTCGTGCTATTGGGGCCCGATGTTGTTCTCCGAGCTAGGCCTGATCCCGCCCCTCATGTCGGCGGTTGCCGCGGAAGGCTACGTGCAGCCGACCCCGATCCAGATGAAGGCTATCCCGCACGTCCTCGCCGGCCGTGACCTCCTGGGACTCGCCCAGACCGGCACCGGTAAGACGGCCGCGTTCGCGCTGCCCATCCTCCAGCGGCTCGCCGAGCGAGCCCCCAGGTCGAACGTCGCCCGTCCGATCCGCTGCCTCGTCCTCACGCCGACCCGCGAGCTCGCGTCGCAGATCGGCGAGAGCTTCACGACCTACGGCAAGCACCTGCAGCTCCGCAACGCGGTGATCTTCGGAGGCGTCGGGGTCGATGCCCAGAAGCGCGCGCTCCGCGAGGGCATGGACATCCTGGTCGCGACGCCAGGTCGGCTCCTCGATCTCGCGAACCAGCGGCTGGTCGATCTCAAGCCCCTCGAGGTGTTCGTGCTCGACGAGGCCGATCGCATGCTCGACATGGGCTTCATCCACGACGTCCGCAAGGTGATCGCGCTGTTGCCGCGTGCGCGCCAGACGCTGTTCTTCTCGGCGACGATGCCGCGCGAGGCCCAGCAGCTCGCCGATCAGCTCCTCAAGAACCCCGAGACCGTCGCGGTCACGCCGCCGTCGACGACCGCCGAGAAGGTCGATCAGGAGGTGTTCTTCGTCGAGAAGGCCGACAAGCGCCACCTGCTCGTCGACGTCCTCCGCGACACCACGATGTCGCGCGTCCTCGTGTTCTCGCGCACCAAGCACGGCGCGAACCGGATCGCCGAGCACCTCGAGCAGGCGCGGATCAGCGCCGAGGCGATCCACGGCAACAAGTCGCAGAACGCCCGCGAGCGCGCGCTCGCGAACTTCAAGGCCGGCAAGATCCGCGTCCTCGTCGCGACCGACATCGCCGCGCGTGGCATCGACATCGACGACGTCACCCACGTCATCAACTTCGACGTCCCCGAGGTCCCCGAGGCCTACGTCCACCGCATCGGCCGCACCGCGCGCGCCGGCGCGACCGGCATGGCGATGACGTTCTGCGAGGCCGACGAGCGCCCCGACTTCTGGAACATCGAGAAGCTGACGCGCCAGGAGATCCCCGTCGTCGAGGGTCATCCTTACGAATCGAAGATCCCGCTCGACTCCAAGCCGCCCCCCAAGCCGCCGCAGAACCGTGGTCGTGGTGGTGGTGGCGGCGGTGGTCGCAGCGGCGGTGGTGGCGGTGGTCGACGCGGCGGCGGTGGTGGCGGCAGTCGCGGCGGCCGCCGCTAGCTCGGCAAGCACGCCAGGCGGCGACCAAAATCGCTCTTCCGGCGGGATCGAGACCAAAAATCGCTCGGTAGGTCGGCCAGCGACCAAAAACTGCTCGAAATCTCGGCCCCGCGACCAAAAACCGCTCAGCTCAAACCCGTGCCGGGCGCCGGCTCCCACGCTGGTAGCGAGCGCGCGGTTCTGCACTGCGGGTCGCGGGCGCGAACGGATTCTCGATGCGCACGCCGTCGACCAGCTGGCCGTGATTCATGTCCTCGGTCAGGATACGACTGCAGCCGGCGACACTCGCGCACTTGATCACGAGGGCATCCCAGAACGAGATCGAGCCGAGGCGACCGAGGTCGATCGCTGCGAGGATGATCTCCGGTCGCAGCAGCACGACATCGAGCTTGCTGTAGTCCTCGACGAGACTCCGCGCGATCGCCGCCGAGAGGCCGAGCTTGCGCGTGGCCACACTGAAGAATTCCTGCAGGATCTGGGTCGAGATCACCAGCTGTCCTGCCGCCGCGAGCTCGCAGATGAGCTCGCGTGCGCGCGTACGCTTCGCGCGGTCCCTCTGGTCCTCCGCATACAGCAGGACGTTCGTGTCGACGAAGACTCTACTCATCGCGCTTCTTCCCGTGGAGTCGCTCGTCATAGATCTCCGCGCGGTCGAAGCGCCAGCCCGGCGCCGAACGACCTGGTGGATCCTCGTCCCAGTGGGCCTGGAGGCGCGCCGCGATCACCGCGCCGCTCGGATTGCCAGCGAGCCGCTCGATGTAGTCCCGGATCAAGGCGTTCAGGCTCGTGCCCTGCTGGCGCGCGACCTCGCGTGCTTTCTCGACGGTCTCCTCGTCGACGGCCAAGGTGAGGTTCATGTCCACATAATACGTGTGAACTGGATCCGTGCAACCAGCGCCGAGAATTCGCGGTATCACCGCGTGGCTAGCGCTCAGTCGTTGCCCGCGGTCTCGGTCGGTAGCCCGCCTGCTTCGACAAGCTTGGACGCAAACGTCACACAGTCGCCAGCGCTGGCCGTCGCGACCTCGGCGACGGTGGGCTTGGTCCAATCAAGCCCACCGGTCGTCGGGAATTCCTGATCTTCGGGCTTGGCCGTCCAGTTCGTGCACGCCTGATGAATCGTGGTCGGCTCGGCGTTTCCGATCGTGTAGAGGGCGCCGGCCTTCTTGCCGAGCGCCTTCTTGAATGCCTTGTCGTTCTTGCAGGCCATCGCCTTCGACAGAATCTTCACGCACGGCTCGACGAGATCGGCGACGGGCGCCGCTGCATCGGGCGTGGCTGGTGCTGGTGGCGGCTCGACGGGCGTCGGTGCTGTCGCAGAGCCCAAGCCAGCATTCGGCTCCGCGGGCTGCGGCGCGGGCTGCGGCTTCTTGTCGCCCTTGCAGGCGGCGATCGTGAACAAGAAGAGAAGGGTGAGCTTGTGCATGGCGAGCGTTACCACACTTCAGCGGATGCACGGCGGTATCGCCGCCGCCGATGGCTCGACCTTGACCAAGCATCCACGACGGCGACCGCATGGTGCTGATCGATGGCTACTTGGGCGTCACGCGAAGAAGCGCGGCACAAGCTCGTCGGCAGGACCGGCGTGGCACTCGGTGAACAGCTCCCGCGCCCCGTCGAAGATCTCGAGGTTGAGCAGCACGCGCGGCGCGCCGTTGAGCTCGGCCCACCGCACGAACGACGACGCCGGCGCGACCGTGCCCGACGTCCCGATCGCCACGAACAGATCGCAGTCGCGCAGCGCGTGCTTCGTGGTGCGCTCGGCGGCGACCGGAATCATCTCGCCGAACAGCACGACCGCGGGCCGCATCGGCTCGCCACAGTGAACCGGCGGCGCCTCGGCGTCGGGTGGCGCGAGCTCGGTCCCGCACCCGTCACAGCGCCAGTGCGCGAGGCTGCCGTGGTACTCGCAGACCCGCCGCGACCCCGCGAGCTGGTGCAGGCTATCGATGTTCTGCGTCACGATCAGGAGCTCGGCGCCCGGCGCGAGGCGCTCCTCGAACGCCGCGAGCGCGCGATGCGCGGCGGTCGGCGCGACGCTCGCGATCGCCCGTCGAAACGACCAGAACAGCGCGACGACCTCGGCGCGCCGGCTCGTCAGCGCGCTCGCGTCGGACAGCACCGCGAGGTTGTCGTCGGTCCACAGCCCACCGGGCCCGCGATACGTCGGTAGCCCGGCGGCGTGTGAGATGCCGGCGCCAGTGAGCACGACGATGCGGCGGTAGCTGCTGAGGTCCATGCCTCTTAGTGTTAATTCTACAATAATAAAGCGCAAGCCCGATTTCAGCCCGAGCTCACTTCCAGTCGGTGATGATCTGGCGGAGCTCGCCGAGCCGGGCGCGTGACAGCGTGCCGACGGCTGCGAGGACGAGGTGGTTCGGCGCGAGGACCTCGCCGGCGACCCGGACGATGTCGTCGATGTTGACCTTCGACATCGAAGAGAGGCGCTCGGAGAGCGGCTGCGGCGGGTAGTAGAGCGCGGTGCCGCCGAACCAGCCAGCCATCGCGGCGGCGTCGTCGATCGACGCGAGGGTCTCGTAGCGGTAGCGGACGCGAGCCTTCGCGAGCTCGTCGGCCGTGACCTGGCCGGCACGCAGGCCGTCGAGGAGGCCGAGCAGCTCGCCGACGAGTGCGGGGACCTTCGCGTTCGCGGTGGCACCGCTGATCTCGAAGAGCGCGGTGTCGGCGAGCGGCTCGATCGCGGCATGGATCGAATAGGCGAGGCCTTTCTGGTCCGCGAGCGTGTAGTGGAGCCGCGTCGACATCCCGTCGTCGAGGATCCGCAGCAGCGCGACGAGCGCGACGTACGCGGGATCGAGCTCGGGGATCGCGCGGAACAGCACCGCGAGCGAGGTCTGCGAGCCGGCATCGGGGACGTGGCGCAGGCGCGGGCCGACATGCAGCGGTGGTGCTGCAGGGACCACGGCGGGCGCGCCGGTCGCCATCGTCGACAGCGCGCGCTCGGCCGCCTCGACGACGACGCCGTGGGTGACCGGGCCGGCGACGCAGAGGTTCGCGTTGCGCGCGCCGTAGAAGCCGTCGAAGTGGCGGCGGACGTCTGCCTGCGTGAAGCGCTCGACGTTGCCGCGCGGGCCGATGATGCGCTGGCCGAGCGGATGGTCCTCGAAGGCGAGGCCGCGAGCGATGTCGTCGGCGTTGATCTCGACGCCTTCCTCGTCGTAGTCCTCGTTGATCTCCTCGAGGATCAGGTTGCGCTCGAGCTCGATGTCGGTGAACCGCGGCTTGCCGAGCAGCTCGCCGAGCAGCTCGATGCCCTGGGCGACGAACTCGGGCTCGAGGGCGAGCTGGAACAGGGTGTAATCGCGGCCGGTCTCGGCGTGCAGCGTCGATCCGAGGCGCTCGACCGCGGTGTTGAGCGCGAGCGACGTCGGATACCGCTCGGTGCCGCGGAACAGCATGTGCTCCACGAAGTGGGAGAGGCCGTTATCCGCGGGAGTCTCGAAGCGGGAGCCGACCTTGATGAACAGCGCACAGACCGCGGTGTGGAGGTGCGGCAGTGCGACCGTGGTCACGGCCAGGCCGTTGCCCAGCGTGGTGGTCTCGACGTGCGGATCGAGCTTGGTGTCCAACGTCATGGGCTTACCATTGATCGCGCTCTAGATCGGCGGTATCACAGGTGCGATCGTCGCTGACCCCGGATAGGCGCCAAGTCCCATGCTCCTCAAGAAGATCGTGATCGCGGAAGACGACGACGCCATCGCGCACATGGTGAACATGGCGCTCGGCGATGCCGGCTTCCTCTGCCTGCGTGCCCGAGACGGCGACGAGGCCCTGAAGCTGGTGAAGGCGCACGACCCGGACCTGCTGGTCCTCGACGTCATGATGCCGCGCGTCGATGGCCTCGAGGTCGCCCGTCGCCTCAAGGCGGACGTGATGTGGTCGCGGACGCCGATCCTGATGCTGACCGCGCTCGCGGGCATCGACGATCAGGTGCAGGGCCTCGAGGCCGGCGCCGACTCGTACATGGGCAAGCCGTTCGACCTCCGCGAGATGAGCGCACGCGTCAAGGCGCTGGTGCGCTCGGCGCGCCGCGAGCGCGATCGCAACCCGACGACGAACCTGCCGGGCTCGCGCGCGATCGACGAGGAGATCGAGGGCGCGCTCAAGAGCGGGAAGCCCACCGCGGTCATCCACATCGACGTCATCGGCTTCGACAACTACTCCGACACGATCGGCATCGCCCGCTCGGAGGACACCGTCCGGAACCTCGGGCAGTGGCTGCTCGACTCCGCGCGCGGCGCGTCGGGTGGCGGGGCGTTCGTGGGCCACATCGGTGGCTCGGACTTCATCGCGATCATGGCGCCCGAGCACTGCGAGCCGTTCCTCGCGCACGCCGAGGGCACGTTCGACGCCAAGCGCTCGACGTTCCCTGGCGAGACCGGACAGCTCGCGATGGTCGCCGCGATCGTCAACACCGAGGGGCTCACGCTCAACACCGGTGCTGACGAGCTCGGTCGCCGCCTCGGCAAGGCGATGAAGCAGGCCAAGGCCGGCGGCAAGACCGCTCACGTCGCCTGGTCACCCGGCTGACCTTGGGCGCCGAGGATCCGAACGACACGGATCCTGCCGTCGCCGATACGAGGGCGCCGGATGTCGGGGCCGACCTCGGGTCGACCGAGAAGGCCGCGACGACCAGGGCACCGCGTTCGGTGCGCAGCGGCGACGTGCTCGGGCGCTACGAGCTCGCCGAGGAGATCGGCGAGGGTGGGATGGCGACGGTGTTCCGCGCGCGCGATCGCGAGCTCCGGCGCGAGGTCGCGGTCAAGGTCCTGTTCCCGCACCTCGCGCGGCGCGTCGAGATCGTGCGGCGGTTTCACCGCGAGGCGCGCGCGGCCGCCGGGCTCGAGCACGCGAACATCCTCCGGATCTACGACGTCGGCGGTGGGGAGCCGATCGGTGGCGGCGAGATCGATCCGCCGTACATCGTGATGGAGCTGATCCGCGGGCGCACGCTGCTCGAGGAGATCGAGCAGCACGGCGCGATGCTGTCCGAGATCGTCGCCTGCATCGGGGCGCTGCTCGCCGAGGCGCTCGCCGCCGCGCACGCCGCGCTGATCGTCCATCGCGACATCAAGCCATCGAACGTACTGATCGCGCCGGGCGGCCGACTACTGCTCGCTGACTTCGGGGTCGCGCGGCTCGAGACCGAGACGTCGTTGATCACCCGCACCGGCGCGCTGCTCGGCACGCCGGCGTACATGAGCCCCGAGCAGTCGACCGGCGACACCGCGACCGCGAAGAGCGATCTGTACTCGCTCGGCGCGACGCTCTACCAGCTCGCGACCGGGGCGCTGCCGTACAGCGGCAGCCCGGCGAAGGTCATGAGCCTGATCGCGTCGGGCACGCTGGTCTCGCCGGAGCGGCGCCGCCCCGCGGTCGGCCCCGATCTATCGAAGCTGATCGAGCGGCTGATGGCGATCGATCCCGAGGCACGGCCGGCGAGCGCGAGCGTGATCGCCGGCGAGCTGCGCGCGCTCGCGGTGACCGGCGGGCTCGGCGATCCGACCGACGAGCTGGCCGCGTACTTCGCCGATCCCGCGGGCTTCGTGAAGACGTGCACGCCGAAGGTCGTGACCGCCGTCGTCACCGCCGCGGAGCGCGCGATCACCGAGGCCCGGCTGCCCCGCGCGATCGCGCTCGCCGATCGAGCCAGCGCGCTCACGCCCGACGATCCCGCGGTGACCACGCTGGTCCGGCGAGTCACCGAGGGTGGCCGCGCCTCGCGCCGGCGCCGGCTCGCGGTGATCGGGCTCGCGACCGCCGTGCTCGCTGCCGGCGGGACTGCGCTCGGCATGCAGCTCGTGGGCAGCGAGCCGGAGATCGCGGCGGTCGTGGTCAGCGATGCGAGTGCCGGCGATGGGCCGGGTGATCGATCGGACGGCGCCGTGCTCTGGATCGACGGCGCCGTTGATCCACTCGATGCATCGCCGCTCGACCCCGGATTGCGCGATGCCGCGATCGCGGATGCTGGACCGCGGCTGCGCGACGCCGGGCCGGTGCGGCTCGCGG
>JACCTC010000414.1 GCA_013812655.1 Deltaproteobacteria bacterium | reverse complement strand
CTTGCCACCCGCGCGGACGGCGGTGTTCGCGGCGCCGGCGCGGATCGTCCACAGCTCGGCGGTCGTGGCGCGCTCGACAGCGCGGGTCGCGAGATCGCTGCGCTTGACGGCGATCGCGGCCTCGGCGGCGACCATCGGATCGGCATCCGCGGCGAGCGCCAGCAGCTCGTCGTTGCGCTTCGCGGCGACCAGCAGCTCGATGCCCGCGAGCCGCACCGCGAGGGTCTTGTCCGCGAGCGCCCGCTTCGCGAAGCCGGCGAGATCGCCGGTGCCGATCCGCGCGAGCGCGCTCGCCGCCGCAGCACGCACGCCCTCGTCGGGGTGACGCAGGTTGCGCTCGAGCAGCGGCGGTGCCTCCTTGTCCTTGATCACGCCGAGCCAGCGGATCGCGGTGCGGCGCACGCGCGGGTCCGGATCCGCGGCGGCCTTGTGGAGATCCGCCGCGGCGATCGCACCGACCTTCTTGCCGATGCCGTCAATGGCGATCCGGCGCGCCTCGGGATCCTCCGAGCGCAGCATGTCGCTCGCGACCCCAGGCGCCTGCGGGAAGCCGCGGAGCACCGCGACCGCCGCACTGGCCGCAACCCGATCGTCGTCGTCGCCCATCCGCTCGGCGACCTGCTCGGCGAGCACGTAGAGCTCGTTGCTCGCCACCGCATCGATCGCCGAGATCTTGAGCTTCGCCGATGGCGAGGCGAGCGCCTGGCCGAGCGTCGCGGTCGCGAGATCGGTCAGCAGCTCGGCATCATCCTCGTCGTGCTGCGCGCGATACGACGCGTAGGCCCGCGCGACGCCGGCCGCATCACCGAGCGCGAGCGCGGCGCGGATCCGCATCCGCCACAGGTCATCATCCTTCGGGTGCTTCGCGAGCTCCGCGTCGGCCTCGCGCGCGGCGCCGGCATAGTCGCCGGCCTCGTAGAGCGAGGTGGTTTGCTTCGCGCGGTTCGCGCACGACGCGAGCGTCAACAGAGCGACAGCGACTAGACCGATCGTACGGCGCATGGGGACTCCTGCGATCATGACACAGACACTGTGTCTCCCATCGCGACGATGGTTACAGGTCCCGGCCGCCCGTCACGCCGGTCGGAACCTGCACGTGGTGTGTCGAGACGTGCTCGGCGGTGCTACAACCCATGGCAGTGATCCGCGGATTTCTCTTCGACCTCGACGGCACGCTCGTCGATTCGGAGCGCGAGACCGCCGAGGCGATGGCGCGCGCGTTCCTGCGCGGGCAGGGCATCACGCTCGATCAGAGCGATCGCGACTACATCATCGGCCGCTCGTGGATCGCGATCTATGATCGTCTCGAGGCGCGCTATCCGCACATGACGTGGAACCGCGAGGAGACCGTGGCGCGCACCGCGATGCTGCGCGACGAGGTGTTCGCCGAGCTCGGGATCACCGTGCTGCCGGGCGCGCGTGATGTCCTGACCTGGACCCGTAAGTACCCGCGCGCCCTCGTCACCGGCAGCTCGCGCGTCGAGGCGACGCAGGTGTTGCCGTTGATCGGCCCCGAGGCGAGCTTCGACGTGATCTTCGCGTCCGAGGACGTCCCGCGTAGCAAGCCGCACCCCGACGGCTACCAGGCCGCGATGGCGGTGCTCGGGCTTTCGCCTGCCGAATGCCTGGTGATCGAGGATTCGGTCAACGGCATCGAGGCAGGGCGGGCAGCTGGCTGTCTGGTCGTGGCCGTCCGGGCAGGGAACTTCGGTGGCTGGGATCAGTCGGCGGCGCACCACGTGATCGACACCCTCGAGGCGTTCACGCCGTCGCTGGTCGAACAGCTGTGGGCGGACTATGGTGCGGGTCTAGGAGCCAGTCGGTGAAGCTGCCCGTCGAGGTCACGATCTACGAGGTCGGTCCGCGCGATGGCCTCCAGAACGAGGCGCGTCAGGTCCCGACCGCGGACAAGATCCGCTTCATCGACGCGCTCGTCGCCGCGGGGATCCGCGACATCGAGATCACGAGCTTCGTCTCGCCAAAGTGGATCCCGCAGCTCGCGGATGCGGCCGAGGTCGCGCGCGGCGTGCATCGCCAGGCCGGCGTACGGATGAGCGCACTCGTCCCGAACCGGCGAGGTCTCGAGACCGCGCTCGCGTCGGGCATGAAGGAGATCGCGGTCTTCCTGTCGGCGTCGGAGACCCACAACAAGAAGAACGTCAACAAGACGATCGCCGACACGCTCCTCGCGTTCGATGACGTGATCCCGCATGCGTGCAAGGCGGGGGTCAACGTTCGCGCGTACGTGTCGACGGTGTTCGGCTGTCCCTACGAGGGCGACGTCGATCCCGAGGCGGCGCTGACCTTGACGCGCCAGCTACGCGACCTGGGCGTCTATCAGATCTCGCTCGGCGATACGATCGGCGTCGCGAATCCGCAGCAGGTCGAGGACATCCTGGGCCGCGTGCTCGCGACCCAGCCCGCGAAGGACATCGCGGTCCACTTTCACGACACCCAGGGCACCGCGCTCGCGAACTGTCTGGTCGCGCTAACGATGGGCATCACGACGATCGATGCGGCCGCGGGCGGCCTCGGCGGTTGCCCGTACGCACCGGGCGCGGCCGGCAACCTCGCGACCGAGGACATCGTAGCGATGCTGCATGGCATGGGCGTCAAGACCGGCATCGATCTCGACAAGCTCGCCGAGGCCTCGCGCATGGCCGCGAGCTTCGTCGGCCACGAGCTGCCGTCGAAGTATCTCAAGGCCCACCTCGGCAAGCAGGCACGCGCGCGCCGCCGCGCCGAAGCCGGCAGTCCCTGATCGCGCTCGCGCGAGCAGTGTTACCGTCCCCGTATGACGGACATCGTCGTCGAGGTACGCGGCACCACCGCCTGGGTCAAGCTGGACCGCGAGAGCGTCCGCAACGCGCTCTCGCTCGCGGTCAACCTCCGGCTCAGCGATCTCGCGCACGAGCTCGAGGCCGACGAGGCGATCCGCGCGATCGTGATCACCGGCGCAGGTGACAAGGCGTTCTGCGCCGGCGCTGATCTCAAGGAGCGCCGCGGCATCCCGGCCTCCGACAGCGCGCCGTACATCAACGCGATCGCCGGCGCGATCAACGGCTGGGGCGAGATTCGCAAGCCGACGATCGCGGCGATGAACGGCTCGGCCTTCGGTGGTGGCCTCGAGCTCGCGATGGCCTGCGACTTCCGGATCCTCGTCGAGGGTGCCGAGGTCGGACTGACCGAGGTCCGGCTCGGCATCATGCCGGGCGCCGGTGGGACCCAGCGCCTGCCGCGGCTCGTCGGCGAAGCACGCGCGAAGGAGATGATCCTGCTCGGCCGCAAGGTCACGGCCGCCCGCGCGCTCGAGATCGGCCTCGTCAACCAGGTCGTCCCACGCGCCCAGCTCGCCGTCGCCGTCGACGCGATGCTCGCGGAGCTCGCCGGCTGCGCGCCGATCTCGATCATCCAGGCCAAGGCCGCGATCGAGAATGGTTACGGCAAGCCGCTGAGCGACGGCCTCGATCTCGAGCGCCAGCTCTACGACCTCACGCTGTTCAGCGAGGACCGCGATGAAGGCCTCGCCGCGTTCGCCGAGGGCCGCCCGCCGCGCTACCTCGGCCGATAGCTTTCCGCAGTGCCCACAGCGAGTTGCGGCTGAATGACGGTCGGTCGCTGGATCGATCGGTGCAAAGACGCCGGTTCATGTCAGCTCTCGACTCCGTGATGAAGCGCTTCGGCTTCGTGAAACTTGCCCGCTACGGGCTCGTGTTGACGCCTGAAGGTCGAATCATGTCGCTACGTCCGGCCCCGCTCGAGGATGGTTTCGGCGTTTTGATCGTCGGCTGGCGGGATGGCGATCTGGCGGCCATGGAGCTGCCCAGATGGGAGCCCGCCCGGCCGGCTGCAAATCAAGCCGTGGCTACTCGACTGGCCATGACCGCGTCGCAGCCACCGGTCGCCCGCACGATCTCGACGCTGCCGGGTATGTTGCCGATCACGGTGTCAGCACCTGCCGTGAGCCCGATCCCACTGAAGGTGGCGGAGGCTCCGCAAGTCGAGGAAGATGACTGGGAATGGACGATCGCGCTTGCTCGTGCTCGGGCGTCGGCGGAAGAGTCGGAGCTGGCTGCGGCCGCGATGGCCACGCCGCGTCGCCGAGCCAACACGGTTCCGCCGCCTGTCGATCACAACCAGCCCACGCCTCACAACCAGCCCACGCCTCACAACCAGCAGTCCACGCCGCGCAACGTCGTCACGCAGCCGATGATGACGATCGCGCCGCCGCGGCCGCCGGTCGTGACCGCGCCGACGGCGCCGACGACGCGGGACCCGATCGAGACCGACACGTGGCCCGAGACCCAGCCGCTCGCCGTGATCGACTACGAGGACAGGACGCAGACGTCGCAGCTCGTGCCGGTCGTGCCGATCGGGATCCGCAAGCCCGGCCCGACGACGACGCAGCTGATGCCACCGATGCCGCGCGCCGCATCGCCCGCGACGATCATCCCGGTGCCGAAGCTGCCGTCGCTCGTGACGCAGGCAAATCGTACGAGCCAGATCCAGCCGGTCGTGCGCGCGATGCCCACGCCGATCCCGCCG
The DNA here is from genome assembly GCA_013812655.1 of Deltaproteobacteria bacterium. Lineage (GTDB taxonomy): Bacteria > Myxococcota_A > Polyangia > Haliangiales > Haliangiaceae > JABFXX01. The sequence continues at coordinate 9,450 of JACCTC010000414.1, read as the reverse complement.
GCCTCGCCGCGGCGGTTTCCGAAGGGCACCGGCCCGATCGATCGGCCGGGCGCCGCGCTGGCGCCGCCGATCAGCCCGGGGCGCCCGGAGCGCGAGGACCAGACGCAGCCCGAGGTCGCGCTCGACTATCGTCACTCGCCCGATCAGTTGCCCGCGGTGGCGCGCGCGGTCGTGCTGCCCAGCATCAAGCGTCTCGGGCGGTGATGCGCGCGCTCGCCGTCGTCGCACTGGCTGTCGTCGGCTGCGGCGGTGGCGGTGGCAGCCCGGCGAAGCCGAAGACGGTGATCGGCCCGGCAGTCGACGAGAAGACCGCGCAGAAGGACGCGCAGGGCCTCATCGAGGAGATCTACGAGACGCTCGGCCGCGGCAACAAGGACAGCTTGTTCACGCTGCTCGACGACTCGCTGATCGTGTTCGGGCCGCGCGGCAAGGACGCGCTCGCAACTCGCGCCGACGCCCTGGTCGCACTCGGCGAGGTCATCGATCCGAAAACCAAGAAGAAGGTCTCGCTGAAGTCCGATTCGCTCGAGGTCGTCGCCTCGCCGGGTGGTCACTCGGCGTGGGTGTTCGATGTCGTCAGCGTCAACGGCGAGCCCCACGCGGTGATGGCGATCCTGACGAACGCTGATGACCTGTGGCTCGTCGAGGCGGTCTCGTTCGCGCACACGCCGACGCGCAGCACGCTGAAGGACAAGCTCTCGAAGGACGCCGTGATCCCGCCCGGTGCATCGGGCGCGAAGAAGAACGATGCGGCTGCGGCGGGAGCCGTCGAGCGCTTCCGCAAGGGCCTGCTCGACTCCGAGCTGTGGGGCGCAGACCTCGGCAGCCGCAGCGACGCGATCTTCGTCGGGCCAGCAGCCGGCGACATGGCGCGCGGCAAGAAGGAGATCAAGAAGCTCTGGAAGAAGCGCGTCGAGGCCAAGACCCGGATGGCGACCTCGGGCGAGATCACGGCGGCGGTCACCGACGACGGTCAGCTCGCCTGGGTCAGCGCGCCGATGACGCGGGTCGCCGAGGAGCAGGACCCGTTGCCGCTCCGCGCGTTCGCGGTGTTCGAGAAGTCGTCGGACGCGTGGAAGCTGATCGCACTACACGAGTCGCTCGCGCTCGACGAGCCGGGCTCCGGCACGAGCTGGAAGAAGATCGTGCCGCCGAAGCTCGAAGAGAAGCCGCCGCCCGAGGAGGCCGCGCCGCCCGAGACCAAGGCCGAGCCGAAGAAGAAGAAGAAGAAGAAGAAGAAGAAAAAGAAGAAGAAGCCGACCTCGGACGACGACGAGTGACATGCGCGCGCGTGCACGCTTCCTCGCGATCGTGATCGCGTTCTCGACGGTGGCCGGGGGCGCCGGAGCCGCCGCGGATACCACTGCGACGCCCTGGTCCGCCGGCATCACCGACGCACAGAAGGCCGCGGCCCAGCGCGAGCTCGACGCCGGCAACACGCTGTTCCTCGACAAGAAGTACGCGGATGCGCTCCGGCGCTATCAGGCTGCGATCGCGGTGTGGGACCACCCGGCGATCCGCTTCAACGTCGTGCGCTGTTTGATCCAGCTCGATCGGCCGGTCGAGGCGATGGACAACCTCAAGCTCGCGCTCGCCTATGGCGCGGCGCCCCTCGAGGAGGCCGTCTACACCGAGGCACTCGCGTACGAGAAGCTGCTAGCGCGCCAGATCGGCGAGCTCGCGATCATCTGCGCGCAGGACGCGGTCCGGCTCACCCTCGACGGCCAGCCGCTCGGTACGTGTCCGATGCGCGAGAACCGGCGCGTCGCGCCCGGCGCGCACCAGATCGTCGGCGTCAAGCAGGGGTTCTTGACCCGCACCGTCGAGGTCGTCGTCGTCGGTGGAACGCAGGAGACCGTCTCGATCGAGCTCGCACCATTCGCGCGTGCAGGCCGCGTGGTGCATCGCTGGCCGACCTGGGTGCCGTGGGTTGTCTTCGGTAGTGGGTTCGCGGTGATCGGTGCAGGCGCGCTGCTCGATCTGAACGCCGCCGCGGACATGGCGAGCTACGACCGCAGCGTCAAGCAGCAGTGCCCGATGCTCGCCTGCGATCCGAGCGAGCTGCCGCCCGAGGTCCGCGCGCTCGAGGCCGACGCCCGGCGCAATAGCCGGATCGCCGTCGGGATCATGACGGTGGGCGCGGCGACCGTCCTGGGCGGTGGCGTGATGCTCTACCTGAACCGCGGCCGCACCGTGTACGACGACGAGAGCGTGATGCCGGTCGTCGGCGTGGTCCCCGGTGGCGCGACGCTCGATCTGCGTGGCTCGTTCTGACCGTCGTCGATCGTCACTTCAGGGTCGTCGTCAGCTTGCGCTTCTCTTCCTCGAGCTGCTTGACGCGTGCGCGCTCGAAGGTCAGCGATCGCTGGAGCTCGCCGTGGACGCGTTGCAGCTCCGCGTAGAGCCGCTTGGCCTCGCTCGCCGCTTGCGTCGCCGCCTGGGTCGCGCGCTCTGCCTTGTCGCGGGCCGCCTTGGCCTCGCCGATCTTGACCTGGAGGTCCGCGTTGACCGCGGCAAGCTCCTCGGCGGTCAGCTTGACCTTGGTGCGGCCGGCGAGCGCATCGGCTTCCGCCCGCGCACGCTCGGCATCCGCGCGCTGGCGCTCGAGCTCGGCGAGGCGCCGCTGCTCCTCGGTCAACACGAGCTCGGCGCGCGCGCGCTCGGAGTCGGCGAGGGCACCCTCGGCCCGCAGCTCGGCGGCGGTGCGGCGCGCCTCCTCGAGCTCCTTGTTCGCGAGGGCCTCGCGGGCCGCCTTGGCTTGCTCGCGCGCGACGCGCTCGTTGTCTGATGCGCTCTGCTCGGCCGCCCGGACGCGGACGAAGCCGATGCTGGCGCCGGTCGCGATGATCGCGAGGATCGTGAACGCGCTGACCAGGCTCATGGTTCGGAGCCGCCGCTTGCGGCGATCGAGCGCGAAGACCGCGTCGAGGAACGCTTGATCGCGGGCGGCCAACGAGCGCGGCCGGAGGGCGTGCCAGCGGCGCGCTTCTTCCATCGCCTCGCCGCGCCACAGCAGGCCCACCGGTCGGCCCTTGCTGTCCCATTGCTTGGCGCCCGCGCCGAGTTGCGCGAGGTAGGCCGCGTCTTCCTGGTCCTCGTCGAGCCAGCGCTGCAACATCGGCCATCGATCGATCAGTGACTCGTGCACGAGCTCGACCGAGCCGCCCGCATCGCCTCGCGTCTGGACCACGAGGAGGCGCGCCGCCACGAGCTGATCGATCACGCGCGTGATCTCGTCGCGGTCGCCGCCGAGCGCCTGCAGATCGGTGAGCTCGACGATCGCGCGAGTCCGCTCTGGTGTCACCAGCTGACGGAACACGCGCTGCGCGATCCGCTGGGACGCCGCGTTCATGCTCGCGATCACCTCGTCGGCGTGGGTCGCGAGCGCGCCGCTGATGCCACCGATCGCGTGATAGCTCGACGTCGTGAGCATGCGCTGCTTGCGATCGCGCGCCTCCCACAACTTGGCGGCGGCGAACTGCAGGAGCGGCAGGGCGCCGGGCATGCCCGCGAGCGCGTCGATCATCTCGCCGACCACGGCGGAGGTCTCGAATCGATACCCGACCATCTCGACGGGCTGCACGAGCGCCTCGCGGAGGCCTTCGCGATCCGGCTGCGCGAGGAATACGAGACCGCGCGTCAGCTCCTCGGTGAACCGCGCGTCCTCGGTCACCCGGTCGAGGAAGTCGGAGCGCATCGAGATCACGACGCGCAACGGCGCAGCCGGATCGTCGGCGACGCCGGTCAGCGCGGCGGTGAACGCCCGGCGCGTCGTGGCTTCCGGCACCAGTGTGTAGAGCTCCTCGAACTGATCGACGAACAGGAGCAGATGTCCGGACACCGAGCGGGCGCGCTCCCGCAGCAGGACGCCGAGGTAGCCAGGCTCGTCCTCGAGCCGCCGCACGACCGCGGCGTGATCGGTCTCGATGCGCGTACCGTCCGACGACTTCATCCCGAGTCGCTGCACGACGGCCGCGAGCGCGGACATCGGGTAGCGCCCTGGGCGCAGCGTGATCACGTCCCAGCGTTCGCCTGCGGCCTTGAGCGCGGGGCCGACACCGGCCCGCACGAACGACGACTTGCCGGTACCCGACGGTCCGATCACGCCGGTCAGGGGATGCTCGCGGATCTTCGCGACCATTCGCGTGACGTCGCGGCTACGCCCGAAGAATCGGTTAGCGTCGCCTTCCTGGAACGCGGAGAGGCCGGGATACGGACTCTCGTCGTCGCGTAGCGCCCGGCCGCCACGCCCGGGCACGAGCTCCTCGAGGATCGCGATCATCTCGGTGGCGCTGGCGATCCGCTTGTCCCGTGGCTTCGCGAGGCAACGATCGACGAGGTCGACGAGCACGTCCGGCGTCTCGGGAGCCAGGTCGCGCACCGAGCGCATCGCGACCGGCAGCACGAGGTTCTGGATCAGCAGGTCGTTCCGCGGCGGATCGACCGGATGCCGTCCCGTCAACATCTCGAACATGATGATGCCGAGCGCCCACAGATCGATCCGGTGATCGACGGCCTCGGAGCCCGCTTGCTCGGGCGCCATGTACGGCAGCGTGCCGACGAGCGCGCCCTCGCGGGTCAGCATGAGCGCGCTGGCTGCCGCGCTCGACAGGTCCTGATAGCTCGCACGCTTGCGCTCCTCGGTGCCGAGCGCCTTGGAGATCCCGAAGTCGAGGACCTTGACTCCGCCCGCGGTGGTCACGATCACGTTCTCGGGCTTGAGATCGCGGTGGACGATCCCGAGGGCGTGCGCACGCTCGAGCGCGCGCGCGATCGGCAACGCGAGCTCGACGACGCGCGCCGGCGGCAGCTTGTCGCCGTCGTTGAACGCACCCATGACGTCGCGCAGCTCCTGGCCCTCGAGAAACTCGAGCACCAGGTAGGGCAGGCCGGCGACCTCGTCGACCTGGTAGACGATGACGATGTTGTCGTGGTTGCAGCGCGCCGTCGCGCGAGCCTCGATCAGGAACCGATCGGTGACCTCGCGGCTCGTAGACCTCAGAAATTTGATCGCGACGCGCCGCCCGAGCTTGGTGTCGCGCGCGGCGTAGACGATGCCCATCCCACCGCGGCCGAGCTCGCGGATCAGCTCGTACTGGCCGATGCGGGTCCCAGGCGCGAACGTCGTCGGATCCGCGGCGTCGCGATTGCCGCTGTCGTCGGCAGCGGTCTCGAGGGAACCCACCGGCGTGGGAACCGGCGGCACGGTCGCCGCGATCGTGTGGGGTGCCGGCGTCACCACGCGGGCGGGGCGTGCCGGCATGACGCCAGAGGTGCGCGACCGCGGCGGCGGCGTCCCGAGCACCGTGCGCAGATCCGGCTTGCGCTCGCCCTCGTCGGCCACGACGTCCAGGCTAACACCGCCTCGCGAGGCGGTCATGCCGGACGCTGGTCAGTCGCGCTGGTCAGTCCTCGTCGGTGCGGCGGGGGTCGCGGGGGTCGCGGGGGGCAGGTGTGTGCGGTTGTCCCATCGGAAGAACCGAGCGGACGACGAGGCCGGTGCCGCCGACGAGCAGCACGAGCATCACGAGCGTGTTGAACAGCGACGTCTGCCGGAAGTGGATGTCGAGGTTGGCGATGATCCCGACGAGGATCACCAGGAACCCGCCCGCGGTCAGGAGGCGCCCGACCAGGGACCGCCCGTTGACGAACAGGATCCCGATCCCGAACAGCAGCGGGATCAGCGTGATGCCGAAGCTCGAGCCGTAGCCGCCGATGCCTCGCCAGCGCCAGAACCCGCCGTGCACCTGGACGTGATCGAACAGCAGGTAGCCGCCGACGATCACCATGACCAGACCAAGGAAGAAGGTCCGCGTTCCTCCCGGCGTACCCCCGACGTTGTGCATGTCCATGTAGCGACCAACATGAGTCGCGTGCCGCCAGGATGCAAGCCCGACGTCATATACTGAGCGCGTGTTGCGCCGGAGCTTCGCGTGGTCGGTCGTCGCCGTCGTCGTCGTCACCGGCATCGTCGGCGCGGCGAGCAGCTGCGTGACGTCGAGCAGCGTCGTCTGCTCCGACGGCACGCTGTGCCCCGACGGCACCTCGTGCGCCACCGTCGACGACGTGATGCTCTGCGTGGTGCCGGATCAGCTCGCGCAGTGCACCGACCAGCCCGAGCTCGCACCGTGCGGCGACGGCGGGCGTTGCTACGACGGCGTGTGTCTGACCGCCGGGTGTGGCAATGGCCGGCTCGATCCCGACGAGGCTTGCGACGACGGTAACAATGGCGCAGGCGACGGCTGCTCCGCCGACTGCGCGTCGACCGAGGTCTGCGGGAACGGCGTCATCGATCTCGTCCACGGCGAGCAGTGCGACGACGGTGTCGATCGCATCCTCTCGCACGATGGCTGCGCGGCGGACTGCACCAGCGAGACGCCACGGTGGTCGAGGTTCCCGATGCCGAGCGAGCTCGATAGGTTTCCGGCGTGGGCCTACGATGCGCACCGCGACCGGCTCGTGCTGTTCGGCAATCAAGACAGCGAAGCGCGCACACTCGAGTGGGACGGGCGCCAGTGGTTCGCGCCGGATCCTGACGTCAGTCCGCCGCTGCGGTCGCGCCACGCGATGGCGTACGACGCGTCACGCAAGCGCACCGTGCTGTTCGGTGGTATCGGCTTCGAGGACACCTGGGAATGGGACGGGGCGACGTGGACGCAGCGCCAGCCGGTGAGCTCGCCCAGCGCTCGCGGTGACCACGTCATGGTCTACGACGCGCGCGCGCACCGCGTCATCCTGTTCGGGGGACGGACGCTCACCGACGACATCGGGCTCGGCGATACCTGGTCGTGGGACGGCACGTCCTGGACGCCGATCACCGCGACGCCGTCGCCGGGTCCTCGCTTCGACGCTGCGGCCACCTACGATCCGAAGCGGGGGGTGGTCGTCCTGTTTGGCGGCAGCCATCAGTCGGTCGACAGCGCCGAGACCTGGGAGCTGGCAGGCTCGACGTGGACGCTGCGCGCGCCGGCCACCTCACCAGCTGCGCGACGCATGCACGCGATGACCTACGATCAGGCGGCAGGCCGCGTGCTGATGTTCGGTGGCTCCGCGGGGATCGCGAGCCAGACCGACACCTGGAGCTGGGACGGTACGAGCTGGACGCAGCTTGCGATCCCCGCCTTTACGGGGACGAGCACGAACGCGCTCGTCGCGACGCTCGCACCGACGAACACGATCGTGATGCTCCAGGATCGAAACGACATGTACCGGTTCGACGGCAACTGGGTGCGAATCGAGGACGCTGTCACGCTCGCTCCGAACCGCGCCACTGCCGCCGCGGCGGTCGACCTGGTGGGCGGCCGGCTGATCGTGCACGGCGGAATCCAGACGACCTTCATCTCGGGCACCACGTTGCAGTGGAACGGCGTGTGGTCGCAGATCGTCGGGACCACGCCGGGCGCCATGACGGGCGGTTCGATGGCGTTCGATAGCCGGCGCCGCGAGTTCGTGCTGTTCGGCGGCGTGCGGCCGAACGGCGACTACAGCAGCGACACCTGGGTCCTTGCCGGCAACACGTGGACGCTCGAGGCGCCACCCACCGGCTCGCCGATCGGTCGCGACAGCCCGGTGCTGGTCCATGACCCGGTGCGCGGCGTGGTCGTCATGTTCGGCGGCCGCAACAACACCGCAGGTCAGTCGCTCGCCGACACCTGGACGTGGGACGGCGTCGCGTGGACCGAGCGCACACCCGCGACCTCGCCACCCGCACGCGATCAGGCCGCGGCCTCCTGGGATCCGGTGCGCGAGGAGATCGTGCTGTTCGGTGGCGAGACCTCGACCAACGCGGCGCTCCGCGATACCTGGGCGTGGAACGGCACGACGTGGACCGCGCGCGCGACGACGGGGCCCGGCCCGCGGTTTGGCGCGGGGATGGCGTGGGACGCGGCGCGGCGCCGGACGGTGCTGTTCGGCGGTGCGTCACCGGTGACGCTCAACGATCAGTGGGAGTGGGATGGCACGGCGTGGACGCCGCTGACGGTCGCGACGCCGCTGCGACCGCGCGCGAACCACGTGATGGTCAGCTCCATCGAGAGCGCGGGCGTGCTCGTGTTCGGCGGCGTGCAGGGCGGCGCGGCGTCCGGCGAGCTCGCGCGCCTGGCGTGGGATGGGCCAGCGCTCGACGAGAGCTGTGTTCCGCTCGATCTCGATGGCGACGGCCTGGCGGGCTGCGCGGACCCCGACTGCTGGCGTGTGTGCCATCCCGAGTGTCCACCGGGCGCGACCAGCGCGATCACGTGCGGACCGACCGCGGCGCGCTGTGGCGACGGCACCTGCGAGCCGACCCGCGAGTCGTGCGTGAGCTGCAGCGGCGATTGCGGCACCTGCACGGCGAGCTGCGGCGACTTCACGTGCACCGAGACTCCGGCGACCTGCCCGGGCGACTGCACTTAGACAGGCGCTACGTCGCGCGCATGCCGGGCGCCTCGCGACCGGTCGACGCCACGTACTCCTCGTAGGTGCCGCCGTACAGGCGCGGTCCCGCCGCCGATAGCTCGAGCACGCGGTTCGCGAGCGCGCGCAGGAACTGCCGATCGTGCGAGACGAAGATCAACGTGCCCTCGTAGTCGGCGAGGGCGCGGACCAGCGCGCGCTTCGTCGTGATGTCGAGGTGGTTCGTCGGCTCGTCGAGCACGAGCAGGTTCGGCGCGTCGTAGAGCAGCTTCGCCAGCGCGATCCGCGCGCGCTCGCCACCCGACAGCACGCGGACCGGCTTGAACACGTCGTCGTCGTGAAATCCGAACGCGCCGGCGAGGCCGCGCAGCGTGCCCTGATTCGCGAGCGGCGCGTGCTCCTGAAGCTCCTCGAGGACGGTCCGGTCTCCGGACAGCCCGTCCATCACGTGCTGCGCGTAGTAGCCCATCGTCACCGACGCGCCGATCGTCGCCGAGCCCGCATCCGGCGCGAGTGCACCGGCGATCATCTTGAGCAGCGTCGACTTGCCGGCACCGTTCTCGCCCATCACCGCCCAGCGCTCCTTGCGCTGGACCATCATCGTCAGGCCGCCGTGCACGACCTTGTTGCCGTAAGCCTTCTTGAGGCCCTCGATCTTGACGACATCGTCGCCCGAGCGCGGCGGCGTGCGGAACTCGAAGTACTTCTCGACGATCCGCCGCGGCTCCTCGACCTTCTCGATCTTGTCGAGCTTCTTGATCCGGCTCTGCACGAGTGACGCCTTCGCCGCCTGCGCCTTGAAGCGCTCGATGAACTTGCTCTCCTTCGCGAGCATCGCCTGCTGGCGCGAGTACTCGGCCTCGCGGCGCTGCGCCTCGATCTCGCGGGCGCCCTCGTAGAAGTCGTAGTTGCCGGAGTACGAGCGGAGCTCGCCGCCATCGATCTCGACGATCTTCGACACGACGCGGTTCATGATCTCGCGGTCGTGGCACGTCATGATGACGGCGCCCGGGTAGTCGCGCAGGAACGCCTCGAGCCAGAGGATTGACTCGAGGT
>JACCTC010000403.1 GCA_013812655.1 Deltaproteobacteria bacterium | reverse complement strand
CTCGGCGGCGACGGCAGCTGCGAGGTCGGCAGCGCCGGCGGTGCGGGTGGTCATCGTGACGACGCCAACGGCATGGTCGGCGCCAACCCACTACCCGGTGGCGGCGGTGGTGGCGGCGGCGCCGTCGGCTTCATCCGCGTCGTGTCGGGCGACAAGACGCTCGCCGCGGTCTCGCCCCCCGCGCCCTAGCGGATCCCGCAGGACGCGGCGCCGCCCTCGAAGCCCTTCTTGAAGGCACCCGAGCGCTGCGCCGACGAGCCATGCGTCCAGGTCTCCGGCTGCACGTGGCCCTGCGTCTTCTTCTGGATCGAGTCGTCACCGATCGCGGCGGCCGCGTTGAGCGCCTCGTCGATGTCGCCGACCTCGAGCAGCTTGCGGCGCTCGGCGTCACGCGCCCACGCGCCGGCCATGCAGTCGGCCTGGAGCTCGATCTCGATCTGGTTGACCTCACCGCGACCGAGCTTGCCGCGGATGTTCTGCACGTGATGACCGACCTCGTGCGCGATCACGTAGGCCTGCGCGAAGTCGCCGTCGGCGCCGAACCGGCGGCGCAGGTCGTTATAGAACGCGAGGTCGATGTAGACCTTGTGATCGGTCGGGCAGTAGAACGGGCCCACCGCCGACGAAGCGCTACCGCACGCCGATTTGACCTGGCCGCGGAACAGCACCATCTTCGCGATCTTGTAATCGGGCAGCTGCTCCTGCCAGGTCTTCTGGACGTCGTCGAGCACGAAGCCGACGAAGCGCGCGAGCTCGTCACCTTCCGCGGTCTGGCCGCGCTCGCCCCGCTGGCCGGCCGGTGCCTTCTCGGCGGGCACGTCACTGCGACGTTCGGTGGTGCCAGGCGAGCCGCCGCCGAGGCACGAGGAGATGCCGCCGCCACCGCTGCACATCCCGCCGTAGGTCATCGCGCCGATGACCACGATCGCGACGAGGATGCCTTTCCAGCCGAACCGGCTGCCGACCGCGAGCAAGGCGCCGAGCGGCATCCCGCCGCCCATTCCGGCCCTGCCTCCAGACGCGCGACGATCTTCGACATTCGGGCTTCGGTGTGATTTGTCCCAGCGCATGATGAATTTCCTGAGGTGCAAGCCTCCGGCCATGGACCGATGTGCCCGAGCGCTCGGGATCCGACCGCCACCCGAGGGGGGCTCAGCGAGTCGAGATCAGCGGGGTGCGTTCGTGGCGGTCGAGCCACTGCAGGATCGACATCGCCTTGAGGTTGTCGAGCGCGGCCTCTTCCCTGGCGTGGTTCGCACCCTCGACGAGATCCCAGACGTGCTCCTGACCGCAGCTCTCCCAGTACGCGCGGAGACGCCGGGCCGCCGGATGCGCGGGATTCCTGTCACCGACGAGGAAGTACGCCGGCAGGTTGCGCGACGGGCAGCCTGCGCCCGACGGCGGCTGACCGCCACCGTGAAACACCACGCCCGCGAACACGCTCGACCACTTCGGCGCCAGCATGCCGATGTACGTCGCGCCGCCCGACCAGCCGACGAGATAGATCTTGGACACGTCGATCGGGCGCTTTCGCCCGACCTCGGCGATCTGATCGACGATCCATTTGGGCTCGCCGCGCCAGCGATACCACCGCGCCTGGTCGTCGCAACCTTCGGCACGCGGGCATTGAAGGGCGAGAACGCCCCATCCGCGCGCGAGTGCTGCACTGCGCCAGCGCGCCGCGGCGTCTGCAGCGGTCTCCCAGTTGCCGTGGAGCACGACGAGCAGCGGCACCGCGCGCGTCGACGGCGGTAGATCGATCGTGCATCCCGCACACGGCGGTTTCGGTGGCGCGAGATCGACCTCTTCGGTCTCGCTCGCGGCCTCACGGCACGCGCCGAGGAGGAACGTGCAGAGCAACAGGTGTCGCCTCACGGTCATACCTGGAAGGACAGCAAGCGACATGCCGCCACCGCGCGCTCGATCGCACGACGTCAGAGCGCGATGTGCGCTGGTGGCGCAGCTGGAGATTGCTCGCCATTCCTCGACGGCCAGGCATCCTATGAAGGATGAGATGGCAGCTGTTCGCCCTCGTTAGCTTGCTTGGATGCGGATCGTCCGGTCCCCGGACCGTCATCAGGACCTCGCCTTCGCCGACGCCAACCGCGCAGGCGAGCGCCGAGCGCCGCACCGTTCCCACCGAATCCACCACCGAGACGACGTGTGCCGGCGCAGCGCTCCGGATCGAGAACGGCGTCGAGCGCGGCATTGTGTGTCCATCCGAAGCGCAGGCGCAGAAGCTGACGATCGTCGATCTCGAGGATGCGTGGGCGCCGCGGCTGTTCGCGCCCGGTCCCGATGGCACCGCGCCGGAGTATCGCGAGACGTACCTCGAGCTCGCCGCCGAGCGTGACAAGAACGGCAAGCCGATCGACGACCGCGAGGCACTCGGCGAGCTCTACGGTGTGCTGCCATCACTCGCGATCGTGCGCGAGCGGCTCGCCGACGAAGCGCGCCACGCGTGTCACGCGGCGATCGATCCATCACCGATCGGGACGCTCGCGAGGCCCTTCGCGCAGGACCACGGTCCGCTCGTGAAGATGAATTCGAACGCGCGCGTCGCGCTCGAGAAGCAGCTCGAGAAGGAGCGCGTCAAGCGCGGCCTGGCCGACTTCCCGTCACTCGCAAAAATCCCGGACCTCGCACCGAAGTACGCGCGCTGGAAGAAGCTCGCCGACCAGCACGCCGGCATCGTCACCGCCCAGCGCAAGCTCGTCTGCGAAGGCTTCCTTCCCGAGAAGGACGCCGACGGCACGATGACGTGGCGCACGAGTGATGCGGTCGAGCTGTTTCAGCGCCGCAACTTCCTGATGCCGAACGAGCGCCTCGATCCCGAGACCCGCGAGGCGATGATGCAGGACAGCCGCGAGCTCGATTACCGGCTCGCGCTGCGGATCCTGCGCGAGCGCGTCGTCGATGCGACCGGCCTGCTCGAGGACGGTACCGCCGGCGACGGACCGCAGCCGATCCTCGATCGCATGCTCGACCCCGCCGCGATGCGCGCCGCGCGTGGCCGCGAGACGCCGCTGCCGAACGCGGCTCCCGATCTCGTCTCACCGACCACCGAGGCTGCTGCGAAGCACCTCGCGTGGACCGGGCCCGCGGAGGTCGCTGCCTTCCTCGCACGCCACAAGACCGGCGTTCGCGTCGCGCTCGCGTTGCCGCCGCCGCCCGCCTATCACGCCGCGCACATGGATCTGTCGGCCGAGCTCGATCGCGGCGACGTCTGGTACGACGACACGCCGATCAAGCGGAAGATCACGCGCCGGCCGACGGTCACGGTGTTCGTCAACGACAACGGCACGAAGCGCCCGCTCGTGCGCTGGCCGACGACGATCGGCGGCTGGTCCGATGTCCGCACCGCCGGCGGCTACGTCCACCAGCGCTGGAAGGAATCCGATGTCGGCCCGCGCGTGTGGCGCGATCTGTTCGCGGCGCCGACCTGGATGCCGCCGCCGACGACGCCCGACAAGGATCTCGTCAAGAACCTCTACAACGGCAAGTGGGAGCTCAAGCGCTCGATCATGGGCCCCGGTCCGCATGCCGCCTACGGCATGGTGCTGCTCGTCCACGACAACGTCGTGAAGCAAAAGGACGGTACCGAGAAGTACTGGGACAACGGCATCGGGACCCACGGCTCGTCGAGTGTCACCTCGATCGTCAACGGCACGTCGCACGGCTGTCATCGCCTCTACAACGGGCTCGCGGTCCGGCTCGCTGACTTCCTGCTGCGCCACCGCGAGCACGAGGTCAAGGGCCAGATGCCCGTCAAGTACCGCCGCGTCGTCCGCCACAAGGGCACGTTCGTCGCGAAGCTCGACACCCGCGGCTTCCACTACCAGCTGACGCCGCCCGTCCCGATCACGGTGCTGAAGGGCAACATCCGCTCGCAGCGCAAGGTCCCGCCGAAGAACGCCGCGCCCGCGAGCGAGTGATCAGCGCGCGAGCTGCAGCGACTTGCAGAGCGCGAGCGCGGCTTCCTGCTCGGGCTTCTCGAGGTGGCCACGCGTGTGTTCGGCGGAGCAGTGCAACGAGACCTCGCGGTCGGCGATGCACAGGGTCAGACCGATCGAGGTATCGCGCTCGACACCATCGACCCTGTTGCTCGAGCTCGAGATTCCACCGGCCTCGCGCGGGTCACACGGCGGGGTCACCCAGGCGCCATCGACATCGGTCTTGCTGCGCGGCGACACGGTGAGCTTGACCATGAAGCCGGTGCCCGACGTCGGCTCCCAGGTGTGGCGGCGCTGCGATTCCTCCGCGAGCCGGTAGCCCGCGGGGATCCCGAGCGAGTAGTGCACGCCACCGAGCTCGCGCTTCACCGGCTTGCCGCGCGACTGTTCGCTCGCCGCGGCCTCGAACGGCGCGCCCTTGCTCACCGGGCAGCTCCTTGGCGAGTGGCTTCGCGGCCTTGCTGCCGCAGGCGATCACGAACGCGACGAGCAGCAGGCGGCGCATCGCCGCACCTTATATCGATCGCGCATTCGTGAGACAGCTTGAGGGTGGGGAGTCGATGGTTCGTGGCCGTGATGCTCGCGCTCGCTGCGTGCTCGAGTCCGCGCGATCGCCGCAACCGCGACGATGCCTGCCTGCCGTTACCGGGTGCGATCCGTCGTGGCCTCGTGGCCGATCCGGCGGGCGGTGCGTTGTACTGGATCGAGGACGTCTCGACGGCGGACTACGACGCGGAGCTCCAGATCCAGGCCCGTCTCGTTCGCTATGACCTCGCCGCGCGTCGCCTCGATGTCATCGCCGACTGGGTCGCTGCGCCGTTTCATTTCATGCGGGGCGGCATCGTCGTGCGGCAAGCGAGCGATGGGGCCTGGAGACTCGTCCGGATCCCGCACACCGGTCGCATCGAGGTCCTGACGCCGAGCCACCTCTCGGTGTACGACGCCGAGCCCGTCGATCCCGGCATGCTGGTCGTGCGTGCGGGCGGCGACGGTATGTCCGCGATCTACACGCTACAGCTCCATCGGCCGCGTGCCGCCTTGCTCGCGAAGGCGGATATCCTGCTCGGGGTCGCAGCCGGGCAGGCCGTCATCGAGCGCGATGACGCACACTTTGCGATCGATCTGGAGACCGGCGCCGAGCGACCACTCGAGCTGCCGGATGGGGCGACCCCGAATCGTGACGAGGCGTGGTTTGTCGCGGAGAACACGGTGCGGCTCCACGTGATGTCGACCGGCGAGGTCCAGACCGGCGAGACGACGTACCACTACGACGGCAAGGCGCTGACGGTCGCCGATCAGTAGCGCATCCAGCGACCGTGCCAGAAGCTGGTGTAGAAGCCGCCCGCGCCGGCAGCGTCGACGTCGTAGTCGTTACAATCGAAGCAACGCAGCCGGAGCGGCGCCACGGACTGACCGCCATAAGGTTGGCCGTTCCAGGTCAGCGACTCGCCCCACGCGACGCGCGCATGGAGGTGCGGATCCCACGGGCCGCCGGTGTCGCCGGCCCACCCGACGACGTCCCAGTAGCCGTCGATCCAGGCGCCCCAGCGAACACCTGCGCGGATCGCGGTGAGGTGTGCGGTCAGGCTGCGGTAGTTGCCGTTGCGCACGACGACGTAGCGGCCGAGCGTCGCGAAGCCATCGGTGCCCCAGCCCGCCCACTCGACGGTGCCCGAGAACGCGGCGTACGCGTTCGCCCAGTGCTGCGCCGGCCAGTCGTTCGCGTAGTACTGGTTGAGGCGCCCCGCATAGCAAAGCCCGACGTGGTAGTTCGTGCCCCACCAGCTGCCGTAGTTCCCGCTCATCGCGCTCCAGCCGTCGCGCTCGCGCAGGTTGTAGTAAGTGCCGGAGTAAAACGTGTTGGTGTCGTCCCACTGCAGCTGCCAGTAGAGGCTCGCGGGTGCGGTGAACCCGCAGCCAGCGGCGGCTGACACGTTGTCGGGCACCGGCGGATCGATCATCTCGTTGACCATCGCGTGCTGCATGGCGGGATCTTCGGCGGCGGCCGCGCGCACCATCATGCCGCGACGCTGGGCCGCGAGCGCGTTGGCGTCCGCGAGGTCGGGGGGCGGCACGCCGTAGAGCGCCTCGTCGTGGCGGGTGAGGCCGAGCGCGGAGATCGACTGCTTCGGCGCGCGAAAGTGGAGCTTGCCGAGCAGCGCGGTGCCGGCCGCGTCGAGGCCGGTCTGCTCGGACCACAGCCCGATCTCGTAGACCCGATCGCCGTCGCTGGTGAACACGGCCGTGTACGGGTCGGTGCCCGGCAGGTTCGTGACCGCGACGGCGCGCCGGCCATCGGGCAGCGTGAGGTCGACGCGCTCGGCGCCAGCGTACTGCTCGAGCTTCTCGGCGACGAGCCGCTCGAGATCGCGCGGCTTCGCCTGGTAGGCGAGCGCGACGCGGGCGGTAGCGTGGTCATGCGGTGCGTCGTCGGCGCGGACGAGGAAGCCGTGGGTCTCGAACAGCACCGGGTCCTTGGCGACCTGCCACGACGCAGGCACGACGAGCGAGACGCCGACCGCGTCGTCGACGATCCGTTGCTCGTCGGGTCCGACCGGTGGCTCGTCGGGTTCGGGCGTGGCTTCGCTGCCGATGACACACGCCGGGAGAAGGAGGCTCGCGATGAGCGAATGAAACAGGGGTGCCCTCATGCTGCCGGCCGTTTGCAACGAGCGGACCGCGAGGCGCGCGGGTGCAAGCTGCCGGAACCGCGATCGTGTGCACACGGCGACGCGCACCTCGTCGGGGGGAGGTCACAGTGGACATCCCGGTGACTGCGATCGGGGCGTCCCCAGTGACCGCAAAGGTCACTCTCGTCGGCGGGCCGCGGTGAGCGGTAGGATGGCACCCTCGATGGGCGTCCCCGATCCAGTCGCGTTCGCCGGCACCGAGCGCTTCGAGGTGCGGCGGCGGCTCGGCGCGGGTGCGATGGGCATCGTGTACGAGGCGTTCGACCGGACGCGCGAGATGGCGGTCGCGCTGAAGGTGATGCGCAGCGCGACGCCGGGATCGCTGTTCCAGTTCAAGCAGGAAGTCCGCGCGCTCGCCGACATCGCGCACCCGAACCTCGTCGCGTTGCACGAGCTGCACGTCGATGGTGTGACGTGGTTCATCACGATGGAGCTGCTCGACGGCTGCGTCGACCTGGCGTCGTACGTCGGCCGGCCCGTCGACGATCACCGGATCCGCGCCTGCCTCGCGCAGCTCGCGCAGGGCGTCGCGGCGCTCCACGCGGCGGGCCGCCTGCATCGCGACATCAAGCCGTCGAACATCATGGTCACCGCCGAGCCGCGGGTCGTGCTCCTCGACTTCGGGATCATTGCCGAGATCGCTACCGGCGATCGCGCGCGGGTCGGCACGCCGTCCTACGCGGCGCCGGAGCAGGCGGTGGGCGGGGCGGTGCCCGCGAGCGACTGGTACGCGGTGGGCGTCGTGCTCTACGAGCTGTTGACCGGCGCGCTGCCGTTCCAGGGATCGAGCAAGGCGATCATGTTCGACAAGGGCCGCTACGATCCACAGCCGGTGCTCGTGCGCGCGCCGGCTTCGCCGCCGGATCTCGCCGCGCTGTGCGATGCGCTAGTGCGTCGCGATCCTGCCGCGCGGCCGTCGGGTGCGGAGATCTTGCGACGGCTCGATGTCGCGCCGAAGCCTCGCGCGCCGATGCGGCCTTCGGTCGTCGATCGCGAGGGCCTGTTCGTCGGACGCGACGATGCGCTCGCCGTGCTCCGCGGCGTCTACGACGATGTCGAGCGCGGGCAGGGCACGGTCGTCCACCTGCGCGGCGCCTCGGGCATCGGCAAGACGACGCTGCTCCGGTCATTCGTGCGCAGCCTCGACGAGCGCGGCGCCGTCGTGCTCGCCGGTCGCTGCTATCCGCAGGAGTCGGTGCCGTACAAGGCGGTCGACAGCCTCGTCGACGCGCTCGCGCGCTACCTCGGCACGTTGCCGGAGGCCGAGGTCGACGCGGTGCTGCCACGCGACATCCTGCTGCTCGCTCAGGTATTTCCGATCCTCGGTGCCGTCGACGCGGTGACCCGCGCGCGGCGCCGGCGCGTCGCGGTGCCCGAGCCCCACGAGCTGCGACGGCGGGCGTTCGCGGCGCTGCGCGAGCTCGTCGCGCGGCTCGCCGAGCTGCGGCCGGTCGTGATGGTGATCGATGATCTGCAGTGGGGCGATGTCGACAGCGCGCCGCTGCTCGACGTCCTCGTCATGCCGCCCGATCCGCCGGCGCTCGTGCTGGTGCTCGCGTACCGCTCCGAGGACGAGACCCGCGCGCCGCTCTTGTGCGCGCTCCGCCAGCGTCGCGAGCGGCTCGGCGCGGCGCTACGCGTCGTCGAGCTCGCGCTCGAGCCACTCGACCTCGCGGATGCGCGAGTGCTCGCGGCGGCGCTGACCGGGAACGCGGTCACCGCGGCATCGATCGCCGTCGAGTCCGGCGGCGTGCCATTCCTGGTCCACGAGCTCGCGCTCGCGATGAACCAGGGCGAGCCCTCGGTCGAGCGTGCGATCGCGCGGCGCCTCGACGATCTGTCGCGCGGTGAACGCGTCGTGATCGAGCTGATCGCGCACGCCGCGAAGCCGCTCGGCCGCGACGTGCTGGGCGCCGCGAGCGGGACGCCGCCCGAGGCACTCGAACGTGATCTCGCGCGGCTCGTCGCGACTCACCTCGTGCGGGTCAGCGCCGACGAAGGTGACCCGCGCTTCGAGTGCTATCACGACCGGATCCGCGAGGCCGTCGGCGCCGCGCTCACCGAGCCATGGCGACGCGATCTCCACGCGCGGCTCGCCGACGTGCTGACCGTGGCCGATGATCGCGAGGCGCTCATCGTGCACTGCGAGGGCGCGGGCGATCGCGCTGCCGCGGGCGAGCACGCGCTGGCCGCCGCCGAGCAGGCCAGTCACGCTCTCGCGTTCGATCGGGCTGCGCAGCTCTATCGCACCGCGCTGCGGCTCGCCGAGCTCGACGTCACGCGCACGCGCGCGGTCCGCACGGCCCTCGGTGATGCGCTCGCGAACGCGGGGCAGGGCGCCGATGCCGCCGAGGTCTATCTCGCCGCGAGTCACGGTGCGCCTGCGGCCGAGGCGACCGAGCTGCGTCGGCGCGCGGCGATGCAATATCTACGGACGGGCCTCATCGAGCACGGCCTGCGCGTCCTCGACGAGGTCCTCACCGAGGTCGGCGGCTCGCGGCCGCGGACCCCGATGCGCGCGGTCGCCTCGCTGGTCTGGCACCGGACGCGGCTGCGCGTGCGCGGGCTCGCCTTCGAGCCGCGTGACCCGACACGCGTCTCGCCCTACGAGCTGGTGCGGCTCGACGTGCTGTGGACCGCGGCGACGAGCCTCGGCATGGTCGATCTCGTCGTCGGCGCCGACTTCGCGACCCGCCAGGCGCTGCTCGCACTCTCGCTCGGCGAACCGATCCGGGTCGCGCGCGCGCTGATCGCCGAGGCGATGTTCCTCGCGGCCCAGGGCGATCGCACGCGGCCGCGCACCGATGCCGTCATCGCGCGCGCGCAGGCGTTGATCGTCGAGATCGACGATCCCGAGCTGCTGG
>JACCTC010000151.1 GCA_013812655.1 Deltaproteobacteria bacterium | reverse complement strand
CCATGCGCTCGAGATCGAGGCCGGGCAGCGGCTCGGGCAGCAGCTTGCGGACGCGGACGGAGCCGCGCTCGCGGACCGGCAGCTCGGACGCTCGGAGGTGGCGCGCCGGTCGCCGTGGCGACGCCAGCAGCTCGTCGACGCGGACCTGGAGCACGTTCGCGACCTTGACGAGCACCGCGAGCGTCGGGTTCGCTGCACCCGACTCGAGGTTCGTCCAGGTCGCGCGCGGAATGCCGGCGGCCTTCGCGATCTGCTGCTGCGAGAGTCCGCGGGCTTCGCGCACGGCCTTGATGTTGTCGGCGAGGTGATCGTGCTCCTGGCTCATCCCGTGTCCTCCGGACAATATAATAGCGCATGCGATGACATGTTGGCAGGGCGACGTACGGTGGTTGCCAAGAGAACGACAGGAGAACGATATGACCATCGCAGGACAGGGCATCTTGATCACCGGCGCGAGTCGCGGGCTCGGCCGGGCACTGGCGGAGACACTGGCGGCGCGCGGCGCGAAGCTCGCACTCGTCGCCCGCACGGCAGGCCCGCTCGACGACGTGGTCGCGACGATCCGGGCACGCGGCGGCGACGCCCACGCGGTCGTCGGCGACATCGCGGACAAGGCGGCGATTCACCGGATCGCGGGTCAGGCCGCCGGGCTGATCGGCGAGATCGCGGTCGCGATCCACAACGCGAGCACGCTCGGGCCGGTGCCGCTGCGCCTCCTGCTCGACACCGAGTGCGAGGACCTCGCCGGCGTACTCGAGACGAACCTCGTCGGCCCGTTCCGGTTGACCAAGGTGCTCGCCGGCGCGATGGCGATCCGTGGCGCCGGTGTCATCGTTCACGTCAGCTCGGATGCTGCCGTCGAGCCGTATCCGCGGTGGGGCGCGTACGGGATCTCGAAGGCCGCCCAGGATCACCTGAGCCGGATCCTCGCGGCCGAGCTCGCCGGCACGGGCGTGCGCGTGCTCGCGGTCGATCCGGGCGAGATGGATACCGTGATGCACGCCGCGGCGGTGCCCGACGCCGACCGCGCGACGCTCCAGCAACCCACCGAGGTCGCCTCGCGGATCGTCGCGATGATCGAGGACGCGGCGCGCGCCCCGAGTGGAGCGCGGCTCGTGGTACCGAGCTGGCCGGGGACGCGGTCGGGCGCGCTGTCGGCGATCGAGCCGGAGAGTCAGTCGGGGATCCGATGAGGGATGCGCGTCGGGACGGGGTGATGGACGCGGGCGTCGAGATCCGCCTCGCGACCCGCGAGGTCGCCCGGCACGCAGTCCGGCTCGTCACGCTCGATCCGACGAGCGATCGTGTCGCGCTGCATCCGTTCGGTGCGCTGCCCGGACTGCTACGCGCCGACGATCTGGTCGTCGTCAACGACGCCGCGACATTGCCGGCGTCGCTCGCCGGCCGCACGGCGGAGGGTCAGGGCTTCGAGCTCCGGCTCGCGGCCCCCGTCGAGGGCATGCACCTGACCGGCGTGCTGTTCGGTGGCGGCGACTGGCGAACGCGGACCGAGCATCGCGCGCCGCCGCCGGCGATCGCGATCGGCTCGCTGGTGCGGCTCGGGCAATTACGCCCTCCGCGGTCGCTCGGCCAGACGGCCTCGCTCCCCTGCGGGCAATTGATCGCGGTGGTCCGTGCGTGTGCGGGTCGTCGCGTCGAGCTCGAGGTCGACGAGATCCTCGACGCCGATGGCGTGCCGCGCGAGCTCTCTGCCGACGCGCTGTGGCACGCGCTCTACGCGTCGGCCACGCCCGTGCAGTACGCGCACCGCGCGGAGGCGCTGCCGTTGTGGACCGTGCAGACCGGGTACGCGGCGCGGCCATGGGCGGTCGAGATGCCGTCGGCGGGACGTCCACTGACCTGGGACGTGATCCTCGGGCTCCGGCGCGCCGGCATCGCGATCGCGAAGTTGACGCATGCCGCGGGCCTCGGCTCGATCGGTGACGAGGTGGCCGATCGCGAGCTGCCTTGGCCCGAGCGCTACGAGATCCCGGAGACCACGGCGGCCGCGCTCACCGCGACGCGCGCGATCGGTGGTCGGGTGATCGCGATCGGCACGACGGTCGTGCGCGCGCTCGAGGCGAGTGGCGGCAGGGCGGGGCCGGGGATCGCGACGCTGCGTCTCGATGCGGCGTACCGGCCGGCGGTCGTCGACGGGCTCGTCAGCGGGCTGCACGTGCCGGGCGAGAGTCACTTCGAGCTGCTCCGCGCATTCGCCTCGCGCGCGCGCCTCGATAACGCCCTCGCGGTCGCCGCGGATGCTGGCCTCAGCGCGCACGAGCTCGGCGATGCCTGCCTGATCGCGCCGCGCTGACTCACCGCTCGGCGAGCCGGCGGAGCAGCACGAGCTGGCCGAGCACAGCCGCGACCGCGGTCTCGACGCGCAGGATCGGCGCGCCGAGCGAGACCGCCGTGAAGCCACGTGCGACGAACGTCTCGATCTCGCGCTCGATCCAGCCGCCCTCGGGACCGATCGCAAGCGTGATCGGATCGTCGTCGTGGATCCGCATCGCGTGCTCGATCGGAATGCCGCCGGGGTGCGCGATCATCCGCACGCGATCGTCACGAACGCCGGCCGGCCAGCGCGCATCGAGGAGCTCCATCAGCCGGTGGTGGATCGTGATCTCCGGAATGTGCGTCGTCATGCCCTGCTCCGCGCCGAGCCGCGCGGCCTCCGCGAGCGCTGCGGGTGCGAGGCGCGGCGAGGTCAGGTAGCTCTTGTCGACACGCCACGCATTGGTGAGCGCGACACGCGCGACCGCGAACGACGCGATCGCCTCGATCGTACGGGTCAATGCCTTGGGGCGGGGCACCGCGAGCACGAGGTCGACCGGCATCGCGCGCGGCGTCGGTGCGGTGATCGCGAGCCGCACGGTCAGCGCAACGCCATCGTCGGTGAGGATCTCCGCGGTGCCGGTGCCGGCGCCGATGATCCCGACGCGCACCTGTGTCCCGACCGTCACCCCGAGGACGGTACGCAGGTGCGCGGCACGTCGACCGTCGAGGACGACCACGTCGTCCGCGACTTCACCTGGGTCGACGAGTAGCAGGTTCACGAGCCCAGGTTACCGCGGTAGGGTCGGGCATGCCGTTCTTCCAGGAACCGCCGCGCCTCGGGAATCAGTTCGACGATGATCCCTTGCTGCCCTCGTGGATCGCGCGCCACGTCGGCGCGGACGATCCGATCGTCGGCGAGCTCCGCGGGCTCGGCGAGGTGGCGGTCGAGTACTACGGCAAGCAGCTCCTCGATCGCGAGAACGAGCCGGTGCTGACCCAGTGGGACGCCTGGGGGCAGCGGATCGATCGCATCGATGTCTCGCCGCTCTGGGTCGAGGCCCAGGTCCTCGCCGCACGCCACGGCATGGTCGCCGCCGCGTACGAGCCGCGGCTCGGAGCCTACGCGCGCACGCACCAGTTCGCGATCGTCCACGTCCTCGGACCATCGCTCGATGTCTACTCGTGCCCGCTCGCGATGACCGACGGCGCCGCGCGCACGCTGCTCGGCTCCGGTGATCGCGCCCTGATCGATCGCTACGTGCCGCGGCTCACGAGCCGCGATCCCGCGGTGATGTGGACGAGCGGCCAGTGGATGACCGAGCGCACCGGCGGCTCCGACGTCAGTGGCAGCGAGACCGTCGCGAAGCGTGATGGCGATGGCTGGCGCCTCTACGGCACGAAGTGGTTCACGTCGGCGACGACGTCGGAGATGGCGCTGACGCTCGCGCGCCCCGAGGGCAACGGCGACGGCAGCCGCGGTCTGGCGCTGTTTCTCGTCGAGCTGCGCGACGCCAATGGCCGGCTGCGCAACATCGCCGTCAACCGGCTCAAGGACAAGCTCGGCACGCGCAAGGTGCCGACCGCGGAGCTCACGCTCGATGGCACGCCGGCGACGCTCGTCGGCTCGCCGAGTGACGGCGTCCGCGGCATCACGCCGATGCTGTCGGTGACGCGGACGTGGAATGCGGTGTGCGCGGTCAGCGGTATGCGGCGCGGCCTCGCCCTCGCGCGCGACTTCGCCCGGCGACGCAAGGCGTTCGGCGCGCTGCTCGTCGACAAGCCGCTGCACGCCGACACGCTCGCCGGCCTCGAGGCCGAGTACGCCGCGGCGTTCTGTCTCGCGTTTCGCTCGGTCGAGCTGCTCGGCTCGCTCGAGCAGGGTGCGTCGGCGCAGCGCGACGCAGACGAGCGGCTGTCGCGCGCGCTGATCCCGATCGCGAAGCTGACGACGGCGAAGCAGGCGGTCGCCGTGGCCTCCGAGGCGATCGAGTCGTGCGGCGGCGCGGGCTACGTCGAGGACACCGGGCTGCCGCGGATCCTCGCCGATGCGCAGGTGTTACCGATCTGGGAGGGCACGACGAACGTGCTCTCGCTCGACACGCTGCGCGCGCTCGGCAAGGGCGGGGCGCTCGAGGCGATCCGCGCCGAGATCGAGAAGAACCTGGCGGCCGCGAAGGATCCTGGCCTCGCCAGGCCGGTCGAGGCGACGCGCAGCGCCCTCGCGCATGCGACCGCCTGGGTGACCGAGGCCATGACGAATCCCGAGCGCCTGGAGGCCGGCGCGCGCCGGTTCGCGCTCACGCTGGGCCGCAGCCTCGAGCTCGCGCTGCTGGTCGGTCACGCGCAGTGGTGTCTCGACAACGGCCACGGACCGCGGCTCGGTGCGGCGGCGCGGCGGTTCGCCCAGCACGGCGTCGATCTGATCGGCGATGCGCCGCTCGACGACACCCGCCTGCTCGCCTAAGTCGGCGCGCAGGCTGCAACGACCGAAACGACAAAACGCGCCGTTGCGCGGCGCTATGTCATGACATTCGCGGTCGCTCGGCCGGACGGCCTTGCTCCGAAACGCGCTGGATCAGTAACCGGGAGCCGGAGCCGGAGCGGGCGGCGGGCCACCCGCGGGGCCTGGGGGCGGTCCGCCAGCTGCGCCAGCGCACTGGTAGTGGACGCGCCACGCGGTCGCGGTGCGGGTGCTCTGCTGACCCGTGGTGGTCGAGTCGGTCGCCGAGCGGCGGCCGCTGCGCGACGTCGCCGAGTCGGTCGACGTGTCCTCGCGCACGAAGGTGTCGGTGCCGATGGCCTCCTCGCCTTCCTGGACGATCTGATAGTTACCGGGACCGCAGTGGCGGCTCATCTCGCCGTTCGCCTGCTCCATGGCCTTGCCGCGATCGCCCTGCAGCTCGATGACGCCACCGGCCTGCGTGCGGGAAATGACCTTTGCGCTGCCGCAAGCGGCCGCGAGCGCGAGAACGAGTCCAAGTGAAATCTTCCGAAGCATGACGTTTCCTTCCCGGATGTGACGGCCGGAGTAGAGACGGTGCGGACATTAGTACATGCATCGTCCCACGGGCAATCGCTTGACAGGCCTTAGCGTGCGGCCGACGCTGCCAACCGCCGTGATCGACACCACCGCCCGGAACGTGCTCCAGGGCACCGTAGGGGGCGTTTCGCAGGTCGCCTCCGCGTGACGTCACAGACCGAGATGCTCGCGAACCGCGTGCGCAAGAACGCGCGCCATCTCGGCAAGTGGGCCAAGCGAGAAGCCATCACGTGCTGGCGGGTCTACGACCGCGACATCCCCGAGCTGCCGATCACGATCGACACCTACGACGGCGCGCTCGTGATCAACGACTACCGCCACCTCGATGAGGCCGGCGAGCGCGGTGGCGGCGATGCGTGGCTCGTCGACATGGTCGCCGCCGCCAAGGACGCGCTCGGTGCTACCGATGCCTTCGTCAAGGAGCGCGAGCGGCTCGTCGGTCGCCGCGAGGGACACCAGTACGAGAAGCTCGAGCGCGACGAGTGGCGCACGGTGCGCGAGGGTGGCCATGCGTTTCGCGTCAACCTCGGCGGCTACGTCGACACCGGCCTGTTCCTCGATCACCGGATCACCCGCGCGAAGGTGGCCGCCGAGCCGGCGACGACGATGCTCAACCTGTTCGCGTACACCGGCTCGTTCTCGATCTACGCGGCGGCCGCCGGCATGAAGACGACCACCGTCGATCTCTCGAAGACCTACCTCGAGTGGGCCGGCGAGAACCTCGCGCTCAACCAGCTCACCAGCGAGCTCGTCCACGCCGACGTGCGCGAGTTCCTCGTCGACGCCCGGCGCGCCGGCCGCCGCTGGGACCTCGCCGTCGTCGATCCGCCGACGTTCTCGAACTCCAAGCGCATGGACTACACCTGGGACGTCCAGCGCGATCACGCCGCGCTCCTCGACGACGTCGCCGCCGTCGCCCGCACGATCTGGTTCACGACGAACCGCCGCCGCTTCAAGCTCGAGTGGTCACCTCCCGGCGCCGCGATCACCGACGAGACCCGCGGGACGATCCCGCCCGACTTCCGCGACTCCAAGATCCACCACGCGTACCGGATCGCCCGGTAGCCTGTCCCTACTCGGGGAGGGTGGCGCGGACGGCGCGCATGACGGTGGCGGCGGCGACGGCGACGCGGGCCTGGTAGGTGACGAGGGCGGCGCCGATCACGCGGAGGTCGTGCGGCGACGGGGCGAGGAGCGGGCGATGGCCGAGCATGCGGGCGAGGCGATGCGTGATCGAGCGCGGATCGCGGAGATCATCGGGGACGCCGTGGGCGCGAAGGCGCGACATCAGGATTGCGTAGCGCGCCGGATCATCGGGCTCGCGCCAGATCACGATGGCGTCGTGGGCGAGCGCGCGCGCGTAGGCCTCGCGGTAGCTCGGGTCGTCGACAAGTACACCGTCGAGGAGCAGCTCGACGCCGATGTGGGCGACGGCACGGCGCGGGCCGCGCGCGCAGCCGCCGTCGTCGAGCAGCGCGTCGAGCTCGCGCATCAGGCCGGTGACGACGGGTAGCCGGTGAAACGTCGCATCGGTCGCGTGGTGTAGCGCGATGCCGGTCGCGACATCGGAGCCATGCGCGCCGTCGTTCGCGATCCGCGCGCCCGACATCGTCGCGAAGTCGGGCAGCATCGCGCCGAGGACGACGCCCGGTGCCGTCGACGACCAGCTGGCGACCGCGGCGTGGCCGAAGAAGTTCACGCAATCTAGTAGCATCTCCCCGTGCTCGTCGTCGGCCTCGATCTCGGAACCCAGAGCGTCAAGGCCGTCGTGTGTGACGACACGCTCGCGGTGCGCGGGCAGGGCGCGGTGCCGGTCACCACGAGCCGGCCCGCACCGGATGCGGCCGAGCAGGATCCGCGGGCGTGGGAGGCGGCCGTCGGCCCGGCGATCGCGAAGGCCCTCGCCGCCGCGCACGCGCAGCCCGCGGA
>JACCTC010000146.1 GCA_013812655.1 Deltaproteobacteria bacterium | reverse complement strand
GCCACGCACGATCCGCCTCGTCGGCGGCCCTGCCCAAACTCCGCACGCCGGTGCGTGGCGCCTCGCGCGCGAGGGCAAGCCCGATGCCGAGCTCGAGGTCGAGCTCGCGGCCCGGTTCGGCCAGATCGCGGTGATCGACGGCGACGGCGACGACGCGCTGCTCGAGGCCCGTCTCCACGGCGCGACCGCGGTCGCGTTCCATCCGCCCGACCACCGCCCTCGCCCGTGGCCGCGCGATGCCGGCCTCGTCCTCGTCCTCTACGGCAGCGCGACCTCGTGGATCGCCGACGTCCCGTCGCTGACCGACTGAAGGCTGCTCTCAGAGGCGCATGACGGACGCGGTCTTCTTCGAGCTCTTCTCGAACTCGGACTTCGCGTCGTTCGCAGCCTCGAGCGAGCCGTACTTGCCGAGCCGCACCCGGTAGAACGTGCCCTTGCCCGATACCGCGGCCTCGGTCAGGTAGGCCTGATAGCCCGACGCCTTCACTGACGACAGGAATGCATCGGCTTCCTGGCGGTCCTGGAACGACGAGAGCTGCAGCGTGTAGCGGTGCTTCGGCGGCTCCGCCGCGGCCACCTCGTCGTCGGACTTCTTCTTCACCTCGGGCTTGGTCTCGGACTTCGCGTCGCCGTCGAGCTTCGCTGCGGCCTTGCCGTCGAGCTTCGCCAGCTCGCCACCAGGCTTTGTCTCTGACTTCTTCTCGACCTTGCCTTCGACCTTGCCTTCGACCTTCGCATCGGGCTTCGCATCGGGCTTCGCGTCGGGCTTGGCCGCGAGCTTCGCGTCGGGCTTCGACTCCAGCTTCGGCTTGGCCTCGACGTCGGGCTTGGTGACCGGCTTGTTCTCGGCTCTGTCGTCGGGTTTCGTGATTGGCTTGGTCTCCAGCTTGGCGTCGGCCTTGGCGTCGGCCTTGATGTCGGTCTTGCCGTCGGGCTTCTTGGCGCGCGCCTTCTCGAGATCGCCGATCGCGCGCTCGACCTCACTCGGTGCGCCGGTGCCGGTCAGCGTCGCCTGGAAGCTCAGTCCGCCCTTGCCCTCGAGGCGGTCGAGCGCGGCGAGCGGATCGACCGCGGCGGTCGTGCGCACACCATCGACGTGGCCGCGTGCCTCGACGCGACGACCGACCATCACGCCGAGCACGAACACGAGGCCGACAATCACGGCGCCGCCGAAGAACAGATAGAAGATCTGCCGACCATCGAGGCTGACCTCGATCTTGTCCTTGTAGAGGTCGGCTTCTCGGCTCGGCATCATCACCCGAGCGTCGACAACTACCCGGGATGGGGCAAGTTATTGACCGTAGGGGAGAGAGGCCGTCTGGCCGAGCGACCGCTGACGGGTGCCGCTACTCGAGCGTGTTGACGAGCCCGAGCGCGTGGACCTCGACCCGGAACACCTTGCCGCGCGTCGACGGCTGCGCGATCGAGGTCGACAGGAAGTCGCCTTCGTCGATGACCCAGATGCTCTGCGTCGGCCCGCGGACGACCTTGGTCGGCATGCTCGGCGACACCGGCACGACCAGCGGAGTGAACCCGCCGGTCTGCCGGAAGGTGAGCTGGTAGCCCGGGAACACGACCGGCACGTTTGCGAGCGTACCGCCGCGGTCCGCGATGCACCGGTTGTCGCCCGGGTAGTACGGGTCGACGATGTTCAGGTTCATGCCGCGGTTGCGGAACTGGATCGCGGGTGCCTGGCGCTCGACGAGATTGCTCGGGACGGTCGCGAGCGTGCAGGTATCGGGCTGGTAATTGGGGATCACGTCGGTCTGGCTGACCGTCGTCGAGCACGGGTTTGGCTCGTAGCCGCCGCCTGGCAACCGGCCGCTGATCGGATCCGCGGTCGGGTCGCACGGTGGCGCGGTCAGCGGGATGCGGCCGGTGAGCAGCGGATGCGCGGTCGGATCTCGGCGGCACGCGCCGGTCGCGTCGGCGATCGTCGAGTGGACGTAGCCCGACCGAGTGCCGGCGACGAGGAATGCCTCACCGGCCCGGAGCTCGTAGCGCTGCGGGGCGTTGACGCAGGACTGCGCCGGGGTGATGCCCTCCATGCACAGGCCTTCCTTGGTCTCGGCGGTCATCGGGTTGCCGCCGGCACAGACGGTTCCGGTGGCGCAATCGGAGCTGATGTCGCATGCCATGTTGCAGCGGCGGTTGCCGGTGCCACGTGGCTTGCGCGTCGGATCGGCGCGGCACACCCACTGATGCGGATCGACGGTCGCCTGATCGTCGATCGGGTGGCGCGTCGTCTGCGTCCTCGCTGCGTAATCGCCGAGCGCCTCGCACTGCGCGTCGTCGGTGCAGCCGTCGATCGGCGTCGTGCGGAGCTCGTGACGTCGCGGCATGAGCAAGACCTCGCCGCTCTCGGCGCGCGCGACGGTGTAGCGCCGGATCGACGTCAGGAAGTCCTTGCAGGCATCGGCGAGGCGCTCGGCCTCGTTCTCGCGGATGCACGCGCCGAGCCCCTGGACCTGGCTGGTCGGATGGACGTAGCAGCGGTAGGTGAGCGGACAGTCACTGTTGCCGAGCGCCGGATCACAGCCGCGCATCTGGACGACGTCGAACGGCTCGACGCCGGCGTCGCAGTACGGCCGCGTCTGATCGCGCAGGTGCATGCCGCTCTGATCGACGAACAGCATGCCCTCGCGAACGACCGGGCCGTCGACGGCGCTGTCGCGCTTGTCGACCGAGAGCGCACCTTCCCAGGTCAGCGTCCAGGTCTCCTCGATCCGCAACGCGCGGAGATCGGGGAACTCGCGGTCGCGGACGTCCTCGGGAGCGGCGAACGAGAGCTCGGAGATCGCCCGCGTGCTGTCGGTGCCCTCGCAGCGGAGCTGGCGGATGCCCGGCAGCTGCGTCAGTTTCTCGAGCGCGTAAGCACCCTGCGCGACGTTGCGTGATGGACTCGTCGCCGCGCGCGGTCCACCCTCGACGCCGCCGTTCGACAGAGTCGGGCCGTTGAACTCGCACAGCTTCTGGGTCTCACCGTCGACAACCTGCGTCGCGAGCCGACCGCGATCGACGACCGCATCGCGCAGCCCGTGCGGCAGCGAGAGCGGCACCGGCACGGCGAGCGGGCGCGCCGGATCGAACTGGTCGGGATAGTCGTCATCGTCGACGTTGACCACGAACGTCGCGCCGTTCAGCGCGGTGACGATCGCGAACGTGCCGATCAGCTTGCCGGGCAACTGCTCGGCGCGCGTATCGCCTTCGATCGCACGTGACCGGACGAAGTCGACGGACGTCGGGATCACGTCACCCACGAGCTCGATGCCGGGACCGCGTGCGCCGGGACGGCGCGGTGGGGTTCCGAGCACACCGACGCTGAAGCAGCTGAGGTCACGCGCCGTGAAGCTTCCGTCGCGGAGGAATCGCGGATCGACCTGGGTATCGCACTCGGTGTTGACGATGAGCACGTCGGCGACGCGTACCGTGCCGTCGGTGGCGACCGCGTAGACGAACTGGAAGTCGCCGCCCGGTGCATTGTCGTCGTCGATGTCGTGGGATTCGCCGCCCATGCCGATCACGGGCGACAGCGCGAGGGCAGTCACGCCGAGGGTGCCCGTCGGGTCCTCGAGCTCGATCACCTGGGTGACCCCCGACGGCCGGCTGTCGAGATCGAGGTCGATGACCGAGAGCTTGCGCGAGTTCTCCGCACCGATCACGAGGCGGCGGCTCCCGCTGCGGGGATCCTGCTCGAGATCGAGCGTGGTCGGTCGTGCACCCGGCAACGCGGCTGCACCGTCACCGCACTCGTCGGGACACGACACCGCGCCGGTGACGATCGTCGGATCGCCATCGGCGTCGAGCTGGACGCCGGTCACGATCTGGCCGGTCGCGAGATCGATCCCGGCGACCAGGTTGCAGCTCGGATATGCGACGTACACGAGGCCGCTCGCCACCCGCTTGCCATCGACGGCGGGACACGAGTTGCCGATCGTCGTGGTCATCGGCTCGGCGACCATTGCGGCCGGCTTCGAGCGGATCGGAACACCGCTCGCGTTGGTGACTACGAGGCGCTGGACGTCGACGCCGGTCACCTGATCGAGCGCGTCGTTGATGTCGAGCACCGACAGATCGCAGGAGCCCGCGTTCGCGGTGATCGCCTTGCAGCCGGCGCGATCGGTCGCGATCGCGATCGGATCTTCGCCGACGCTGATGCTGTTCTTGCCCGGGGTCAGCCGATCGGCGTCGAGGACGTCGACGTCGCCGTTCTGGAACGCGATCGCAGGCTTGGTGCCCCACGCGGCGATCGCGACGGTGCCGGGAGCCGACTGCAGGATGAACGCGTACCAGGCAGCGCCGATGACGGGGGCGCCGCCCATCGCGGTCAGATCTTCCTGACCGAACGGCACGGGCACCGGAGCGGCGGTCTCGCGCGGCCCCGAGCGGATATTGCACGCCTCGACCGGCTGCGCGGTGGTCTCCACCGGCTGGCCTGGGTTGGCCTCGCCACCGTTGGTGATCCGTAGACCGCCGTAGCACGCGAACGTGATGTCGACCGGGCGATCGAGGTTGAGCTGGAGCGGCGGGTTCGACGAGGTGTCGCCGCAGGCCGCGGCCGCGAGCACGCCGACCAGCGCGAGCCTCTTCATGGCGTCCTCCGCTCGCCGATCCGTAAAACCACGCGGTTGCGGGTGGGCGAGCCCGGCTCGATATCGAGGACGGCGATGGTGTCTTCGAGGAAGTTGGTCACGAACAGCTTCTTGGCGTCGGGGGCCGCGACGACCGAGTACGGGCCCCGGCCGACGGTGACGATGTCGTCGACCGAGCCCTGCCCCTGGGGGTTGATGATGTAGAGCTGACCGTCCTGGAAGCAGGTCACGTAGACGCGGTCGCCGTCACCGGAGTTCGCGACCGTCACGGTCGAGGCCTGCCGGCAGAGGTCGGTCGCGCCGATGGGATCGTTCTTCGGGAACCCGGTGGGCCCGAGCGAGGTATCGAAGATCTGCAGCGACGGCGGGCGGCGGTTGACGAGGTAGAGCCGGTCGCCGCTGCCCGAGAACGCCATCCCGCGGGTGTCGTTCGACTGCCCGTTGTTGGCGCCGACGGCATCGAGGAAGAAGTAACTTCCGGTCAGCAGGAACGGCGGTGCGCCGTTCACGGGACGGCCGACAGTGAACGTCTGGACCCGATCCTCGCTGCGGCTACCGACATAGATGATGTCGCCGGGCATCTGCGGGGTACGGCCGGCAACGCTGGTCGCGCCGCGCACGCCGTTCGACGGGTCCGGCGCGAACACGCCGGTCACGATGTCGGTGATGACCGCGTTGCCGTTGCGTGGCGAATCGATCAGCGTGACCGCACCGGTGGTCAGGTGCGTGACGATCGCGAACTCGCCCTTGGTATCGGCGAACACGCCGAACGGCTCCTCGGGGATCGAGACGAGGTCGTCATCGTTCAGCACGAACGACAGCCGGTGGTCGTCGTCGCACAGCGCGTGACCCTCGGAGCCATCGCGGCACTGCAGGCGCTCGCCGGTCCAGTCGACCCACGTGATCGACGGATCGCCGCGGGTCGGCACGACGAGCCGGAGCTCGCCGCCGCCATCGTCGCGATCCTGGACCGCGATGTCGGTCGCGAAATTGCCGATCCGGACGCCGGACTGGCGCGTGGTGTCGAGGACGAGCGGGGCTTCGCAGTTCAGCGTCTCGGTATAGTCGGAGTCGGGCGTGCAACCGGCGGGGACGCCGACGGTCTGCCACTCGGTGACGAGCTGGTTGATGACGTTGACGTCGAAGACGGCAACCGAGCCCGAGTCGAAGGTCAGGTCCGAGTTCGCGTTGGTGACGAACAGCAGCTTCTGGTTCGGCGACACCGCGACGCCGGTCGGGAAGAACAGCCTGTCGTCGGGCGGCCTGACATCCTCTGCCGATGCGGTGCAGCCAGCGAGCGCGGCCCCGAGCGCTCCCAGCGCGACAAGCTGTGCAGGGGTCATGGCTGCACGCTTCGACCGACCAGAGCTATCAACGGTTGCCTGCATGATCTTCATCACTTCATCACTTCCCGGGGCCCAGCAGTGCCGCCCGCGCCGCGGCCACCCGAGCGATCGGGACGCGGAACGGAGAGCAGGAGACGTAATCAAAGCCCATGCGGTGACACAGCTCGACGGAGCTCGGCTCGCCGCCGTGCTCGCCGCAGATCCCTACCTTGAGGTCGGGCTTGGTGCTACGCCCGCCGCGCACGCCGAGCTCGAGCAGGGCGCCGACGCCGTCGGGATCGAGCACCGCGAACGGGTCGTTCGGCAGGACGCCGCCATCGATGTACGCCGGCAGAAATCGCCCCGCGTCGTCGCGCGACAGGCCGTAGGTGGTCTGGGTCAGATCGTTCGTGCCGAACGAGAAGAAGTCGGCGTGCTCCGCGATCCGATCGGCGACCACGCAGGCGCGCGGCAGCTCGATCATCGTGCCGATCGTGTAAGGGATCTTCGCACCGGCGAGCGCGCGATCCATCGCGGTGGTGACGAGCGCGCGCAGCCGGCGCAGCTCCTCGTGGACCATGACGAGCGGGATCATGATCTCGGGCTGGACGATCACGCCCTCGGCAGCGACCAGCGCCGCGGCCTCGCCGATCGCCTGCACCTGGATCTCGTAGATCTCGGGGTACGTGATCGCGAGCCGGCAGCCGCGGTGGCCGAGCATCGGGTTCGCCTCGTGCAGATCGGCCACCTTCGCGGCGACCACGTTCGCCGGGCGGCCGATGTCGCGCGCGACGTTCTCGATCTCCTCCGCCGAGTGCGGCAGGAACTCGTGGAGCGGCGGATCGAGCAGGCGGATCGTGACCGGCAGGCCGTCCATCACCCGGAACAGCTCCGCGAAGTCGCTGCGCTGCATCGGCAGGATCTTCGCGAGCGCGGCGCGGCGGCCGGCCTCGTCGGCGGCGACGATCATCTCGCGGACCGCGAGCAGGCGCTCGGGCGCGAAGAACATGTGCTCGGTGCGGCACAGGCCGATGCCCTCGGCGCCGAAGCTGCGCGCGGTGCGCGCGTCGGTGGGCGTGTCGGCGTTGGTGCGGACCTTGAGGGTCCGGATCTCGTCGACCCACTGCATCAGCGACCCGAGCTCGGTGCCGAGCTGCGCGGGCACGAGCGGCGCGCTGCCGAGGAAGACCTCGCCGGTCGAGCCGTCGAGCGTCAGCGTGTCGCCTTCCTTGAGCCGCTTCTCCTGGCCGCCGCCGACGAACGCCGCTGTCTTCTTGGCCGCGTCGACACGCAGCGACGTGCACGCGGTCACGCAGCACTTGCCCATGCCGCGCGCGACGACCGCCGCGTGCGAGGTCAGTCCGCCGCGCGCCGTCAGGATGCCCGACGCCGCCTTCATGCCGTGGATGTCCTCGGGCGAAGTGTCGGTGCGCACCAGGATCACCATCTCGCCGCGCTGCGCCCACTCCTGCGCGGCGTTCGCGGTGAACACGATGCGGCCGATCGCGGCGCCGGGTGAGGCCGGCAGCCCCTTGCCGACGACCGGCGGCCGCGCCTTGGGATCGATCGTCGGGTGGAGCACCTCGTCGAGCTTCGCGGGATCGATCCGCAGCACCGCCTCGCGCGTCGTCAGCTTGCCCTCGGCGACGAGGTCGACCGCGACCTTGACCATCGCCTTGCCGGTGCGCTTGCCGCTGCGCGTCTGCAGCATGAACAGCTCGCCGCGCTGGATCGTGAACTCGAGATCCTGCATGTCGCGGAAGTGATCCTCGAGCAGCCTCGCGACGCGGACGAGCTCGGCGTGCGCGGCCGGCTGCTTCTTCGCGAGCTCGGGCAGCGGCTCCGGTGTGCGGATGCCCGCAACGACATCCTCGCCCTGCGCGTTCGTCAGGAACTCGCCGTAGAGCTCGGCGGTGCCGGTCGCCGGGTTGCGCGTGAACGCGACGCCGGTCGCGCAGTCATCGCCGAGGTTGCCGAACACCATCGCCTGGACGTTGACCGCGGTGCCGATCGACGCCGAGATGTTGTTGAGCTTGCGGTAGTAGTCGGCGCGCGGGTTGCCCCACGACGCGAACACCGCGCCGATCGCGCCCCACAGCTGCGTCTTGGCGTCGTCGGGAAACGTCTGCTTCGTGACCTCGAGGATCTTCGCCTTGAACATCGCGACCGCCTCGCGGAGCGCGGGCTCGCCGAGGTCCTGATCGCGGTTCGCGCGGTGCGTGCGCTTGATGCTGTCGAGGATCACGTCGAACGGCTGTTCGTCGTGCTCGGTCGGCGCGACGACGCCCATCACGACCTCGCCGTACATCGCCACGAACCGGCGGTAGCAGTCCCACGCGAACCGCGGGTTGCCGCTCTCTTTGGCGAGCGCGTCGACGGTCGCGTCGTTGAGCCCGAGGTTCAGGATCGTGTCCATCATGCCCGGCATCGACGCCGGGGCGCCCGAGCGCACGCTCAGCAAGAGCGGCGCCGTGGTGTCGCCGAGCTTCGTCTTCGTCAGCTCCTCGATCCGCGCGAGCGCCTCGCCGACCTCGCCGCCGAGCTCTTCTGGATACGCCCCCACACCGTGCTCGAGCACGTGGCGACAGACCTCGGTCGTGATCGTGAAGCCGGGCGGCACCGGCAGGCCGAGCGAAGCCATCTCGGCGAGGTTCGCGCCCTTGCCGCCGAGCAGCGCCTTGTCCTTCGCGCGACCATCGGCCGTGCCGCCGCCGAACTGACGGACGTACTTCACGCGGCGCCTCCCAGCTTCCGGAAGTCCGCGATCTCCATGTACGGACGCACGAGCCCCTGCAGGAGCGCGAGCCGGTTGTCACGCAGCGCCGGATCCGGATCCATGACCATCACGCCGCCCTTGTCGCCGGAACCACCAAAGAAGGCGGCCACCGTCGGCTGCAATTGCACCAGCGACTCGAACACGGCGGGATAGTCGCGGCGCTTGCGGGCATCGACCTCGCGGGCCTGCGCCTCGCGGACCGCCGCGTGCAGCCGGTGCTCGACGTTGCCCTCGGCGACGAACCGTGCGGGATCGACGGTGTCGCCGATCGCGAGCTGCTTGCCGCGTGCATCGTCGAGGATGTTGGCGACCCGCTTGAACACCTCGCGTGCCTCCTTCGGGATCCGCGCGATCGCGGTGGCACGGGCGCGGGCATCGACCGGATCGCGGAACTCCTGCGCGAGCGCCGCGTCGGCGTCCTGCGCGGGGATCCCGGCGTCGGCGAAGATGCCGCGGAGCCGGCTCCGAAAGAACTCCTCGAGGGCGGTGGTATTTTTTAGTTCGACACCTTGCTCGGCGAGCGCGGCACGCGAGGCCTCGAACAGCGGCGTCCACAGCGCGGCCCAGTCCGGACGCGACAGCAGGATCTGCCAGATCCCGATCGCCGCGCGGCGCAGACCAAACGGATCCGCCGAGCCCGTCGGCTCGAGGCCGACCGCGAAGCAGCCGACAATGGTATCCATGCGGTCGACGAGCGCGATCAGCGCACCCGTGCCGGTGATCGGCAGTGCGGCGCCCTGCCCCTTCGGCCACCAGTGCTCGTCGATCGCGACCGCGACCTCGGCCGGCATGCCCGCGTGCTTCGCGTAGTGGCGGCCCATCACGCCCTGCAGCTCGGGGAACTCGCCGACCGCACCGGACGCGAGATCTGCCTTGCACGCCTGGGCGGCGGCGCGAACCAGTGACCCATCCGCGCCGATCCCGACCGCGAGCTGTGCGGCGACCTGCTCGATGCGGCGCACCTTGTGACCGATCATCTTCGCGGCGTCGCCGAGCTTGGCCTGGAACACGACGGCGTCGAGCTTCTTGTTCCAGTCGGCGAACGACTTCTTGCGATCCTCGGCGAAGAAGAACTTCGCGTCGGACAGCCGCGCCGCGAGGACCTTCTCGTTGCCCTTCTGGACGACGACCGGATCCTTGACGACCGTCGCCATCATCGTCGCGAACCGGTTCGCGAGCTTGCCCGATGCATCCTCGAGCGCGAAGTAACGCTGGTGCGTCCGCATCGCGGTGACGATGACCTCCTCGGGAACCTCGAGGAACGCGGGATCGAACTGGCCGGCGACGCCGACCGGATACTCGCCGAGGTGGATCACCTCGCCGACGAGTGCCTCGTCCGCGCGCACGCGCAGCCCGGTCTCGCGCTCGAGGCGTGAGAGCTCGGCCTTGACGACGTCGCGGCGCACCTCGGGATCGACGATGACTTTGGCCTCGCGCAGCGCGTCGACGTAGCGCTCGGCATTCGCGATCTCGACCGCGCCCGGCGCGAGGAAGCGATGGCCGCGGCTCTGGCGGCCGGCGGTCAGTCCCGCCCACACGAGCGGCACGACCTCGCCGCCGAACAGCGCGACCAGCCACTGCACCGGGCGCACGAACGTGGTCTCGCTCCAGCCCCAGCGCTGCGACTTCGGCCACGCGATCGCCTTCGCGACATCGGCGAGCAGCGCGGGCAGGAGGCCACGCGTGTCCTGACCGACGACGCTGCGCAGCGCGACGGCGTAGAGCCCCTTCTTGCCGGCGACTTCCCGCTTCGCGAGCGAGGCCGGATCGACGCCGTTCTTCGCGGCGAAGCCCTGACCTGCCTTGGTCACGCTGCCGTCGGGCGCGAACGCCGCGGACACCGGCGGCCCGACGACCTCCTCGTCGAGATCGGGCTGGCGGTCGACGAGGCTCCTGACGATCACCGCGAGCCGGCGCGGGGTGCCGAGCGCGCGCACGCCGGAGTGACCGAGCCGGGCATCCGCGAGCCGTTTCTCGACGAGCGCGGGCAGATCGAGGAGCTGGCGCGCCAGCATCTTCGCGGGAATCTCTTCGCACCCGATTTCGAGAAGCAAATCAGCCGGCATGGGTGATCTCCTCGGCGTGCGGGGCCACGGCACGTGCTGCGGCGAGCGCGCTCGCGTTGACGCCGGCCTCCCCGGCACCGCGATACGCGGCGACTGCCTGCGCGCGCAGGTGCGGCGGCAGCAGCGGGAACTCGAGGCGGGCACGCGAGGCGACATAGGTCTCGGCGCAGGCCTTCGCCATGCCGCGGACGCGGCCGATGAAGCGCTGGCGCTCGGTCACGCTGATCGCGCCGCGCGCGTCGAGGCAGTTGAACGCGTGCGACGCCTTCATG
Source organism: Deltaproteobacteria bacterium (assembly GCA_013812655.1). Classification (GTDB taxonomy): domain Bacteria; phylum Myxococcota_A; class Polyangia; order Haliangiales; family Haliangiaceae; genus JABFXX01. The sequence continues at coordinate 17,631 of JACCTC010000146.1, read as the reverse complement.
CAGAACTCGTAGGCGGGCAGGACGAGCGGTGCTGGCTCGCCGCCCTTGGTGCGCGCGAGCAGCCGCTTGCACTCGCTCTCGTAGGTGTCGAAGCTCGCGAACGAGATCGCGGGCTGCAGCTCCTCGAACTGGTACGTCGAGTACTCGAGCTCCCACGGCTTGCGGAGCTGGCCATAGGTGACGTTCTTGTCCCACTTCAGGTCGTACATGCTGTCGACGTTCTGCAGGTACATCGCGAGGCGCTCGACGCCGTACGTCAGCTCGCAGGTCACCGGCATGAGGTCGATGCCGCCCGCCTGCTGGAAGTAGGTGTACTGCGTGACCTCCATGCCGTCGCACCAGACCTCCCAACCGAGGCCCCACGCGCCGAGCGTCGGCGACTCCCAGTCGTCCTCGACGAACCGGATGTCGTGGGCGGCGGGATCGAGGCCGATCGCGCGCAGCGAGTCGAGGTAGAGATCCTGGACGTGGAGCGGGGACGGCTTGAGGCCGACCTGGAACTGGTAGTAAGCGCCGGCGCGGTTCGGGTTCTCGCCGTAGCGGCCGTCGGAGGGCCGCCGGCAGAACTGCGCGAATGCGGCGTTCCACGGCTCGGGCCCGAGCACGCGGAGAAACGTTGCGGGATGAAATGTCCCGGCACCGACCTCGACGTCGACGGGTTGCTCGACCACGCAGCCGCGGTCGGCCCAATACTTCTGCAGCGTGAAGATGAGGTCTTGCAGGTACATGGCGGGGAGACGGCGCACCCTACCGTCGGGTAGGCGCCTGGGTCAACCCGACAAGCTAGCCTAAGTCCCTCAGATCTCTTGACGTTCTGACCGCGCACCGTCTAGCGTGAACGCATGGTTCGGGAGTGCCGGCGCGCACTGGCTATCGCCTCGATCTCCCGGCCGGTCTCCGTGCTGCTCACTGTGCTGCTCGGAGGGTGCTCGCTGATCCTCGACTTCAGCGAATCCGCGCCGCCGCCCGACGCCGCGCTGTTCACGCAGGCCGAGTGCGATCACAAGGAACCGAACAACACGATCGACGCCGCGGCCGTCATCGACGCGACCGAGGTCGGGCCCGCCGCGATCTGCCCGGGCGACGACCACGACTTCTACCGATTTACCGTTCCGCCTGACACCGCGTCGGTGACCGTCAAGATCACGTTCGTCACGAACGCGACCGGCGATCTCGATCTCAAGCTCACCGACGCAGCTGGCTCGACGCAGGGCCAGTCGCGAGGCTTCGAGAACGACGAGACCGTGGTGTGCCCCGGCGCGTCACCGCTCTGCCCGATGCTCCCCGCCGGCGACTACATCTTCGACGTGTTCCCGGCGCAGACCGGCTACGTCAACCGTTACGACATCGCGCTGACGATCGTTCCCCTGTGAACGGGCCGATCTGATTTGGGTCAGAGCTCGTAGTTGACCGTGAAGCCGAGGCGGCGCGTCGCGCCCGGCGCGAGCACGAGCTTGTACCAGACCACGCGTCTCGTGAGCTCCGGGGCACTCGGCCACGCGTGCGTGATCTCGGCGCGCCGCGCCGGTGACAACCGCTCCTCGACCCACAGCTCGCGCGGCGCTTCGCCGAGGTTTCCGACCGCGAGCTGCAGGCGCACCGTCATGCGCACGCCATCGGCGTGATCGACGATCTGGGTGCGCGCACCGCGCAGGCTCTCGTCGATCCACAGCGGCCACCGCGACAGCTCGCCGGATCGCTCGCGGCCGCGCGCCGGGACCCGGGCCTCGCGCACCGGCTCGCCCGCGATCGCGATATGCGCGTGCAGCGTGCCCGCGGGGAGCTGCGTCGCGGCGGTCTCGGTGAGCTCGAGCCACATCCACACCGCGCGACGCGACTCGGCGCGCCACATCAGATTTGCCGCGGGAACGCCGGAATCGAGGATCGCACCGTCGTAGATCCGGCGCAGCCGCGCCGCGAGCTCGCGGGGTGCGAGCGCGAGGACCGTGGTGCCACCGTCGAGCGTGAGCGGACCGCGCGCGAGCAGGCGCGGCGTGCGTGGGCCTCCCGGCAGCCCGTCGTGGAGCGTGACCTCGCCGCGGGTGCGCCACACCGGCGTCGTGATCGCGAACCGCGTCGTCACCGTCGCCCGGTCGGCGGTGGACATCGTCAGCGCGTGCTGCGTGCGGTAGCGCAGCGCGGTGGTCACGTAGAGCACCCGCACGAGGTGGCGGCCCCGCCGCGCAGCAACCTGGCAACGCACGACCGGCGCGACGCTCGGGTCGCGCGTGCAGGTACCGACGCGCAACGACGTGCCGCCCACGGCCTCGATCACGACGCTCGGCAGCGCGGCATCGCGCTCGATCCGATCGAGCACGAGCGTTCCGCCGGTGACCTCGACCCACCGCCGATCATCGACGACACCGTACCCGCGCTCGCCATCGTCGTAGATCGCGATCGAGATGCCCTCGGGTGGCACCACCGCCGGTGCGCGCGGTCGCGGCGTGCAGCCGGCGAGCGCGCACGCGACGACGATCACGATCACGAGCGTGCTTTTCACGGCGTGGTGTAGCGGTAGACGCGCCACGGCTCGCCGACGCCGCGGAGGCTCAGCTGCTCGCTCGACACCTCGCCGAGGCCCGCGAACACGTTCTTGACCTCGAGATCCTCGAACACCGCCGCGGTCATGCAGATCTGCTTGCCGCCCGCGGCGTTCTGCACGCGCGCCGCGATGTTCACGGTCTGCCCGAAATAGTCGACGTGATCGCGGACGTTGACGACGAGACACGGGCCGCGATGGATCCCGATCTTGAGGATCAGCGCCTCCGCGCGATCGCTCGAGTGGATCGCCGCGGCCATCGCGAGCGCCGCGCGCGCCGCATCGACGGGTCGCGAGAACGACGCCATCACCGCGTCGCCGATCGTCTTGACCACCACGCCGGCGTGCCGCGTGATCACCCGCGCGAGCGCCTCGAGGTGCGCCGACACCAGCTCGAAGGCGAGCGCATCACCGACGCGATCGTAGAGCGCCGTCGAGCCGCGCAGGTCGGTGAACAGCAGCGTGTTGTCGCGCGTCGGGATCCCGGTGCCCGGCCGCACGACCTCGGTGCCGAGGTGGCGGCGAAACTCCTCGGTGTTGAGCAGGCCCTGCCCCGACAGGAACGGCCGGTAGTCGAAGTAGGTCACGATCGGCGTGTGATAGAGCAGCACCGGCTGCACGGCGTCGCTCGCGTTGCGGACGACCAGCCGCACGGGCCCCGGCACGATCGTCGGCCGCGGCAGGAACTGCGTGCCGTCGAAGCCGACCTCGACGGTACGACGCTCGCGGTCCGGCGTCGGCTCGCCGGCAACGGTGATCATCGCCCGCGGGCTGCCGACGATCCAGCCAACGCCGACGTCGGTCTCCACCGCGTGCTCCTCGCCCGGCGCGAGCCGCACGAGCACGAGGGCCCGCTCGCGGAGGTAATCGACGAGCGACTCGCCGACGCCGCGCACGACGATGTTCGGCGAGAACGTGTAGCGAAAGAAGTAGTCGTCGAGCGGCAGCTCTGCGGGCTCGAGGAACCGGATCGACCGCACCTCGGGGTGCACCGTGAAGCCGACCTCGACGTGCTCGTCGAGCGCCGTCGTCCGCGTCATCGAGCACGCCGCGCAGTGGAACGTGCCGCCGAGCTCGCAAAGGTTCTGCAGCGTCTGGGCGTACTCGCCGCAGCCGCGACACACCAGCGCCCAGTCCGGCCGCAGCAGGCCCGCCATCGACGCGCGCAGGAACACCTCGACCGCCTGCTGCGGTGCGATGCCCTCCTCCTCGGCGAACGTGTACGGGTTCATCCGGAACAGCTGCGCGTCGTCGGCCTCGACCACGCGACGGCGCAATCGCTCGATCGCCGAGCTCGGCGCGATCTGATCGAGCTTCGCCTCGAGCAACGCGATGTTGACGTCGGTCACGCGCCCCGAGCATAGCGCGCCCGCCCGCGCCGCCTACTCTTCGTTCGCGACCTGATCGCCGGCGAGCTGCGCCGCGTCGCGCGGATCGAGCTTGCCGAGGAGCACCGCCGCGAGGCCCTGGAGGACGGGCATCCGCACGCGCAGCGTCTTCGCGAGCTCGCAGCCGGTCAGCGCGGCACGCGCGCCCTCGGTGCGAGCGGAATCGGCGGTGATGATGCCATCGGCGAGCCGGCGGCCGAGCACGTAGTCGGCGGACCGCTCGCCGCTCGCGCGCACGAGCAAGTTGCCGAGGCCGGCGAGTCCCGCGAACGTCTTGGGCTCGGCGCCGATCGCCGACCCGAGCCGCGACGACTCCGCGATCGCGCGCGTGATCAGCACGGCGCGTGGGCCCGGTCCGAGGCCGAGACCATCGGCGAGCCCGAGCGCGATCGTGTATGCGCCCGACAACGCCGACGCGAGCTCGACGCCCGCGAGATCCTTCGAGCCATAGACGCGCAGCGCGGGCGGCGCGTTGAGCAGCCGGCGACCCTCGGCGACGACCTCGTCGAACATCGACGCGATCACCATCGACGAGAACTCGCCCTCCGCGAGATCGGCGGGCAGCGCTGGGCCGGCCATCACGCCGACCTTCAGCGTCGGCAGGCCCTGCACCATCACCTCGGAGACCCTCTCGTTGGTCGGCGACGCGAGCGCGCCGATCGCGTGGACCACGATGTGCGAGCCATCGAGGACGTCGCCGAGCTCGCGCGAGCGATCGCGGACGTTCGTCGAGCTGACCGCGAGTACGATGAACCGCGCCTCGCTCGCGAGCTCTCGCGGATCCGATGTCGCCGCCACGGTGTCACCGAGCGCCGCGGCCGGCAGCCGGGGCGACCGCCGCCGGGTCTGGATCGAATCGACCACGGCGACATCGCGCGACCACACGATCACGCGGCGGCCCACGCGGGCCAGCACCGACGCGAGCGCCGACCCGAACGTTCCCGCGCCGACAATGCCGACGGTCTCGGCGCGCGCCGTCACGACCTGTCCCCGCAGGACGGAGACCAGTAACCCTGCTCCATGCGCGCTATCATCCACCCGTTACAGCGGCGCGTCGAGCGAGCCGCCCGCGGAGTCCGGAAGCCCGGCACCGCCATCGATCGAGCCGCTCGCGGAGTCCGGAAGCCCGGTACCGCCATCGATCGAGCCGCTCGCGTCAGCGCCGAGACCGCCGCCATCGCCGAGGCCACCGCCATCGTCGCCGACCCCCGCGTCATCGAGCGATGGCGACGAACCACCGGGGCCCGCACCGCCGATCGACGACACACCACCCGGTGCAACCGGATAGTCGTCAGGGTCGCTACCATCGGTGGCGCACGTGGCGAGGGTGGCGAGCGCGAGCAGGAAGACCGCCAAGGGAACGAGTCTCATGTCGGAAGTCTAGCGAGGCGCTACGATCCGGCTCGCCGAGCAACGGTGGCCTCACGCGCCGACTGCACGAGCAGCGCGCGACGGCGCGCGACGGCGCGCGATCGAACCGTGCGGCGTGCGCGGTCGCGACACCCGTGACGCATCACGGCTCGGGCGCGATCTGAGCCGTGCGGTTCTCGAGCGACGGATGTGACGGCCGCGACCTCGGTTCCTGACCGTCTTCGATCACGCGCCGTACCTGCGCGCGACAACATCACCGAATCGAATCGGATCCAGCGGGTTCGATCGAATCGTCCATCCACGATTCCCAGGCTCGTGGTGCGTGCGGTGCGCGCCGGCGTACCATCCTGGGGTGAGCGATCCGGCAAGGCTCGCGACCGTCGCCGACCTCCTGGCGATTCCCGAGGAATACCGCCGCCACGAGATCATCGACGGTGTGCTCGTGGAAAAAGCAGCCACGTCGAGGTGCTGATCGCCGATCGCGATGAGCGCGTGCGAGCCGAGCCGTTCGAGACGATCGAGCTGCGCGTCGGCGCACTGTTCGATGATGACGACGATGAGTAACGCGTGACGCCGCAATCGACCCGACGAGATCGTGGACGCATCACCTAACCAGCGCCGCGCGCGCGTCGCTGCGTGTCAGAGCCCGCGATCTACGTGCGGTGTGTCGCGGGCGCGCTGCCAGTAGCGTCGTCATGTCACGTGCGCGGACCCGAACGTCGCGTGCGGCTCGGAATTCCGCTTTGTGGAAGAATTCCTCCCATGGTAGGAATTTGGGTGGCCGGCACCAAGCTCTCGGTCTCGATGGACCGGCAACTCGCGAAGCAGATCCGTCGCGAGGCGCGCGCTTCACGGCTCAAGATGTCGAGCTGGATCACCGAGGTGCTTCGCGAGCACCTGCGTCAGAAGGAAGCAAAGAATCTGCTTGCTGACCTCGACACCGAGCTCGGGGCCGTCCTCGACGAACATGCTGCCAAGGTCAAGAAGCAGTGGCCCGAGGATTGACGTTCGACACCGGTCTGTTGATCGCAGCAGAGAAACGGTCTGGCAAGTTTCACGCGATCTGGAACGCGTCGGTGCAGCGTCGAGCGCGACGGACGGTCCCCATGCCCGTCCTTGCACAAGTCTGGCGGGAGAAGAGCGTGATGATCGCCCGCGTCCTGAATGCGTGTACCGTCGAACCATTCACGGAGCGACGCGCGAAGCAGATCGGAGCCTTGCTCGGCAAGTCCGGCACCGCGGACATCGTGGATGCCGCTGTCGTTCTTGGCGCCGTCGAACGTGATGACGCCATCGTAACGAGCGACCCCGATGACATCAGGCGTCTGCTTGCTGCGCTCGACGAGAACGTGCCCGTCATCGACGTTTGAGCGACGGCCGAGGATGGACGCCTCCGGCGCCGAACTGATACGCGATCTCGCTGGACCGATACCCGAGCCGCCGCCGGTCATGAGCATTCTAACCTTGCAGGTTAGATTCCTCACGTCGCGGCGTGGCGATCACGGCACGACGCACGCTACGCGTCGGGCGGGATATGAGCCGTACGGTTCTGGTAGTAGAAGAGCAGCTTCACGTCCTTGACCTGCAGCGTCTCGCCGCGGCGCTCGATCACCGGCACCGTATGGTAGCTCGACAGCCCGCGGATCGCGTCGTCGAGCTTGGCGTCCGCGCTCTGCGTCGTGTAGCTCGGGTGCTCGCTGCCCCACTCCGGGTGCTGCGCGAGCCGCGCGCGCAGCCGCACGAGCTCCTCGATCGCCGCCGGCACCGGAACCTCGAGGTGGCCGAGCGGCGCGCGCATCAGCCGGTAGATGTCGCGGGTCGCGGCGTTCTTGCAGATCGCCTCGAACACCGCGCGCGACGCCAGGTTCGTCGAGTGCAGCACGGTGAGCCGCGGATAGACCTGCGAGAGCCGGCGGCCGAGCGCGCGCGTGTACTCGGCATCGCGCTGGTCGTCGTCGGCGACCTCGCCATCCGCGCCGCGCACGAAGCTCGCCGGATCGACGATGCGGCCCGCGCGATCGATCGACTCGCCGTCGTCGGTGATGTCGTTGCCGAACGGATCGAGCGGCCGCCCGAACCGGACGACCACCGAGCCCTCGTGGACGAGGATCTTGCGGAAGAACTCGACGATGCGGCCGACCCGCGAGAACTCGTCATCCGTGATGATGAAGCGGCGCTTGCCGGTCTCCGCGAGGTAGTCCTCGATCAGCGTCTCGGCCTCGAGCACGAGCCGGTAGTTGATCGTTGCCGGCACGATGTAGATCCGCTTGTTCGGCGCGCCCTCGCGGACGCTGTTCTTGTACGCGGTGACCGTCGTGCCGAGGAGCCCGAGCTTGAGGTGCTTCTCGATGATGTTCGAGCGGTTGCGCGTGCCACCCGGAAAGAACAGCGAGTGGTAGCCGTGCTCGAGGAGGACCGTCGAGTACTCCTTGAGGACGTCCTTGTAGAGCTCGAAGCGCAGCCGCCGATCGACGCGATACGCGCCGAGGTTGCGCATGAAGAACGACACGAACGGATTCGAAAATAGATTTTTGCCCGCGCCGTACGTCACCGGCGGCAGGTGCGCGCGCAGCATGCCGAGCCCGATCGCCGGCGAGTCCATGTTCGAGCTGTGCGTCGGGACGACCACGATCGTGCCGCGCTCGGCGCACCCGCGCACGACATCGAGATCGCCATCCGCGTGGATCCGCGCGTCGAGGTTGCGCAGCGTGGTCATGCCCTCGCGCAGGCTCGTCATCGGGTTGAACACGAAGCCGAGCAACGACGGCCCGATGCCGGTCGCGAACTTGTAGACCCGCGGATCGAAGTTGCCGACCACGTCCTGGCCGTAGTGCCGCACCAGCTTGCGCAGCTCCTCGCGCTTCTCGTCGCCATTCATGCCAAGCAGCCGCCGCGACAGGTCCTTCCACCGATCCGCGGCGCCGTTCTTGTGATCGAGCCGCTTGATCTCGCAGTACGCGACATCGTTCAGCACGTACTCGAGCGAATCGTCGCCGCCGCGCTGCGCCTCGCTGACCTTGCGCGCGACGACCCGGCGCTCGACCTCCGAGAGCAACCGCTCGCGGTCCGCGTTGAACTTCTCGAGGCGGTTTTCGGCTTCCCGGACCGGCCTATCAGAGCTCATGGGAGATCGTTGATACCACGGCGCTCTCGACGCCGTTTGGGCTGGGCGCGGTCACGACGCTGGCAGGCTGTACTTCTTCCAGAACGCCGTGGTCGACCTGGTTCCATCCGGGAAGATCAGCGCTCCGCATGTCACCGCGGACGCGGCTTCGGCACGCTCCACGTCGTAGATCTCGAGGGTCGAAGTCGTCCTCACGTCAACGCCCGGATGCCCCTCCAGTGCACACAACGTGGTGATGAGCTCGCGGAGCAGGTTGTCAGCCTTGGGCTCGCCGGTCGCGGCGAGGTAGCGCAACGTATCGAGCGTCGCACGCGCCACGAGCGGCCTCGGATCGTGATGCTCTTTGGTCGGCTTGGTGTTTCCGCAGCCAGCCAACACCGCGAGCATCGCGATCACTCGCAGCGTCATCGCTTGAAGATTCCGGGTTGGAACCATGCGGTGCCCCCCTGGCGATATGCGAGGAATGGCCCGATGCCTCTCAACGCGAGCAGGTACGCGCCATCCTGCGGCGCATACACCGTGGCACGGGCGTGGACTGCACTGAGTGCAACAGTTGCAGCGAGCAGCAGTACGGCTGCATGGCGGTTCATCGCCTTCTTGTCCTTCCACGCGACGTAGCTGTCGACACAAACGACACCAGGAATGCGTTCGACAGAAGAAACCACCTCGAGCTTCGAGCCGAACCGACCACGTCGCCGCTACACGACACCATGTTCCACTCCTCGCCGACCAAGCGACAAGCTGCGCTCCAGCAGTACAACAGCCGGCCCTTCACGCTGCAATGACAAGTCGGATGCCGCGCAGTGATCCTCGAGCCGGCGCAAGCATCAGTCCTCGTGCAATCGCTGAGCAAAGACGATCTAGCGATCGGCGCCTCCAACCGCCTGGGATCTCACGCGCTTCGCGGTCGGGGCGTGCGTGATCGAAGCGCTAGGGGCTTGCACCGCCACTTTGGGTATGCTGAAGATTGCAGTACGCGCAGCGTCCATCGCTTGGACGCTCTGCTCTGGCCCGAAGGTCAAGGTCCAACACGTGGACCGATTCTGGGTGCCAGCGGCCGGGGTGAAGAAGTGGCCTGATGTCCACGACGAAACGTTCGAAGACTACGAAGAAGAAGGAGACGGCGGCGACCAGGTCGCGCGCCAAGGCTCCTCGTGCGGCTGCGCCCGCGGCCAAGGCCCGCGCGAAGCCCGCCGCGCGCAAGCCTGACGACGATGACGATGAAAACGATGATGATATGGACGACGAGCCGGTCGCACCGCCCGTGAAGGCCGCCGCACCGCCCGTGAAGGCCGCCGCACCGCCCGCGAAGGCCGCTGCGCCGCCCGAGCCGGCGCCCGAGAAGAAGGGCCGCGGCAAGCGCGCGATCGTCGTCGAGCCGCCGAAGCCGCCCAAGCCGATCTTCACGCTCGACGGGCCGCCACCGCCCGAGGCTGCCGGGTTGCCACCGAAGGTCGGCGCGCTGCTCGGCGTTGGCCAGCAGACGCTCGGCATCAAGTCGTTCCGTCCCGGCCAGGCCGAGGCGTTCGAGCACCTGCTCGGCGGCGAGGACCTGCTCGCGGTGATGCCGACGGGCAGCGGCAAGTCGCTGCTCTACCAGCTGACGTCGATGGTCGTGCCGGGCGTGACGGTCGTCGTCAGCCCGCTGATCGCGCTGATCAAGGATCAGCTCGACAAGATGACCGCGAAGGGCGTCAACGCCTGCAAGATCGACTCGACGCTGACCGTCAAGCAGCGCCGCGAGGTCGACGCGATGATCCGCGCGCCGGGCGGCAAGCTCCTGCTGACGACGCCCGAGCGGATGGCGGATCCCGAGTTCCGCGTGTTCCTCCGCGAGGCGTGCGGCGGTATCGGCGTGTCGCGGTTCGTCGTCGACGAGGCGCACTGTGTATCGCAGTGGGGCCACGACTTCCGGCCCGCGTACCTATCGTTGAGAAAGGCGCTGGAGGACGTCGGCCGGCCCCCGGTGCTCGCGACGACCGCGACCGCGCCGCCGCACGTCCGCGACGACATCCTGTTCCAGCTCGGAATCGAAGGCGCGACGACGGTCACGACGACGTTCGACCGCCCGAACCTGCACTACGAAGTCATCATCTTCGCCGACGAGGACGAGAAGCTGAAGACGCTCGTGACGCTGCTGAAGAAGCTGCCGCGTCCGGGCATCGTGTACTGCGCGACCGTCAAGAAGGTCGAGGAGCTCTACGAGGCGCTGACCCGGTGGGGCGTGCCGACGGCGAAGTACCACGGCCGGATGACCAAGAAGGAGCGCGACGCGAGCCAGAACGCGTTCATGGCGTCGGCCGAGCTGATCATGGTCGCGACGAACGCGTTCGGCCTCGGCGTCGACAAGGCGAACATCCGCAACGTCCTCCACTATCACGTGCCCGGCTCGCTCGAGGCGTACGCGCAGGAGGCGGGCCGCGGCGGTCGTGACGGCAGGCCGTCGCGCTGCGTGCTGCTGTTCTCGCCCGACGACGTCGCGATCCAGGAGTACTTCCTGTCGGGGACGTACCCGACGAAGCGCCAGGTCAAGATGGTGTTCGACGCGCTCGAGGCGTTCACGAACCTCCATCGCGAGGCGAACCACCTCGCCGACGATTCGCCACCGACGATCCTCAACATCGCGATGTCGTCGAGCGTCGGCCAGCAGCGCACGCGCACCGTGCTGTCGCTGCTCAAGGACGAGGGCTTCATCATCGAGAAGGAAGGCGGCCAGTACTTCGTCGCCGATCCGCCGCCCGATCGCGAAGAGATCATGGATCGCGCGCGCCAGTACGAGGCACGCCGGATCGCCGATCGCCAGCGCCTCGACTCGCTGCTCGCGTACGTCAAGGCACCGGGCTGTCGCAACCAGGTGATCCTCAGCTACCTCGGTGAGCCCGAGCCGCCGAAGTGCGGTCGCTGCGACAACTGTCTGCGCTCCCGCGAGGCTGCGCTCGCCGCGTCGACCGAGGCCACGCGCCTCGGTGCCTCGCTGACCCGCCAGCTCGACGACGATGGCCTCGAGATCCCGAAGCCGAAGCGCGAGATCAAGGCGCGCGTCGTCCGCATCGATCAGCAGCAACCGCAGCTGCCCGCCGCCGCGGTCTCGGGGACCGCACCTCCGGCCCCCGCGCCGACCGTGTTGCGCCGCAGTGCCGGTGGAGCCGCGGCCGCACCGCCGCCCGCGCCTGCCCCGGGACCGACGGTGCTCAAGCGATCGCCAAACGGCAAGGCTGCGAACGGCCAGCCCGCGACGAACGGGCCCAGCATCGCCGCCGTGCTCGCCGACGAGGCCCGCCGCGGTACCGACCCGAAGGCGCCGCCTGCGATCCCGAAGAAGCCGAATGGTGGCGAGGGCGACGAGGACGAGGACGATGACGACCTCGACGACGATGATGATGATCTCGAGGGCGAGCTCGTCGGTGATGACGATGACGATGATGACGACGATGACCTCGACGATGACGATGACGATGACGACGACGACGACGACGATGACGACTACGAGGTGATCGACAAGACCGCGGCCGAGCTGGCCGAGGAAGGCGTCGAGGGCCCTGGCGAGATCACCGTCCTCGCGCGCAAGAAGGTCCCGAAGGTCCCGAAGCAGCGCGCGGTCCTACTCGACGACGCATCGGGCTCCGCGAGCGCGGCCGAGGCTCGTCGGCGACGTCGACGACGTCGTCGCAAGCGGCGCGCGATGATGCCACCGAAGAGCGCGTTCACGACGCCGGTGCTGTCGAGCGCGCCGGGAGCCGATGCCCAGCCGCGACGTGGCAATGGTGGTGGCGCAGGCGGCCCGGTGATCGAGTACGTGCGCGGCCCGATGCGGATCGCGGCGGCGCCCGTCGCGTCGGCGAACCCGAACGATGCCGGGGTCGGCCGGAGGCGCGGCGGCAACGGTGGCGGCAAGAAGGGCACGCGCTGGGAGCGCGGAGGTCGTGGCGGCGGCGGTGGCGGTGGCGCCGGTGGTGGTTTCAACCGCCGCGAGGATCGTCCGCGGTTCGGCGGCGCGGCTCCGAACGGTCCGCGGCCTGGCCAAGGTCAGCTCGCGCAGCCGGTTCCCGGCGGCGAGGCCGGTGCGCCCGGCGACCGCAAGCGTCGACGTCGGCGCCGGCGGAGGCGCGATCCCGAGATGCGGCAGAACGGCGCTCCGGCGCCGGGCGCAACCGGTGCGTCGATCACCAGCGGCGGTGGTGCCGGCAATAGCGGCGGTGGCGAGCCGGGTGCGCCGGTCGAGTTCTTTGCACCCACCGGTGCGGGCTCGCAACCCGTGACGCTCGGTCCCGACGGTCAGCCGATCCGCAAGCGGCGACGCCGGCGGCGGCGTGGTCGCGGTGGCAAGCAGCGTGAGTGGCGCGGACCGGGCGGGCCCGAGGGCGGCGCTCCGGCGTCATCCCACGCCGGCGACGGTGGTGGCGATGGCGGCGGCGACGGCGGCGACGGCGCCTGAGCCGCAGCGCGTCGATACGATGTCTCGGTCTCCGCGTTGGCCACGCACCTCGCGAGGCCGTACGCTGGATCATGCTCGACTGGCTCGGCTCGGTGCAGATCCGTACGCGGACGAGCACCCGCGTCGAGCTCGCGCTGACCCGCGCGACCAACTGGACCGGCTGGGGCATGACCGCGGCCGGCGCATACCTCGTCACGCTCGATCTGTTGTGGGCGACGCTGCTCGGCGCAATCTCGTTCGGGATGGGCGTCCTGCTCGGCACGCTCCGCCGCAAGCTGGTGTTCGATCGCGAGGATGGTCTCCTCCGGAGCGAGCAGCGCGTGCTCGGCGTCCGCCGCCGCGCCGCGATCCCGTTATTTCATCTGCGCGCCGTCGTGGTCTCGGCCCGGCGCGGCGGGATGTATGTCGCCTACGTCGAGCGTCGCGTCGGCGGCACGATCCACCTCGACGAGGCCCGCCGCCCTGCCCCGCTGCTCGCGCTCGCGGAGGCGATCGCCGAGGTCGCGGAGCTGAGACTCGTCTACGACGCCACCCCGCGGGTCGCTGCACTGGATTGACCGGCCGTAGTCCGATACCGTCGCCACAGCATGATGTCGCGCCGTACATCGCTCGCTGTCTTCGTTGTCCTCTTCGGCGTCGTCGGAGCCTGCAAGTCCGAACCCGGGACGGCCGAGACCAAGGACAAGCCGGTCGAAGCCACGCGCGAGCTCGCGGGCGTGTGGCCCGAGCAGTTCAAGTGCGACAGCATCGCGGCGCCTGACGTGCTCGGGCCGGTGCTCGGTGGGAGCGCCCGCCAGGTCGACAACCCGGCGCCGATCCAGAAGGGCCTCGCGCACCCGTGCGTCTACGAGGTCAACGGCGGTCAGCTCACCGACGCCGGCGTGCCGGTGTTCGCGTACTGGACGTTCGACTTCGACTGTCGCGACAACTACAAGAAGACGGCGGACGCGCTGTTCGATCAGTACCGGCGGCAGAACGCCGATCTCGTCGCGAAGTACGACGAGATGTCGGACGCCGGCGCGATCAAGCCGACCGATGCGGGCATCGAGATGCATCGGCCCGGCGAGTCGAGCGATGTCCAGGTCGGCGCGAAGGCGCTCGATCACCACGGTCAGGGGCTCCTGTTCATCGATGACGATGCGCCGTGCTACGTGCGCGTGGTCGGCCCCGACAACGCACGCCGGCTCGAGCTCGCGAAGTTGATCGCAAAGAACCTGACGATCAAGAACGCGCCGATGTCCCCTCGCGCGCTCAATTGACCGTAGGGGAGCGAGGCCGTCTGGCCGAGCGACCGCGCAGGTCTCAATTGACCGGTCGCCAGTCGAGAGCGGCCGTCCGGCCGAGCGACCGCGAAGGTCACAAGTGAACGCGGCGACCGCGGGCGCTGGCCCCTCGGAAGTACGGGCGCAGATCGCGCTCGCGATCCCGCTCGCCGCGCAGCAGCTGGGGTTCCAGCTGATGGGCACCGTCGATGCGGCGTTGCTCGGCCACTACAGCGACACCGCGCTCGCCGCGGCGGGCGTCGGAAATAATTTATTGTTCGCGGTCATCGCGGTGGGCCTCGGCATCGTGATGGGCCTCGACACCGTGATCCCGCAGGCGATCGGCGCGGGCCGCATCGACGACGCGCGCCGCGCGATGGGCGCCGGGCTGCGGCTCGCGATCCTCGTCGGGCTCGCGGCGATGGCGGCCGTCATGCTGTCGCCGCTGGTCCTGCTCGCGACCGACGTCGAACCGGAGGTCGCGCGCGAGGCACGGATCTACGTTCACCTCCGCGCGGTCGGCGTCGTGCCGTTCCTGATGTCGATCGCGCTGCGCAGCTACCTCGCTGCGCGCAGCACCACACGCCCGCTGGTCATCGCGGTGATCGGCGCGAACATCGTGAACGCGCTGCTCGACGTCGTGCTGATCTTCGGCGTCTCGTCGATCGGGCTGCCCCCGCTCGGCGTCGTCGGTGCGGCGATCGCGACGGTGCTGGTGCAGCTCGTCGTGCTCGCCGTCTACTTCGCGGCGGTGCGCTCGCTCGATGGCGGTGCGCCGCGGCCACCGTCGACGCGCGCCGACCTCCGCGAGATCGTGCGCTATGGCGGGCCGGTCGGCGGTCAGCTGTTCCTCGAGATCGGTATCTTCGGCGTCGCGACCGTGCTCGCCGCGCACCTCGGGACGCGGTCGGCGGGCGCGCACAGCATCGCGCTCAACCTGTCGAGCTTCACGTTCTCGCTCGCGCTCGGCATCGGTGCGGCCACCAGCGTCCGCGTCGGTCACGCGATCGGTGCGGGTGATGTCGCGCTCGCCCGCCGGCGTGGGGTGATCGGGCTGACGCTCGGGCTTGCCGGGATGGCCGGGTTCGCCGCCTCCTTCGTGATCGCGCCCGCGATGCTCGCGAGCATCTTCACCGACGACGACGCCATCGTCATCGCGACCGTGCCGCTGCTCCAGATCGCCGCGCTGTTCCAGCTCTCCGACGGTGCGCAGGCGATCGCAGCCGGTGCGCTGCGCGGCCTCGGCGACACCCGCGCGACCTTCGTCGGCAACCTGATCGGTCACTATGCGATCGGGCTGCCGATCGCGCTCGGGCTCGCGTTCGGTGCCGGCATGGGCGCGCCCGGCCTGTGGTGGGGTCTGTCCGCGGGCCTGACGGTCACCGCGCTGTACCTGAGTGCCCGCTTCCTCCGCGCGACGCGGTGATCAGAACGCTTGCTCGAAGCTCGCGATGAACTTCGGCGAGCCAGCCTGCGTGCGCACGCCGTCGCTGAGCGGGAAGGCGAGATCGAACCGGAAGAGCTCGCGGTTGCTCTGCGGGATCAGCGCGCGCAGCCCGAACCCGATGTCGTGGTGCAGCGGCACCGACGAGCACGTCGTCGGGTCGCCGGCGATGTCGCAGCGCCGGGTGAACGTGTCGCCCGCACCGGCGACGTCGTAGAACAGCACGCCACCGACGCGGAGGACCCAGAACGGGGTCGGGATCGAGCGGACCTCGAGGTTCGCGCGCAGCAGGCGCTGGCCGCGGAACTCGTTGATCGAGTAACCGCGCAGGCCGTCGTCGGAGCCGACCGCGAACGACGCGTTCTGGGTGTCGTTCCAGCGGGTCGCGGCGGAGGCCTGCGCGACGATGCGCGCGATCCAGTACGTCGGGGTCACGACGCGGACGCCCAGCGAGGCGGTGTTATCGATGAAATTCGAGGTGTCGCTGACGTTCCGCTGGTACCGCGTGTTCGCGGCGATCGACGGCCGCACGAAGCCATCGCGGCACCACGGAAACGTCCAGCCGAGCGACGCGCCGCCGCGCTGGAAGTTCGCGTCCGAGCCGAGCGCCTCGAGCGCGAGCCCGTACGACACGTCGAAGTCCGGGCCGAACCGCACGTCCTCGGCGAGCTCGTAGCTGACGACGTTGCGGAACGTGCGGAACCGCGGCGTGAAGAACCCGTACGACAGGGTCAGCACCGACGAGAACTCCGAGCGGGGCAGCACCGCGTCGATGAACGGCTCGCGCTGCGCGACGGTGCCCGGGAAGTCGTCGAGCACGTATGGCCGCACGCTGTTGAGGCTGTGGCCGATCGCGACCTGGTGCTTGAGGCGCGTGCCGCCGAGCCGGCGCACCGCGTTCGCGCCGAGGCTCCACCGCCGCATGCCGTAGACCCACGGCAAGAGCTCGTCGGGCGGTGTCGTCGCGGGATCGAAGCGGTACTCGCACGGCCCGCCCTCGGGGCAGCGGATCGGCCGCAGGTCGGTGCTGAAGAACTGGCGATCGATCGCGTAGCGATGGCTGAACGCGAGGCCGGCGCCCCACTGCGACGCCAGCGACCACAGCGGCTTCGAGACCGCGACCGCACTCTGCGAGCCCTCGGCGTTCACCTCGCCGCCCGAGAAGCTGCCGAACCGCTTCGGGAACAGAGCCTCGCGGTTGATGATCGTGTCGAGCCGCGCGCGCAGCTCGACGTGCTCGCCGAACAGGTTCTTGTCGATGAACAGCGGGCCGACGGCGATCGCGCCCTGATCCATGTCGACGCCGAGCGCGAGCACGGTGCGAGTGCCGAGGAAGTTATTCTCCGAGAGCGCGAGCTGCAGGTCGGTCAGCTTGGATTCCTGGAACGTGTACTTCGTGTTGAGCCGCAGGCTCCAGACGTCGCGGGTGACCACGAACATGTCGACCTTCGCGGGATCCGCGGACTTCACCGGCAACACCGTGATCACCGAGGTCCACAGCGGATCACGCAGCCTGCGCGCGGTCTCGTCGACGCGCTCCTGATCCCACACCTCGCCCGCGCCGATCACGATCTCGTCGAGGATCGCGTACTCCTTCGTCGTGACGTGAAACCGGTTAAAGAATCGCAGGAGCCGCGATTTCTCGGCGAACACGTCCTCGTTGTAGACGTGGACCTTGCCGATCACCTTGCCCCACGGCGCCGGCTCGATCTCGTAGCCGCGCTTCGCGATCGCACGCAGCACGGTCGCGCGCTCGAGTGACGACAGCGTCTTCAACCAGTCGCAGCGCGGGTCCTGGGCATTGCAGAGCTGCTCGGCGAGCGCGCGCTCGAGCCGGTCATCTGCGTGCGCGGGCTGCGGGGCCGCAACGCCGATCACGCTCGCCGCGAGCACGGCGCGACCCACGAGCCTCACGCAGGCCATCCGGGTCGGTCGCATTGGTAGATCTAACCTTTCCCCGTCGATAAACGGGTGCCGGTTAGACCCCCTTTCAAACCGTGCATGCGGATTTCCCGCACACGGCTTACGGGCGGTCGTTTGCAGACGTGATGTGGCATTACGCAGCCTC
>JACCTC010000145.1 GCA_013812655.1 Deltaproteobacteria bacterium | reverse complement strand
AGGCACTCGCGCGCTGCGATGCCGGCACCGCGCTCGCGCTGATCGGCGCGCTCGTCGTCACCGGGCCGACCGGCGTCAACCACGCGGACATCGCGATCGTTGGATAGGGATCGCGCCGGCGCACCGTCGAGGCATGGCCGGCGCGGGTGCTATACGGGGGCGTGGCGTGGACGACGCTCGCCGTGCTCGACTGGACGACCCAGCGCTTCACCGAGGCCGGGATCGGAGCGGCGCGCCTCGAGGCGCAGCTGTTGCTCGCGCACGTCCTCCGGTGCTCGCGGATGCAGCTCTATACCGGCTTCGATAAGCCGCTCGGCGAGGACGAGCTCGCGGCCTATCGCGGCCTGATCAAGCGGCGGCTCGCCGGCGAGTCGGTGTCGTACCTGCTCGGCGAGCAGGAGTTCTGGGGGCTGCCGTTTCACGTCGATGGCTCGGTGCTCGTGCCGCGTCCCGATACCGAGACCGTGATCGAGGTCGCGCGCGCGCTGCGCCCCGATCGTGCCGCGCCCTGTCGCGTGCTCGATCTCTGCACCGGCTCCGGTGCGATCGCCGTGGCGCTCGCGAAGGAGTTGCCGGGGGCGCACGTCGTCGCGACAGAGGTCTCGCCGGAGGCCGCCGCGATCGCGAGGCGTAACGTCGAGCGCAACGGGTTTTCCGATCGCATCGCCGTCCGGATCGGCGATCTGTTCGCGCCGGTTGACCGGCCCGGGCATGGCGTCGCCGGGAACGACGGTCGCTTCGATCTGATCGTCGCGAACCCGCCGTACATCGCGAGCGCGGTGATCGCGACGCTGTCGGCCGAGGTCCGCGGCGAGCCCCGGATCGCCCTCGACGGAGGCGCCAACGGCCTCGTGTTCTACGACCGGATCTGCGCGGACGCGCGCGGCTATCTGGTGCCCGGCGGCGCGCTCGTCGTCGAGCATGGCTTCGATCAGGCGGATCCCGTGCGCGAGCGCTTCGCGCGCGCCGGCTTCACCGACATCGTGCTCGTGCACGATCTCGGCAAGAACCCGCGGGTGACCCGCGGCATCGCACCCTGACCGGTGGCCGCCGTGTACGATGCCCCGGTGGTGCGTCGTGACGACGACGGAAGCCGTTTCCCCGAAGGGGAAACGAACCCGGCGTCAGGCTGTGAGGATCCAGCGGGTGAGAGTCCCGTCTCGGTAAGTGGAGACACGCCGAGTAGCAGACCCAGGACACGGACCGAGAGGGACGTGGGCCAAGCTGGGCGACGAAAGCCCGTGAAGCAGCGAGAGCTGTACAGCGGGGAGCGAGTACGCGGGCCGCAACATCAAGTGAAGTCTGCAGCCTCGTCACATTTACAATCCGAGGGCCGAGCCGCTCATTTCACGGCGAAGGCAACATCGACGACGAGAGACTGCCATCTCGACGACGACCTCGGCGGGGTAGAGGACGCAGCACGCGTACAAGGATCCGCACGGAACACGAGAGGTCCGTCTGCGCTGCCGTCGTCACGGCAGGGTGGCTCGTATAAGCCCAAGGCGAAATCGAGTGCTGCGCAGCGGAAGTCCGAGGAGACGGTAGTACCGAGGATGATCGCGACGAACAACGCGATCGGAGGGAAGGGTCTCTGGGGTACGGGTCGAGTCGAGCGACGAGGTACGCGCAAGGGCATGGACGCGGTGCGTCCCAACTTCCCCGACGGGCGTAGTCCCGGCGAAAACGTGCGACGCCTCCAAGGTCGGCTGCGGGATGTGGCCAAGCAGCAGCCGGGACGAAAGTTTCACGCACTGTACGACCGGATCTGGAGGAGTGACGTCCTCGAGTTGGCGTGGAACCAGGTTCGACGAAACAAGGGGGCCGCGGGCGTCGATGCCCAGACGATCGCGGCGATCGAGCAGGACGGTGTGGCTCGCTTCCTCGAAGCGGTCCAAGCCGAGCTGCGCGAGAACGGGTACCGGCCGCAGGCGGTCCTGCGCCGATACATTCCGAAGGGAGATGGGAAGCAGCGACCGCTCGGGATCCCGACGGTGCGTGATCGTGTGGTTCAAGCGGCAACGAAGCTGGTCCTGGAGCCGATCTTCGAGGTCGGATTCCGGGATTGCTCGTACGGGTTTCGACCCGGCCGCTCGACGACTCAAGCACTGGAGAAGATCCGCGTGGAATCGTCCCGCGGACTCAATCACGTGCTCGACGCGGATATCCGCGACTTCTTCGGCACCATCGATCATGGTGTGCTGATGTCGCTGGTGGCGCGGAAGATCACCGACCGACGGGTGCTCAAGCTGGTCAGGCAGTGGCTCGAAGCCGGAGTGATGGAACACGGGCGCGAGACGACGATGCTCAGCGGCACGCCGCAGGGCGGAGTCATCTCACCGCTGCTGTCGAACATCTACCTGAGCTTTCTCGACGACGTATGGAGCAAACGGTGCGCGCAACTTGGCGTGCTGGTGCGCTACGCGGATGATCTGGTCGTGCTGTGCAAGACGGCCGGTGATTGTCGAGAAGCCGAGCGACGTGTGAGGAAGATCCTCGCCGAGCTCAAGCTGGAGCTACATCCGGACAAGACGAGACGAGTCGACCTTGGTTGGGGTAAGCAAGGGATCGACTTTCTCGGCTGCCACCTGCGGAAGCAATTCTCGGGGCCGGTGTGGGAGAAGGCACGCAAGCGCGTGTACTTCCTTCACCGCTGGCCATCGACGAAGAGCATGAAGCGGATCCGGCAGCGCGTGAAGGAGATGACTCCGAAGGCTCGATGTCACGACGATCCGCGCACCGTGATCGGTGCGCTCAATCCCGTGCTTCGAGGCTGGAGTCAGTACTTCCGCACCGGAAATGCCTCGGACAAATTCAACGAGCTCGACGGCTACGTGGCGTGGCGACTCAAGCGCATGCGAATCAAGCGCAAGGGTCGTCATCTGCGACCCGGCGAAGCTCGTCGATGGAAGCCCGACTACTTCTACGCTCTCGGATTGCACCGACTCCTTGGCACCGTCGCTTATCCGGAGGCTGCGTAATGCCACATCACGTCTGCAAACGACCGCCCGTAAGCCGTGTGCGGGAAATCCGCATGCACGGTTTGAAAGGGGGTCTAACCGGCACCCGTTTATCGACGGGGAAAGGTTAGATCTCCCAATGCGGATCAGCTGGCTGGCAGCCGAGGACATCGCCGCCGCCCGCCAGGCGCTGACCGCGGGTGGCGCCACCTGGGACGACCACTTCTCGACCGATCAAGCCAGCTACACAAGCCCGCCGATGCCGCCCGGCCTGCGGCACCTCGACTGGGATCGCATGTCCGAGCATGTGGCGCGCGCCGAGCGGGTGTCCGAGGTCGTGCGCGAGCGCGGGCTCGATGCAGCGCGGGCGCGGTTCGCCACGAGCCAGGTCGCGATCGAGGCGGCCACGCTCGCCGCCGCGGCCCACGAAGGTGACGTGCTCGGCCTCGACGAGGTCATGCATGTCCTGCGCTGCGCGATCGACCCCTACGTGTTCTACGCGCCGTTTCTCGAGCTGATGATCGAGCTCGGCCGCGGTCAGGTCGACCGCACCGTCGAGACGTACGAGGACTTCGCGGCAGCCTACGCGCGCGAGCTCGTGAGCGTGCCGCATGGTGTCGAGCGTGTCGGTGCGATGCGCGACGGGCTCGCGGACTTCTACGTGGCCGCGGGCCGCATCGACCAGGCCGAGGC
>JACCTC010000375.1 GCA_013812655.1 Deltaproteobacteria bacterium | reverse complement strand
GGCGATAGCCCCACGCGGTGCTGCGCGCGAGGACCCAGAGCTGACCGCCGCCGCAGCTGCCGCGCTCCGCGACGATCGCGAGCTCGCCGGCGTCGACGAGCGGCTGCCAGGTCGCGCCGAGATCGCGGGTCAGCTTGCCGTGCGTGATGATCGTGTTGTTCTCGCACGCGAACGCCTCGTCGTTGTCGACGCGCAAGCCGGCGGGCGCGGTGCCGGCGGGTGCGCCGGTCGAATCGAACAGGTACGCGACGGTGCCACCGACCAGCGCGAAGCGACCGTCGGAGAGCACGAGCAGATCGCGTCCCGCGTCGGCGAGCGGCGCGCTCGCGAGCTGCCACGACACGCCGGCATCGATCGAGCGGTGCACGCCCCACGCGGAGACCGCGAGCAGCGTCGTGCCGTTGCTCTCGACGTCCTTGACGTACGGCCTGGCCTCGGTCGGTGACGGTTGCGGCAGCGCGGCCATCGTCCAGCCGCTCGGCGTCTCGCTCGCGATGGCGTTCTCGATCGGGTCGAAGGCGATGAACCGACCGGTCAGCGGATCGACGCGCCACGTGCGCTCGGCTGCGAAGCTCGGCTCGCCCGCGACCGCGGTGATCGCCGAGGTCGCCGGCACCCAGCGCGCGAGCCCGAGCTCGGGCGTCCACAGCGCGACCGTGCCCGCGGTGAGCGCGACGCGGCTCGGGCGGCCGAGGCGTGGATCGAGCGCGGACCACGTCGCGCCATCATCGGTGGAGTACCGCTGCGAGAGCACGATCACGCCGCCGTGCGATGCGAGGAAGATGTCGTAGCTCGTGTGCTGCGGCGGCGACCACGGCTCGAACACGAGTGGCTTGGGCTTGCTCTTCGCGTCGCCCGGATCGCTCGGCGAGCCACATGCGGCGCAGATCGCGACCGCGGCGAGGATGCGCTGCATGGTGAAGCATGGTGGTGCCTGCCCGCGCCTGCCCGCGCACGTCAGCCGATCTAACGGGAATCTACGGCGGGTCAGCGGGTCGCGAGCACGATCGCCAGCACCCCACCGACGACGAGGGCGACGCCGACTGGCACGGCGAACGAGAGCCGCGAGCGTGCGGGGACCTGGCTGTCCTTCCGCACCTGGCGCCGTGCCTTGCCCCGCGTCTCGCCCCGCGTCTCGCCCCGCGTCTCGATCGGCGGACCTGGCGGCAGCGTCGGGGCGTGCAGCTCGCCGGCGACCAGCACCGGCGTGTCCTGGTACGTTGGTGCGAGCGGGCGTGCAGATCCGCCGAGGCCATCGAGCTCGCGCGCGAGCTCGCGCATCGACTTGGGGCGCTGCTCGACGTGCTTCGCGATCAGCCGGGCGATCAACGCGTCGAGCGCGGGCGGCACGTCGGGCATGTGCGAGCGCGCCGTCGGGATCGTCGGCCCGAGGTGGCGGTCGCGGACCTCGTCAGCCGTCGCCCCGGTAAACGCCTGGCGGCCACACGCCATCTCGAACAGCAGGCAGCCGAGCGCATAGATGTCGACGCGCCAGTCCGCCGTCGCGGGATCGCGCCAGGTCTCGGGCGCCAGGTACGCGATCGCGCGCGGATGGGTCGGCCCGAGCAGCCCGCTGGTGCCGGGCAGGAGCTTGATGCGCTCGCTGGTCGCGAGCCCGGAGTCGCGGACGATGACGATCTTCTCGGGACGGAGATCGCGATGGACCAGGTTCTCGTCGTGGATCGCCGCGAGCACGGTGGCGATCTGGCGCCCGAGCTCGGCGATCTGGGTCACCGAGAGCCGGCCGGTCCGGGCGATCCGCACCGCGAGCGTCTCGCCCTGCAGGAGCTCCATGACGACGAAGGCGCGCCCGCCGGCTGGTGCGCCGGTATCCGAGACCTTCACGGTGCCGGCGTGGCCAACGCGGCTGGCTGCCTGTACGTCGCGCAGATAACGGTGCACTAGCTGCGGGTCTGCCGGGTGCAAGATCTTGATCGCGACCCTGCTGCCCACGCTCGCGTGCTCGCCGAGGAACACGTCACCGGCGTTGCCGACGCCGAGTCGCGACACGATGCGATATCCACCGACGGTCTCGCCGATCACGGGCGCGACGTTAGCACGGCGTCCGGGCGGTGCCGGACCGGCCGGCCCCGGTGCACGCTGGTGTTATCGTCGAGGCATGGACCTGATCGACGCGATCGGTAACACCCCGCTGGTCGAGCTCAGGCAGGTCGCCGCGGGGCTCCCGAACCGCGTGTTCATCAAGTGCGAGCACCTCAACCCGGGCGGCAGCGTCAAGGATCGCACCGCGCGCGCGATCCTCATCGACGCCGAGGAGCGCGGTCTCGTGAAGCCGGGCTCGACGATCATCGAGGGCACCGCCGGCAACACCGGCGTCGGGCTCGCGTTGATCGCGGGGCGTCGCGGCTATCGCTGCATCTGCGTGCTGCCGATGAAGATGGCGGTCGACAAGCGCATCGCGCTGCGCCAGCTCGGCGCCGAGGTGATCATCACGCAGGATGGACCGCTGACCGCGCCGTATAACTTCCGCACGCTCGCGGCGCGCCTCGCGCAGGAGAACGGCTGGTTTCTGACGAATCAGTTCCACAACCCGGCGAACATCCTCGCGCACTACGGCAGCCGCACGCACGAGGGCACGGGTCAGGAGATCCTCGCGCAGATCCAGGAGGCAGGCTTCCAGACGCTCGGCGCGCTCGTGGTGTCGTCGGGCACCGGCGGCACGATCACCGGCTGCGGCCGCCGGATGCGCGAGCACGACGCGAACATCAAGGTCGTGCTCGCCGATCCCGTCGGCTCGTCGCTCGCGGACTGGATCAACACGGGCACGCTCGGCCCCGAAGCTCCGTTCGCGGTCGAAGGCATCGGCTCGGGCTCGATTGCGGGCAACCTGCACCGCGACGTGATCGACAGCGGCGAGAAGGTGACCGATGCCGAGGCGTTCGCGATGGTCGAGCGGCTCGTCAAGGAAGAGGGGCTGACCGTGGGTGGCTCGACGGGTGTCAACGTCGTTGCCGCGCTGCGCGTTGCCGCGCGCCCCGAGACCACCGGACCCGTCGTCACGATCGCCGCGGATCTGTGGGATCGTTATCGCTCGACCCCGTGGATGAAAACGTGGATGGACCGCGACGCCGCGGCGATCACGATGCCGGCGACGTGAAGCTCACGTCGACCACCGCCATCGCCCGAACCGCAACCACGACCAGATCCGGGCGAGCAGTGGTTCGCGCTGGACGTCGAGCACCGCGATCGCCATCGTCGTCGCCTGCTCCTCGCGCTCGCGCACGACGAGCTGCTGCGCGAGCACCTCGACGACCGGCACCTCCTCGAGCGCGGCGAGCATCTCCTCGGCGTCGGCGAACCGACGCTCCGGATCCTTGGTCATCGCGCGCACGACGACACGCTCGAGCGCGCGCGAGACGTCCTTGCGGATCGCACGAATCGGCCGCGCTGGCCGATCGCGGCACTTGCGGAGGATCTCCTCGGTCGTCGCGCCGGTGAACGGGCGCTCGCCGGCGAGCATCTCGTAGAGCAGCACGCCGACAGCGTAGAGATCCGCGCGTGCGTCGTGCGGTGCACCGGCGAGCCGTTCGGGTGCGAGGTACGACGGCGACCCGATGCACATGCCGCGCGCGGTCAGGCCCGCCTCGTCGAGGACGTGTGCGAGCCCGAAGTCGATCACGATAGCGCGCGGGCCGCCGCGCTGCACGACGATCACGTTCTCGGGCTTGAGGTCGCGATGGAGGACGCCCTCGGCGTGCGCGTGCGCGAGCGCGGTCAACAGATTGCGCGTGATGCCGACCGCGCGTGCCGCCGAGAGCTGCCCCTCGGTCTTCAGCAGCTTCGCGAGCGTCGGTCCGTCGAGCAGGTCCATCGCGATGTACGGCTGCCCCTGGTCGCCGGTGCCGCAATCGAGGATGCGGACGCATGACGGATGGTCGAGCCGCGCGATCGCCCGCGCCTCGCGCTCGAACCGCATCTCCTGGTCGCCGATGTTCGACGCCGCGAGCACCTTGAGCGCAACCAGCTTGTTCAGCCGCAGGTGACGCGCGCGGTAGACCGTCCCCATTCCGCCCTTGCCGATGGGCGCGAGGATCTCGTAGCGATCCGCGAACACGAAGCCGGCGTCGAATGTTTCCATGGCTAAGCGAGCTGTCATGCAATCCGCATGACCCGCGTGGTCCACCTCACCAATCGTCTCCCACGACGTGCCAGAGACGTCGGCGACGCGAGAACCTTCCCGCACGTGAACAGAATTGCCAGCCCGGGTGTGACCGCACGGCTTCACTCGCGGCGGCTTGGTCGCGCGGCTCACCGTCGCCGATCCCGACGACGATCGCGGTGAATTCGCGGCCCGCGCCGACGTCTATGCGGGTCCGTCGTTGACCCACGTGACGAACGCGTCGACGAGCCGCTGCAGATCGCCCAGCGCCTGTTCGTCGGGCGTCCGACCATCGCCATGCGCGAGCCCGTACGTGAGCTGCGTGCCGCCCTCGACAGCCTCGAGCCGCGCGAAGCCGGTGACGCCTTCACGCTTGCCGAGCTTCGGCTCCCAGCGCATTTCGAGGTTCTCGCGATCGTAGGAGTACGCGAGCGTGTACGCGAGCGCGTCGGCGAATTCGAAGTGCACCTCGCTCGGCAACCCGCGCGACTTCGAGAGCACCTGCGCACGCCGCAGGCCGGGCACCCACTCCGTCAACTTCGACGCGTCCGTGAACACGCGCCAGCAAGTGGCGGGGTCACGCGGTACGAGCACGGTCACGGTCTGCACGCGGACGCAGCGTAGATCAAACCGTTCCTCACCGCCGGGAAAACCTACGCCGGCTTGCGCTTGCCAGTGAACTGCTCGCGCTCGGCGGCCGAGGTCGATAGTTTCGTCGCCTCCTTGAGCTTCACGTTGCAGAGGGCGCGGAGCGGAATGCCTTCGCGGCTGAACATCGTGTACTTGACCGTCAACGACTCGATCACGCACTTGAACGGCCGGATCCCACGGTCTCCCCACACCGCCACGCAGAGGTGCGGGCGACGCAGCTGATCGTCTTGCGAGGTCGCGTCGAGCGGTGACGATAGCTCCTCGAG
The DNA here is from genome assembly GCA_013812655.1 of Deltaproteobacteria bacterium. Lineage (GTDB taxonomy): Bacteria > Myxococcota_A > Polyangia > Haliangiales > Haliangiaceae > JABFXX01. The sequence continues at coordinate 15,632 of JACCTC010000375.1, read as the reverse complement.
GATCTGCACCGCTGGCTCGATCGACCGCTTCTCCTCGAAGCCATCGAACAGCAGCTCGAGGCCGAGCGTGCGCCCCTGGCGGCCCTTGAACTCGAGGTGCAACGCACCGCGATTGGCCAGCGCGGCCTTCTTGCGGCCGGCATCGGTACGCGCACCGAGCACGTCGTGCTCGATCCACGCGATCTGCTTGGCGAGCTCGAGCTCCTTGGGGTTGTACTGGGCAGTGACCTCGACGGCGCTGTCATCGAGGCTGGCGAGGGTCAGCTTGCGCGCGGCTTCGAACATGGGCGCGTCTATCGGCGTTGCAACGCCGCGGTTGCCCTGAAAGATGGCGCGTGATTTCACCACCTTGGACGCCCACCTGCCGCCCGCAACTGGCGTAGAGTCGCCGCGCCGTCTGCGATCCCGCGGGCCGCACACTCCTCTGACGAAAGCAAAAGACATGCTGAAGCACGCTGTATTGGTTACCTCGATCCTCCTCGCGATGACCGCCTGCAAGAAGAAGGAGGACAAGGGGACGCCCGCTACCACCGAGACCGGTTCCGCCGGATCCGCCGGCGCTGGCACCACCGCCGCGAAGCCAGCCGAGCCTGCCGCTGCCGTGAACCCCGGCACGCCGAGCAAGGACAAGGACATGCTCGGTCTCGACCTCGCGCCGATGGGCGCCTGGAAGCCGGTGTGGGATCCCGATGCGAAGGTCGCGAAGTGGGAGAACGAGGGCTACATGACCGGCATCGTGATCCGGATCGTGAAGGACAAGCTCGACAACATGGAGGACCTCAAGAGCGCCGCGCCGATGATGATGCAGCTCGGCACCGCGGTCTCGAAGGTCGTCGAGGAGCAGAAGACCCCCAAGGGCTGGTGGGCGATCGTCGAGACCGACGAGGGCAAGAGCACCCACATGGTCTACATCCAGAAGTACGAGGGTGACGCCCAGCTCGTCTGCTCGGGCAACCTGACCAAGCGCGTCGACGCGACCTCGGCCGGCGGCATCACGAAGGAAGAAGTGATCCAGGCCTGCGAGTCGATCAAGATCAAGGGCTAACAAACGCGGGCTTCGCCCACGCCCGTCGGATGGCGTAGGCGAGCAACCCGAACGAGCCGCACACGAGCGTGAGCGGCACGTACGGCCAGGCCGCGATGCCGCGCACGCGCGCGTCGTTGCGGACCCATTGCAGGCCGAACACCAGCGCGATCATCAGATCGAGCAGGACCTGCATGCCCCACGGTTCCCGCCCCGCGAGGGTGAGGAAGCCGAGGGGACCGTCGACGATCGCGACCCAGAACCAGAACGCGAGAAACGGTACGAACACCGCGATCGCGAGGGCGGCGCCGCGGCGTGCGGCCTTCCGGGATGGCTGGAGCGCGATGGCCGAGAGTGAGGAGAGCGGCGGTGTCGACATGCGTCAGGCATAGGCCCGGCGCGGCGGCACCACAATTACCTCGGAGGTAAGGTGATCGCTGGCTAAGGTACGGGCGTGGACAGCACCGGCTCCAGCACCGCGTTTGGACCCCAGCTCCGCCGCTGGCGTCACTCGCGCGGGGTCACCCAGGAGACGCTCGCCTTGCGGGCCGGCGTGTCACCGCGGCACCTGTCGTTCGTCGAGAACGGGCGCTCGCGACCCAGCCGCGAGGTCGTGATCGCGCTGGCCGAAGCCCTCGACGTGCCGCTTCGCGAGCGCAACAACTGGCTTGCCGCCGCCGGCTTTGCGGCCGCGTACCGCGCGAGTGGGCTCGACGACGAGGAGCTCGCCTTCGTGCGCCGCGCGCTCGATCACGTGCTCGCGCAGCAGGAGCCGTTCGGGGCGGTCGTCGTCGACGGCTGCTGCAACATCGTGCGGATGAACGGCGGCGCGCAGCGTCTGTTCGCGCACGTTCGCCCGACGACCCCGGCCGGCCTCGCGGCGGCTGGCAACCTCCTGCTCGGCGTCGTGCACCCCGACGCGCTGCGGCCGTACATCGTCAACTGGGAGGAGGTCGCGTCGCATGTCGTGGCGCGCGCGCATCGCGAGGCCATCGCGCGCCCGAACGACGAGTCGCGCACGCGCCTGCTCGCCGCCGTGTTGCCGCACGTGCCATCGGCGTGGCGAACCCCGGCGCCGACCCAGACGGCCGCGCCGTTCGTGACCGTTCACCTGCGCGCCCCGACGCTCGAGGTCCGGCTGTTCACGATGCTGTCCTCGATCGGGACGCCACTCGACGTCACCGCCTCCGAGCTGCAGGTCGAGAGCTACTTCCCCGCCGATGCCGACAGCGAGCAGAAGCTCCGCGCGCTCGCCACCTGACCGTCACATCTGAATTCGCGACGGAGCTCGACCCCTTGCGCGCGTCAGCCGCGTGCTGACCGAGCTGGGCCACAACATCCGGCTTGCGCTCGCAAGCATGTCCCTTCGACGCTCGTCGTCAATCCACGAGACACGCGGACACGGCAAATGCCAAGATACGCGGCGGTGTGCATCACGCACGACCACAGGAGAACTCCCGGATGATGAAGCTCAAGAATCTGCTCGGCGACGTCGCATTGATCGTTGCCCTCGGCGTAGCGCTCGGCGCATGCAGCAAGGGCGGCGGCGGCAATATCGACGCGTTCATGAAGCTGGACACCGAGAAGGCCGCGGCGTTCAACGCGGGTGGTACGGACTGCGTCGCGAAGGCGAAGAGCGTCGGTGATTGGCGCACCAAGAACACGGCGAAGTACAAGGAGCTTCAGAAGAAGCTCAACGCCGAGTGGCCGAAGGGCCCGCCGAAGGACGTCGAGGAGAAGTACGGCGAGCAGATGAAGGCGAACAAGAAGGCCGTGATCGACACCATGATGGCGTGCAGTAGCGACCCAGCCTTCAGCAAGATGATGGACGATACCCGGACCGCAGAAACTCCCTAGACCGCGTGTAGCTGTGTCACCTGAATGGAAACTATTATTGCCATTAAACGCTCTAATGGTGCTAATAGCTTCCAATGCCGCGACGTAGCTCGACCCCCTTGCCGCGCGTCAGCCGCGTGTTGACCGAGCTGGGCCACAACATCCGGCTTGCGCGCACGCGGCGAAAGCTGTCGGCCGAGCTCGTCGCCGAGCGGGCCGGGATGTCGCGCCCGACGCTGCGCGCCATCGAGCGTGGCAACTCGACCGTCACGCTGGGTGCGGTCGCGAACGTCCTGAACAGCCTCGGCTTGGTCGACGAGCTTGCTCAGGTGGGCCGTGTCGACGAGCTCGGCCGGCAACTCGAAGAAGCGCAACTCGATCGCACGAAGCGGGTCCGTGGCACCAAGGCTCCCGGCCGGAGCTAACGATGGCGGGCGAACGCGACCTCGTCGAGGTGTGGGCCGACTGGGACCAGCTCGGTGAACCGCGACGCGTGGGAATGCTGCAAGCCATCGCGACCCGCGGGAAGGCGGTGTCGTCCTTCGAGTACGACGCTGAATGGTTGCAGTCAGCGCCGGTGGCCCCACTCGACCCGCGCCTCCCGCTCGTACGGGGCCGTCAGTTCGCCGGGGATCGACGAGAAAGCTTCGGTGTCTTTCTCGATTCATCACCCGATCGTTGGGGCCGCGTGCTCATGCAACGCCGCGAGGCCCAGCTCGCGCGCGAGGCGAAGCGACCGGAACGCCGGCTCACGGAGCTGGATTACATGCTTGGAGTGTTCGACGGCCACCGGCTGGGCGGCCTGCGATTTCGGCTGAGCGATGGCCCGTTTCTCGATGACAACGCCGAGCTCGCTTCGCCCCCGTGGGCATCGCTACGAGAGCTCGAGCAAGCAAGCCTCGCCCTCGAGCAAACCGGAGCCGAGCTCGACGCTCGATATGGTGCATGGCTCCGGATGTTGATCGCCCCCGGCCGATCGCTGGGTGGCGCGCGGCCCAAGGCCAGCGTGCTCGATCCGAAGGGGCACCTCTGGCTCGCGAAGTTCCCCAGCCTCGGAGACGATCACGATGTCGGCGGATGGGAAGGCGTCGTGCAGGCCCTCGCCCGCCGGGCCGGCATCGCGACCGCGGATGCGCGGCTGCAGAAGTTCGGCAGCCCGCACCACACGTTCCTGGCAAGGCGCTTCGACCGGACGTCGACGCGGAGGCGCATCCACTTCGCGTCAGCGATGACGCTGCTCGACCGACGAGATGGGGAAGATGGCGCCTGTTACCTCGATCTGGCGAACGTGCTGCACCAGCAAGGCGCGAACACGGCGCGAGATCTGGAGCAGCTGTGGCGGCGGATCGCATTTTTCGTGTGCGTCTCTAACGTTGACGATCACCTTCGCAATCATGGTTTCTTGCTCGAGCCGGATGGTTGGACGCTCGCCCCCGCCTACGACATGAACCCGGTGCCGCATGGCGCCGGCCTGTTCCTCAACATCTCCGAGACCGACAACGCGCAGGACCTCGAGCTCGTACGCGATGTCGCGACGCATTTCCGCGTGAAGCCGCAGCGAGCGAACGAGATCATCACGCAGATCCTCGACGTCACGCGCGAGTGGCGCGGTGAGGCCAAGCGCGCGAAGCTCTCGCGCTCCGAGCAGGATCGGATGGCCCCTGCATTCCGGCTCGCCGACGCATCGAAGTCAGCCAAGTAGTTCCCTGCGCGTCGCTGGTCGGGCAGCCGCAAGTCCACCAAGCACACGGCCGCCACGGCTGATCTCGACCCCGCAGCGCTCGCCCAGCAGAAGTCGCTTGAGCGCCAACGCAAACGCGCCAACCGCGTTCTCCTCAAGCGGCGCCGACGGAAGTCCGGGCAGTAGCCGCGAGTTGTCGCGATTCTTCGCTCGGAGATGGGGCTGACCCGCCGCGTGATAGCGTCGCTCGGTGGCGTGGTGTCGGCTCGACCAGACAGACTATGACGTCACCCCGGATCGGGTGACTGTGCGGAGAAGCTGGCGCATGGCGATCCGGCTGCCGCTGATCCCACTCGCGGTAGCGATCGTATGGTGGACGATCGCCGGCATGACGCCGGAATCCCAGGACGCGACCGTCCCGATCATTGCGGTGGTCGTTGCGGTCGCACTGCTCATCGTGGGCCTCAGCGGCATGAGCGTGCCGTGGTTTCCTCCGCGTACGCTGACGTGTACCGCCGAGGGGGTCACGCTCGACGGCGTCCTGATCCCCGCCTACGAGGTGGGGCCGATCGTGGCCGACTCGATCACCCGACGCTACAAGGGCGTCTTCTACGGGATCTGCATCTCGATCACGACCAAGGCAGGAAAACGGCACCGCATGGAGCTCATCCAGGAGCATCGGCTGCCCGTGCATCCAGAAGTCGAGGCGATCGTCCGTGAGATGAAGCGCGTGCTGTCTGCGGTCGGTAGCCGCCACGCGGGAGTCCCGGCCGATCGATTCTAGCTGTGACCAAGTCGCAGCGGAGCGACATCGTCAACGAAGCGGCTCGGGATTGAGGGATCCCGAAGTGTGTCTCGTGCTCAGCAAGTGTCTCGTGCGCGTCGCCGGTCGGGACTCGAACCCCGAGGTAACGCAGCAAAATGAGCTGACCGAGGAAGTCAGCAAGTGTCTCGCGCGTCGCCAGTCGGGACTCGAACCCGCGGTAACGCGTTGCGATCTATCGGCTCGGGATTGAGGGATCCCGAAGTGTGTCTCGTGCGCGAAGGGGGACTCGAACCCCCACGGTGTTACCCACTAGCACCTCAAGCTAGCGCGTCTACCAATTCCGCCATCCGCGCGCTGATTGTCAGGATGGGTTTCTTAGGAGGTTTCGAAGGGTTCGTCAAGCCGATCCGTGTTGAAGGTCTGGCGGCCGGCGACGCATAGTAGCGCCCCGATGTACTCGCCGAGCCAGCCGAGCCCCGCGCCCCCACTGTCGCGCGCGAGCCTGGTGATCGGCCTCTACGGCGCGATGGGCCTCGTCGGGTTGCTGATCGCGGCGGGTCGCGGGAACCCGGATCTGTTCCGGATCGGCACGCCGAGCGGGTCGATGCTGCTGGCCGGGCCGCTGATCGGGGTCGCGGTCGGTGTTGGCGTGGTCGGGCTGACCCGACTCGCGACGAAGCACTTTCAGTGGGCGCGCGATCTTCACGGCAGCTTCCACGATCTGCTCGGACCGCTGACCGGCAAGGAGATCCTGATCCTCGCGCTCGCGTCGTCGATCGGCGAGGAGCTGCTGTTTCGTGGGGCGCTGCTGCCGTGGCTCGGCGTGTGGCCGCAGGCGATCGTGTTCGCGCTGCTCCACATCGGGCCGGGCAAGCGGTTCCTGCCGTGGACGGTGTCGGCACTCGTGCTCGGCGCAGCGTTCGGCTGGCTCGCGGTATGGACCGGCAGCATCGGCGCGCCGATCGCGGCGCACTTCATGATCAACTTCCTGAACCTGCGCTACATCGTCCGCGAACGCGTCTGAAGCGCCGGCCATTCGCGATCGAGGATGCGGAACCACGCGGTGTCGCGGTTGCGCCCCTTCACGATGTAGTGCGCCTCCTGGATGCCCTCGAAGGTGAAGCCGTACGACAGCGCCGCGCGCCGCGACCGCAAATTGTTCGCGTCGCACTTCCACTCGACGCGGCGATAGCCGAGCGCGAACGCATGCGCGCACATCAGGTGCGTGGCCTCGCGCGAGACGCCGGTGCCCTGCGCGATCGGGCTGTCGAGGTCGCCCGCAAGGTCGAGCGGACGTAGCTCGACGCGCTCGCCGGTCAGCACGACGGGTGCGGGCTTGCGTGGTAGCTGCTCGCGGCGCGCGAGGACATCGTCGGAGAGGCGCTCCAGCGTCGGGTCCATGAACCGGTTGTGGCACGAGCGGCGGACCGCTGCCTGACAGGTGACGGCAATCGGGGTAGGAACAGCTGTGCCGCCCGCGCTCCGCGAACAGACCGCCGCGATCGCCGCCCGCGCGGATGGCTCGCTGCGGCTCGCCGTCGTCGCCGACACCCACTCGCAGCCGCACCCCGACTCCGCGCGCTACCTCGCGGCGCTCGCGCCCGATGCGATCCTCCACGGCGGCGACATCGGCGACCTCGAGGTGCTCGCCGCGCTCGGCAAGATCGCGCCGGTGTTCGCGGTGCGCGGCAACATCGATACCCGCGCGCCGGAGCTGCCCGACATCCTGACGATCGCCATCACCTGCGGCGAGCGCACGCTGCTGCGTATCTTGTTGACGCACATCGCGGTGGCCGGTCCATGGATCCGCGGGGACGTCGCGAAGCGGGCGCGCGCGGCGAAGGCGGCGCTGATCGTGTGCGGCCACTCGCACGTACCGTTCATCGGCGGTGATCACGGCCTCACGGTGTTCAACCCGGGCTCGATCGGCCCGCGGCGGTTCAGCCTGCCGATCGTGTTCGGCAAGATCGACATCGCGGCGACCGGCGTGAAGCTTGCCCACATCAGCGCCGAGACCGGCCAGCCCTGGAGCCCGCCGTAAACTTGCTCCGTTCGGCCTGCGCTGCCTAGTTTCAGGGATGTTCCGCTCCCCCTTCCGCGGCGTGCTTGACGTCTGCGTCACCGCCCTCTGGGGCTGCCTCGCGGCGGTGCTGTTCCTCGCCGCGTTCGCAGCGCCCTTCGTGGTCGGCCTGCGCATCGCGTCCGCCGACGAGACCTCGGCAACCGACAAGCTCCGCATCCTCTACTCGACCCGGTTCACGTTCACCGACGACGGCCTCCCGCTGGTGACCGTCGAGATCATGGGCAACCGCAAGGACGTGCGGATGCGCGCGAAGGGCGGCATCGTCGTCCGCCCCGACGGTCAGGGCGGCTCGACGGTCGAGAGCGACGGCGGCGAGGCGTGGACGATCACCGCCGAGCACACGCGGCCCGCGGTGATCCACGACTGGACCATCGTCGACACGCTGACGCCCGACGATGCACCCGGTGTCGCCGCGGCGCTCACGCGCTGGAAGGAGCGTGGCTACGAGCCGCGCTCGTTCGAGATCGGCACGATGTTCGGCGTCAATGGCGCGGTGATCGATACCCGCGAGGTCCGGATCGCGATCGATCCGGTCGCGAAGGGCAAGGGCAGCGCGCGTGCGACCGAGATCGCGAAGCGGTTCGGCGTGCGCACGAGCGTGCACCAGGAGCTGGTGCGGCGCCCCGCGGGCACGATCGTGGCGAAGAGCGGTGCGACGACGATCCGCAATCCGTCGGTGCTGTGGTTCACGCCGAAGCGCGGGACCGAGACGATCACCGTCGCCGATGTCCCGGTCGGGACTGGCGGCTCGCAGCTCGCGACGAGCACGGAGGATCGGCGCTACTGGGGCGCGGTCTACGTCACCCTCGATCACGACGGATCGCTGATCGCCGCGAACGCGGTCCCCGAGGACAAGCTGCTCGCAGGCCTCGTGCCCGCCGAGATGTATCCCGATGCCCCGGCGTCCGCGCTCGAGGCGCAGGCGATCGCGGCGCGCACCGAGCTGCTTCAGAAGATCGGCCGGCGAAACCTCACCGATCCGTTCCTGCTCTGCTCGACGCAGCAGTGTCAGGTCTACGCCGGCGCGGGCAAGGAAGACCCGCGGACGACGCGTGCCGTCGAGAAGACGCGCGGGCTCGTGCTGCTCCGCGAGGGCGGCGGCATGGTCGACATTCGCTACAGCGCATCGTGCGGCGGTCACAGCGAGGACAACGACGCGATCTGGGGCGGCAATCCCGATCCGTCGCTGCGCGGCCGCGTCGATCACAGCAAGGGCGGGATGACGCGCGTGACCGACGCGAACCTCGGCGCGTTCCTCGACGCCGATGACGGCGCGTGGTGCGAGGAGAAGTCGAAGCCTGGCAAGCTCGGCAAGGGCCGCTTCCGGTGGACCGAGTCGATGCGCGCGCAGGATCTCGACGCGCGGATCGCCGCCGAGTTCCCCGAGATCGGGCGCGTCACCGCGCTCGTCCCGAAGCAGCGTGGCGTGTCGGGACGGATCGGCGTCCTCGCGATCAAGGGCGACAAGGGCGTGATCGAGGTCGCCGGCGATCTGCGGATCCGGCGCCTGCTCGGCGGCCTCAAGTCCTCGCTGTTCGAGGTCAAGCGACAGGGTGAGAGCTGGGTGTTCCGCGGCGCCGGCTTCGGTCACGGCGTCGGGATGTGCCAGATGGGCGCGATGGGGATGGCGAGCGCCGGCAAGACGTACACGCAGATCCTCGGGCACTACTACCGCGGCACGCACCTGCACCGTCTCTACTGATTCCGCGCAGCTATACGAATCCGCAACCAACCGGTTGCCTTTCTTCTGAGCCGGCGCTAGATAGGCAACCAGGAGGTTGCGTATGAGCCAGGCGACGAAGACGGACACGGATCGGATCGAGAAGCGGATCGAGCTGCGCGCACCAGTCGCGCGGGTCTGGAAGGCGCTGTCGAATGCGCGCGAGTTCGGCACGTGGTTCGGCGCCGACCTGCGCGACGACTTCGTGCCGGGTGTGACCGCGCGCGGCCACATGAAGATTCCCGGCTACGAGCACCTCACGATCGAGCTGATGATCGAGCGGATGGAGAAGGAGACACTACTCGCGTTTCGCTGGCATCCGTTCGCGATCGATCCCGACGTCGATTACTCGCAAGAGCCGACCACGCTCGTCGAGCTGCGGCTGACGCCCTCGCCGACCGGCACGCTGCTGGTCGTCACCGAGACCGGCTTCGACGCGCTGCCCGCGGCGCGCCGCGCGAAAGCGTTCGAGATGAACTCGGGAGGCTGGGCCGCCCAGCTCGAGAACATCGCGCGCTACGTTCACGCCGATGTCGCGTAACGTCAGCGCGAGCATGCGCAAGGGGGCGCCGGTGTTCGCCGCGCTCGGCGACGTCACCCGGCTGCGCCTCCTGACGAAGCTCTCGAGTGGCGGTCCGCTCTCGATCGCGCAGCTCACCGACGGCGAGGACGTCACCCGGCAGGCGATCACGAAGCACCTCGCCGTGCTCGCCGACGCCGGCCTCGTGCGCGATAGCTGGCGGGGCCGCGAGCGGCTTTGGGAGCTCGAGCTGGCTCCGCTCGACGAGGCGCGCATATGCCTCGACCTGGTCTCGCGACGCTGGGACGAACGCCTCGCGCGCCTCAAGGCGCTCGTCGAGGACGATCCCACGCCGTGAGCTGTAACCGGGGACGCCGCGCGGTACACCATGGCTGCATGCGGCTCGTCCTCGCCGTGCTCGCGCTCTGCAGCTGCAGAAGTGCCCCACCGGTTGCGGTCGAGAACCGCGGCGGGACGGCGAGGTCGAGCTGCGCCTTGCTGGATCGCATCGAGCGCGATGCCCGGCGCTACGCGGGCCGCGATCCCGAGGATCCCGGCTTCCACACGTGGTCCGAGTGGCGGATCGGGCTGCAGCTCGCGCAGCCCCGGCGAGACAGCCAGGTGCGCGGCACGCTCGCGATGGTCGGCGACGGGCTGACCTGGACGTTCGACGTCGTGGGCACGTTCGATCCAGGCACCTGCCAGCTCGAGCTCGCGGCCGGCGAGCGTGGCCCCCTCCAGCTCGAGCTCGCGATCGCGGCGGATGGCGGCGCGAGTGGACGGATCACGACGCGCGATGACACCTGGCTCGTCGGCCCGCCATTCCCCCTAACACCGTCCCGGTAACACATCGATGACAGCGCGATTCGATCCGCGCTCGGCGAGCCGGGCGTAGTATCTCGCAGCCATGCATCTCCTCCCGACGACGATGGTCGGCTCGTACCCGCGACCCGCCTGGTTCACGCATCAGCTCGCCGGCAAGGACGTCCTCGAGGCGTTCAAGGTCGCCGCGCACGCCGAGGCGTTCCACGATGCAACGCGCGTCGTGATCAAGGATCAGGAGGACGCCGGCCTCGACATCCTCAGCGACGGCCAGATGTGGTTCGACGACTACCACATGGGCATCGGCTCGTTCCTCTGGTACTGGCTCGAGCGCACGCACGGATTCTCGAGTGAGAAGCTGCCGCATCCGGCACGCGACAAGGCGAAGGGCCGTGACATCTGGGCGCTCGACGAGGCGGGCGGCGTCGCGGTCGAGGGCGAGATCAAGCGCGGCCCGGTGCGGATGGCGCTCCTGCACGGCTGGGCGCAGCGTCACACCACGCGTCCCGTCAAGGCGTGCATCGGCGCCGGTCCGGTGCAGCTATCGACGCTCGCGCATTTTCGTGCAGGGCCCGTCAAGAATCGTTACGAGCTGTCGCGCGCGCTCGCCGACGTGTTTCGCGCGGAGATCGGCGAGGTCGTCGCGGCCGGCTGCGAGTATGTCCAGCTCGAGGATCTCGGCGCGTGGATGCCGCACCTGTCCGGCGAGAAGGACTACGACTGGGTCACCGAGGTCGTCGATCGCACGATGTCGGAGATCCCGCAGGGCGTCGAGCGCGCGTGGCACTTCTGCATGGGCAACGCGTGGGGCAACAAGCTCGAGGGCATGACCGCCGGCGGCTATCGCGAGATCATGCCGCACTATCACGGCGTCAAGATCGACGCGTACGTCCTCGACTTCGCGTGCCGCGAGATGGCGGACGCCGATCTGCTCCGCCAGCTGCCCGACGACAAGGCGGCCCACGTCGGCGTGATCGACGTTCGCACGCTCGAGATCGAGCACCCCGAGCAGGTCGCCGATCGCGTGCGCAAGGTGCTGAAGCACATCGAGCCTGCCCGGGTGACGCTGACCACCGACTGCGGCCTCAAGCAGTTGCCGCGCGTCGTCGCGATCCAGAAGCTGCGTGCGCTCGTCGAGGGCGCCGCGATCGTCCGCCGCGAGCTTCGCTAATCGTTGCGGATCTCGATCAGGTAGTCGACCCGCAGCTCGACCTCCTTCACGAGGAAGCTGAACCGTACCGGCACGATGTCGGCGGGCGGCATGGCGTCGATCCGCTGCACCGCCGCCGGCCACGTGGTCGCGCACCCGAGCTGCGGCCGCTGGTGATACATCGTCAGCACGAGATCGCCGTTCTCGAGCGGCGTCTGCGCGGGCACCTGGCTGAGGACCACGTAGTCGACGTCGTCGTACGTGTACGTCCCCGCGAACTTGGCCTCGACCTGATCGTCGGTGATCTCGCAGTAGTAATAGGCCGGGCCCTGATAGGCGACGATCGTGAGCTGGCGGTCTCCTGCCACTGCGCGCAACACGCGACCGCCGTACTCGATGACGCCTCGGCCGGGCGTGCGCGCGAGGACCAGCAGCTTGCTGTTGCCGCGGCCGTCGACGATCATCGAGTCGGCACCGAAGATCGGTGCGGCGCCGTTGTAGTTCCACTCCGGCCGCGCGCTCACCATCGGGTCGAAGAAGGTGATGCGATCGCCGGGTGCATCGGGGTTTGGATCGCACGCATCGCCGACGCGATCGTTGTCGCGATCGAGCTGGACGGTCTCGGCGATGTGCGGGCAGCCATCGCAGGCATCGTCGAGACCGTCGCCGTCCTCGTCGTGGCCGACCGGGTTACACGGGACGGCGTCGACCGCCGTATCGGACGCGATGTCCGGTGCAGCGTCACTGGCGTCACCGGTGCCGCCAGACTCGAAGCCGAACCGGCCACACCCGGCGACCAGCATCAGCACCGCGATCGCCGTGCGCCTCACCCGTGCAGCATACGCCACTGCACCTACGCGAGTAGCTCGCGCAGTCGCTGCTCGAGCGTGATCGAGCCGCGCAGGAGGTCGCCCTCATCCCAGGCGAACTTGCCGGCGTTGATCGCGGTGATCATCTCGCCGTACATCTCGGCGAGCTCGCGCGACGCGCCCATGCCCGCGAGCGACTCGACCATCGCCGCGGGGGGCACCGAGACCGCCGCGATCGGCTTGCCGGTGATCTTGGCGAGCGCGGCCGCGACGTCCTCGAGCGTGAGATCGGCAGGCCCGGCGAGGTTGACGACGCGTGCCCCAGCCGGCGGCCCCTCGACGAGGAGCCGCGCCACGGTCTTGCCGATGTCGCCGGTCGCGACCTGCGGGATCCGGGTGGCGAGTGCGTAGTACAGCGTGCCGCTCTCGATCGCGCCCTTCAGCGTCGCGCCCCAGTTCTCCATGAAGAAACCGGCGCGCAGGAAGGTCGACGGCACGCCCGAGGCGCGGAGCGCGGTCTCGATCGGGTGGATGTACTGGACCGGCCCGGTGCCGCTCGCGTGCTGGGCACCCGCCGAGGACAGCAGCACGACGTGGCCTGGCCGCGCGTCCTGCACGGCGCCGGCGATCGCGTCCGACAGCCGCTTGCGGCCGGCCGGGATCGAGGTCTCGGTCCAGCCGTTCGGCGGGATCAGCAGATACGCACCCTGCGCTCCGGTCAGCGCACGGGCGAGTGCAGCGCGGTCGTCGAGCGAGGCGATCGCGACCTCGGCCCCCTTGGCCTTCCACGGCTCACCCCTGGCGGCGTCGCGCACGATGACGCGCACGGGCTGCTTGGCGGCGAGCAGGGTGTCAGCAACGACCGAACCGGTATTTCCAGAGACTCCAGCGATGACGTACATGGGCAAGCTCCTTGGTGGACGCCATCAACATGCGTTTCGTACTGACATAAGCCAAATCGATTGTCTTCATACACTGTATTCTCCATGCTAATGTCATGCGGCTCGCCGGGATCGATCTGAATCTACTGACCTCGCTCGACGCTCTGCTCGACGAGCGCAACGTGACCCGGGCAGCCAAGCGCCTCGGCGTCACCCAGCCCGCGGTCAGCCACTCGCTGCGCCGGCTGCGCGACCTGCTCGGCGATCCCCTGCTCGTGCGCACCCGCAACGGCATGACGGCCACGCCGCGTGCAGTCGCGCTGCGCCCCGCTGTACGGGCAGCGCTCGAGGCGGCCGAGGTCGTGCTGCGAGCGGTGCCGCCATTCGATGCCGCGATGACCGAGCGCACGTTCTCGCTGGTGATGGCCGATCAGGCGTCGTTTCTGCTCCTGCCCCCGCTGCTCGAGCGGCTCGCGCGCGAGGCCCCGGGCATCGCGGTGCAGGTGCGCCCCGCGAGCAGGGATCCGGATGCCGAGGATGTCGATCTCGCGATCGGCGTGTTCCGTGACGCCCCGGCGGGCGTGCATCAGCTGACGCTGTGGCGCGAGGACTTCGTCTGCGTGCTGCGCAAGGGCAGCGCGGCTGCGCGCGGCACCTTCGATCGCAAGCGCTACCTCGCGCTCGGCCACCTGCTGGTCGCGCCACGCGGCATGCCGGGCAGCCCGCTCGACGACGTGCTCGCACGCACCGGCGATCGCCGGCGGGTGATGCTGACCGTGCCGCACTTCCTGGTCGCGCCGCACGTGGTCGCGACGACGGATCTGGTGTGGACCGCACCGGCGAGCCTCGCGCGCGCATTCGCCGAGCAGCTCCCGCTCGTGCTCCGCGATCCGCCGCTGCGGCTCGAAGGCTTCACGATCGCGCTGCGCTGGCACGCGCGACTCGCCAGCGATCCGGGACTCGCCTGGCTGCGCAGCGTCGTGCAGGACGTGGCGCCGCGCGCGTGACTTACGGCCAGCCGGCGACGGGCGGCTTCACCGCGGCGAGCGCGATGTGCTGGAACCGGAACTGGCGATCGCGCTGGTAATCGCCGAGCAACTCGAGCGCGAGCTCGTTGAAGTCGAGCGAGCGGACCCAGCGAAAGCCGCACGCCGCGAGCAGCGGCAGCACGTCGTCGGTGCCGAACTGGATCGGTTCGCCGAGCTCGCCGACATACGCGCGCGTCTGTTGATCGGCCCCCGACAGGCTCTGGCCGGTCGCGAGCTTCTTGCCGACAAAGTCGAACGCGACGAGCGAGCGTGGATCGAGCCCCGCAGCCAGCCGCGTCGCGGTCGCGCGGACCGCTGCTTCGGTGAGGTACGGCACGACGCCTTCCCAGATCACGAGCGCGGGCTCGGCGGTGTCGAAGCCGGTCGCGGCGAGCCGCTCGATCGGATCCTCGCGCTCGAAGTTGCAGGTCACGTAGGTCGCCGCATCGACCGGATACCCGGCAAGTCCTGCGAGTCGCTCGCGCTTCGCGGCCTGGGTCGCCGGATGATCGACCTCGAAGTAGCGGACGCCGGCGCGCGGGATTCGCGCCGCGCGCGTGTCGTAACCGGCGCCGAGGATCACGACCTGGCGGATCGACAGGCGATCGACCGCGAGCGCGACCAGCCGGTCGAGATACGCCACGCGCAGCGCGAGCCAGTGCTCCATCGGTGGGAACCGCTGATCGAGTCGCTCCGCGATCTCGTGCCCGTCGGTTCCGGCAAGCGCCTCGGCCCACGGGTCGACGAACAGCGGCGTCGGCCACCGCGTCGCCCGGGCCCGGTAGGCGCACACCATGAGAGCGGTCTTGGACGCGTCGCTATGGAGATCCACGCCCGCGGTTTATCAAGCCCCGGGCCCGGCCACCACCGACGAGGTTGTTACTTCTTCGCCTCGAGGTGCTCGACGAGCCCGTTGTAGGCCGTGGTCACGCGCATCGACAGCTCGGTCGCCGCCTTCTGCTTCTGTGGGTTCCCGGCGTGCATGTCCGGGTGATACTTGCGCATCAGCTGGCGGTACGCGGTCTTGATCGCCGGCATGTCGGCGCCGACCTGGAGATCGAGCACCTTGTACCAGTCCGCGACCTGGGCGGCGGCGCTGCCCGGGCGCGGCGGTCTGCTGCTGCCACCCGACGACGACGATGACGACGAGCCGCCGGCCGAGGACGACGACGCACCCCAGCTCGACGGTCCACCCCGCGCGGCCTGCTCCTTCATCCTGCGAAACGCCTCGTCGGCCGCGGCACGCTGCCGTGCGGTGCGCTCGTCGCGTTCTCGGTGCACGCGGGCGGCGCGCTCGCGAGCGGCCTTGTCG
>JACCTC010000372.1 GCA_013812655.1 Deltaproteobacteria bacterium | reverse complement strand
GTCAGGACGACCAGCTCGGGCCCGAGATGGAGCGAGCCAGCGAACGCTGGCGAGCGGGGCCCAACCGCCGGTACGACGAGCGCGTGGCGCAGGACCTCGAGGCTCGCGCTGTCGGCCTGGTGGAGGTCCTCGATCACGGTGACCAGCGGCCGCTTGCCGTCCGCCATTACCGCGCGGAACGTCGCGAGGCCCGCCGAGATCCGCGGGCGCAGATCGGCGACCTCGGGCGCCCCGATGCCGACGCCGTCGCGGAGCTCCATCGCGCGATCGAGATCGGTCGCGACGTCGCGTGCGCGCTCGGCAGCGACACCAGCATTGCCCATCAGGTGAAGCAGCCGTTGCACGACCTGCGCGCGAGCTGCCCGGCCGCGTGTGGGCGCGAGCCCGAGGGCCGACTGATAGAGGTCGATCACGAGCGCGAACGGCGCGAGCTGGTTCGCGAGCGACGCGGCGGACGTGACGAGGCGCATCGGTGTGCCGGCCGCCATCCGCCGCGCGATCATCTCGGCGACGAGCCGGCTCTTGCCGGTGCCGGCAGCTCCGGCGACCAGCACGGTCAGTCGCCGATGTGCGGCGATCGCGCGCTGCAACCAGAGCTCGAGCTCGGCGAGCTGTGCCGTGCGACCGACGAACTTGCCGCGGCGCTCGAGCCTGGCCTGGTCGCGTTCCTCGAAGCCGCGCGGGCCGACGACCTCGATCACGCGGCTGCGGCGCCAGAGTGGACGCGAGGCTGCGAACGCCGGCGCGCGGGGCCCGGATGGACGCGCGTCGGCGAACGCCGGCGAGCGGAGATCACCCCGGCGCGGGGCAGCGACCTCGCGCAACACGTAGAGGTTGCTGGTCATCCGACCTGCACCACCGACGAACATCGGGCGCTCCGCGGAGGCCTCGCGCGCGAGCAGCCGGGCCTCGTCGATCGCATCGACCGGAACGCGTGCCGCGCCATCGGGGCCCGTCGTGGTCGCGACCCCGGTGCGCGCGCCGATCCGCAGCACGATCGCGCCGCCGTGGTCCTGATCACCCGCGTCGCGCGCCATCGCGCCGGCGTCGAGCGCCCAGCCCATCGCGATCGCGACGTCATCCTCGCCCGCAACCTCCAGGCCGAACGCGACGACGAGCGCGTCGTCGTGGAGCGCGAGCACGACACCGCCGCGCTGGTACGCGAGCTCGCCGAGGCTGCGGGTGACCGGGCGCAACACCTCAACTAACGGGCCGCCGAGCACGCCGGCGACGATCACGATCCGCCGGCGCTCGGCTTGCACGCCAACCGCGAGCGCACCGAGGTCGTCATCGATCGGCTCGTCACCGACGAGCGCGGGCTGATCAGTGGGTGGCTCGTCGAGCGACGGCTCGACCTCGAGCTCGTCGTAGCTGGTGTCGTCGGGGACGTGCACCGGCGGATCGAAGCCGTGGTGCGTCGTGGCTTCCTCGAGGCGAAGCGCCGACGGCCGCAGCGCGGGCCCGAGCTGGAGCGACGCGTACGACGGCCGCATGTAGGGCTCGGTCGATGCCGGCTCGGGCGCGACCGGATCGGGAAACGGCGTGCCGGCTCCGAAGTCGTTCGCGCCGAGGTTCGTGCCGAGATTCGTGATCGAACCTGCCACGTTCGAGCTCGACAGCGACGCGGTGATCGAGCGCTGCGACGGCCGCGCGCGCGCCGGGCGTTGCGGTGCGCTGATCGACGTGATCTCCGGTTGCCACGGCAGCTCGACCCGGCTCGGCCGCTGCTCGAGCTCGGCGAGCCACGCCGCGAGAGCGCGGGCGCCGCCGCCGAGTGCCGCACGCGCACAGGCCGTCGCGAGATCGGCCGCGGTGTTGCGGTGCGTGGGCTCGCGAGAGAGCGCGGCCGCGACTGCCTGCACGATCTCGGGTGGGACTTGCGGGTTCAACCGATCGATCGGCGGCGGATCGGTACGCCGCACCGCCTCGAGGATCGACTTGAGATCAGCCCCACGATAGAGCGGCAGACCGGTGAACAGCTCCCACGCGATGATGCCGAGCGCGAACACGTCGGCCGCGGCGGTGGGCGGCTCGCCGAGCGTCTGCTCGGGCGCCATGTAGCGCGGCTTGCCGCGGAGCCGCCTGCGCTCGAGCGCCGTCGAGAACGACGCACGCGCGATCCCGAAGTCGAGGATCTTCACGTAGCCGTCGCTCGACAGCATCACGTTCGACGGCGAGACGTCGCAGTGGACGATGCCGAGCGGTACGCTGTACCCGTCGGTCTTGCGGTGCGCGTAGTCGAGCCCGGCCGCGACCTCGCTGATGATGTACGCGCCGACGCCGATCGGCGGCAGCAGATCGCGCGACACGCCCTGACCGAGCGCGGTCCGTAGATCCTTGCCCTCGATGAGCTCCATCGCGAGGAACAGCTCGCCGTCCGCCTTCCCGAAGTCGAAGACCTGGACGATGTTGCGGTGAGTCAGCTCGACCGCGATCCGCGCCTCGTCGATGAAGCTGCGGATGAACCGACCCTCGCGCGCGGAGTGCGGCAAGATCCGCTTGAGCGCCTGCACCTTCTCGAAGCCGGCGATCCCGACGGTCTTGACCTTGTAGATCTCGGCCATCCCGCCCTGCGCGATCTTCTCGAGGACATGGTATTTCCCGAAACGCTCGCGCAGCGCTTCCACCACGACGAAGGTACCATGTGCCCGTGTCCGAGACGGGTGACTACGCCGACCTCGAGGTCGTCCTCGGCTACACCTTCCGTGACCGCACGCTCCTCGAGCAGGCGCTACGCCACGCGAGCTTCTGCAACGAAGCCAGCCGCGATCCGACGACCAAGCTTCGCGACAACCAGCGCCTCGAGTTCCTCGGCGACGCCGTGCTCTCGCTGACCGTCAGCCAGCGCCTGATGTTCCGGTTCCCCGACGCGCACGAAGGCGATCTCAGCGTCACCCGCGCGCAGGTCGTCAGCGAGGAAGGGCTGTCCGATGTCGCGCGCACGCTTGGCTTCGGCAACTGGATCTTGCTCGGCAAGGGCGAGGAGAAGTCCGGCGGGCGCGCGAAGCCGAAGATTCTCGCCGACGCGTTCGAGGCGATCGTCGCGGCGGTCTACCTCGATGGCGGATTTCCGGCGGCCAACGATCTCGTCGAGCGGCTGCTCACCGATCGCATCAACGCCGCCGAGATCAAGAACTTCTACGACTTCAAGACCCGGCTCCAGGAGACCGCACAGGCGCGCCTCAAGGCGACGCCGACCTATCGCGTCGTCCAGGAGCTCGGCCCCGATCACGACAAGCGATTCGTCGTCGCGGTCACGATCGGCACGGAGGAGTGGGCGCGCGCCGTCGGTAAGTCGAAGAAGGAAGCCGAGCAGATGGCGGCCGCCGAGGCGCACTTCCGGCTCGAGGGCAGCGACGCTGGCGTTCGTCCGAAGCGCGATCGTTAGCCGCGGCGCGTGCGGGTGAGCGCGAGCACGTCCTCGCGGCTCGGCATCGCGGACCACGGCCCGAGCTCGCGCAGCGACAGCGATGCCGCCGCGGCGGCGAGCTCCATGCAGCGATGGAATGGCAACTCGCTGAGCAGCGCCGCTGCGAACGCGCCGTGGAACACCGAGCCGGCGCCGTAGCTGTCGAGGACGTCGCTCGGAAACGGCGCGCACTTGACGAGTGAATCGCCGTGACGCCCGATCGCGCCATCGTGACCGAGCGTGATCACGACCGCGCGCGGCCCCATCGCGATCAGCTCGCCGAGCGCGTCGGTCAGCTCGCCGCGCGGTGCGAGCTCGGAGGCTTCACGCTCCGATGCGATGAGGATGTCGCTCGCCGCGATCAGCGCCGCGGTGCCCTCGTGGATCTCGTTGACGTCGAAGATCACCGGCTGCTTGTGCGCACGTGCGTGCTGGGCCGCGCGCAGCTGCTCGATCGGCTCGGTTCCATCGATCAGGAGCGCGGCGGCGCCGGCGAGCGCGGCGGCGAGGTCGCATTTGACCGCCTCGCCGCGATCGCCGTCGTAGCGGTTGCGCAGCGTCCCATCGCCCGCGACGATCACGAAGTCACACGCCGACGTGCCGACCGCGCGCAGCATCTCGACATCGATGCCGGCATCGCGCAGCGCACTGCGGGCGAGCTGCCCGAGCAGATCAGCGCCGTGCGTGCCGGCGGCGCGCGTCCGACAACCCAGGCGAAGTGCGGCACGAAGTGCCACAGCCACCCCTGGAGCGGGGGTGGTCGCGAGCGCGGCGAGCTCGGCCGGCGCGGCGTCGACGCCTGGCAAGTTCGGTCCCAGCCCCGAGATCGCCACGCCGCTCCGGCCGAGGCCTACCACCAGGGGCGGGTGCACGAGACCAGCATACCCCAGCCGCCACGGCGAAAGCTGTTGAGGGATCGTGCGTTGACGGTGCTACGGTGCTGCCCGACGTGACTCCTCGCGACCCTGGTCGAGACTCCGGGCAACGGCTTTCCGAGCCGGCAGGTCCCAGTACCGACCGCCCATCGTCCACGCTGCGCCGCAGCGCATCACATCTCGGGGGCGGGAATGAATCCCGCCCCCTCCAACCCGGCCCCGGGGAATCCGTGAACGAGCTCGCCGAACCCATTGGCTCTCCATTGACTGGCCCCCTCGCAGGGCCGCTTGCCGAGCCGCGCCCGCGGATCGCCGCCGCCCTCACCGACGATAACGAGCTGATCGCGGCCTGCCGCCGCGGCGAGGCGCGCGCGATGGAGCGCCTCTACCACCAGTACAAGCGGCGGGTGTTCGGGATGGCCCACCGGATCGTCGGCGCGTCCGATGCCGAAGAGGTCGCCCAGGAAGTCTTCGTACGAATCTTTCGCGCACTCGCGAACTTCCGCGGCGACTCGGCGCTCTCGACCTGGATCTACCGGCTCACCGTCAACGCGTCGCTCTCCCACCTCGCGAAGCGCGGCCGGCGCCACGAGGTCGGCGACGACGGGCTGACCGACCTGCCGGCACCGCCACCGGCCGAGCGAGACTCCGCGCTCGCATCGCGGATCGAGGCTGCGCTCGCGGTGCTGCCGCCCGGGTATCGCGCGATCCTCGTGCTGCACGATGTCGAGGGGCTGTCGCACGAGGAGTGCGCCGCGATCCTCGAGTGTCGCGTCGGCACCTGCAAGTCACAGCTCCACAAGGCGCGCGCGCGCATGCGCGACCTGCTCGGTGATAGCCTGCGTGGGCCCGGGGATGCTCGATGACGTGTGATGACGTCCGCCCGCGACTGACGGCATACCTCGATGGTGAGCTCGAGGGCGATCGCGGGACCGTCGTCCGCGGACACCTACGCACCTGCGCAGCGTGCCGCCAGGTCGCGACCGACGAGGCGACGCTGCGCGACGGCATGCGTGCGCTGCCGACCGTCGATCCGCCCGCGGCCATGTGGGCCAGCATCCAGGCGCAGCTCGCGATCGCCGAGGTCGAGGAGTCGAAGCGACCGAGCTGGCGCCGCGCGCTCTCCCGCTGGACGCCGATGCTGCCGCGCTTCGCCGTCGGTGGTCTCGCAGCGGCCGCGGCTGTCACGGTGCTGTGGTGGCGCTCGCACCGCGAGCCGGTGCAAATCTCCCAGGTCGTCGATCATCCGTCGCCCGAGATCCAGGCCTCGCGCGATATTCCGACGGCGACACCGAGCTCGCCGCCTTTCGGAGCGCCATCTTTCGACGACGTCACCGCTGACCTCGCCGCCGAGCCCGCCCGGACGACCGCAACCTACGCCGAGACCGCGACCGAGCTGGTGACACTCGCCGCCGAGGTCCGCCCCGGCTGGACCGACGAGCAGCGCGCGACGTTCGATGCCCGGGTCGCCGAGCTGCGCGCCGCCGTCGACCGCGCGACCGACGAGCGTCCGCGACAGCGTGCCTGGCGCGCGATGATCCGGTATCTGCAGCAGGCGATCGTTCGCGATGACGTCGCGCTCGCGAGCGGAGGCGTGCATTGAGCCGGGGCACGAGCCGCGCGCTGATCATCGCGACGGTCGCGAGCAGCCTGCTGGTCGCGCTGGCGCCGCATGCTGACGCCGATGCAGTCGCGGTCCCTGCAAAGCTCGTCGAGCGCGCGCGCCTCGAGATCCAGCCTGCCGGGCACGCGTTCAAGCAGATCACGATCGAGAACCCACTCGGCGACGTTCGCGTCGAGGGCTATGACGGCACCGCGATCCAGATCGAGACCCGCAAGCAGGCTCCGAACGAGGAGGCGCTCGATCGATTGCGCGTCTCGCTCGTGCCGAACACCGACGGTACGGTCCGCATCAAGACCACCGCGGATGGCGGTCGCGAGCTCCGGCCGCTCGCGCGCGGCGCGGTACGCATCGATCTGATCGTCCGCGCTCCGCGCGCCGCCCGCATCGAGGCGGTCTCGAGCAGCGGCACGCTCGAGGTGATCAACATGGATGGCGGCGGCGACCTCGACAGCGGCTCGGGCCGGATCACGGTGCGTAACGTCGCCGGCCAGCTGTCGACCCATAGCGTGAGCGGACCGACGTCGCTCGCCCAGGTGTTCGGATCGGTCGACGCGCAGACGTTGTCGTCGGATCTCGATCTCGACTCGATCGGCGGCCAGCGGCTCGTCGCCACCGCGAACCACGGCAAGATCGAAGGTCGCCGGCTGCGCTCGCGCGACATCGAGCTCACGACGATGGATGGCAAGATCGTGATCGAGGCCGAGGCTTCGATCCGCGGCAAGCTCGTCGTGTCGAGCATGCGCGGTGACATCGACGTCCGGCTGCGCCGCAACGGCGTGCTCGTCGTGCGTGGCCGCGGCACCAAGGTGAACCTCGGCGCGACGTCGCGGTCGCGCTCGGATGGCTGGGTCGAGACCCAGCTCGGTCACCTCGCCGCCGGGGTCACCCCCGCGCTCGTCGAGATGCGCTCGCGTCACGGCAACGTGCAGTTCGCGATCATCGAGTAAGAAATCGCGCGATCTCGGGTTCACGGACGGGCGGGCCCGTTGTTCGCTCGCCGCGTCGACCCAGACGCGGTAGGCTGAATCGCATGGACGAGACCGTTCCGGCGCGCGTACGCGAGTACGCGGACCAGGCGGTGACGTACGTCCGACGCGCTCTCGGCCTCACGCTCGAGTACGACAGCAACACGCTGCCGCTGCTCGACCATTACCTGCGCACGATCGATCCTGGTCTCGGGGCTGGCCAGCCGGCGACGATCCAGCTCGTGATCACGACGTCGGGTGCGTACTTCGGCGAAGTCGTGCGGCGCCGGCTCGGTGGTCGCTGGGAGATGGCCGCCGAGGACAAGGACTGGCGCGTCGTCCTGCCGACCGGCCTCAACTTCTCGCCGGCCGGGTTCGTCGCCGCCGCAATCGCGCAGGCGGATCTCGACGATCTCGACTCCGAGTTCGACGCACCACCACGGATGCGTCCGTACGTCCAGCAGGCGCTCGAACGGATGGGCGAGGTTTCCGTCGAGGACTACTACTCGCTGTGTGGTCGGCTCGACACGCTCGAGCACGTGCATGAGGTCCTCGTCGCGGTCGCCGCGCAGATGATGGGCGCCGCCGTCGATGACGAGATTCCGGATCTCGCGAGCGACGAGCCGAGCGGACCTGTCAACTGAGCGTCGGGTAGGCGACTGGCGTCGCGTTCGAGCTTGAGACGCCGGCAAGACCGCGATATGCCTCTCGGATGGCTCGGGGGACCACGCGCGCACCATCGCAGAACGCCTACCGAGGCGCGCTCGGCAGGACGCAGCAGAAGACGGTGCACGTGGCTGGGCCACGCGGCGAGCTCGTCGCGGCGCAGATCTACACGACGCTCGATGCGGTAGCGGATCCCGAGCTCGTCGACCGGCTGTACAGCGACGAACCCGGCCGCGCGCTGAACGTGGTGCGGTTCGACGGCGGCGAGCCGGTTCGCGTCGCTGTGCCGATCATCTATCACGACCCCGCAGCCGAGCTGCTCGTGCTCGTGCTCGGCGACGCGCACCGTCACCGCGAGCTCGACGAACGCATCGCGATCTACGAGCGGCTGCGCGCCGACGACGCCGCGGTGCCGCCGTACGTCAAGAACTTCGGCGTCGTCTACGGCGCGAGCGGCCTGCGTAACTACCTCGAGGAACGTGCACAGGCGGCGCTCGAGGAGGCACGCATCCGCGAGACCACGCGCGACGCCGAGCGCCGCAAGACCGATGTCGCGACGCGCGAGGCCGACCTCGAGCGTGCCCGCGCCGAGTACGACAAGCGCGCGCGTGATATGGAACGCCGCACGATCGAGCTCGACGTCGGCAAGGCCGAGCTCGCGACCCGGATGACCGAGGTCGATCGCGCGCGGCTCGAGCTGCAGCGCGAGCGCATGGAGCTGGCGCGGCTGCGCAGCGACGTGTCGAGCCGCGAGGAGGCTGCCGCGAACGTAGCGAACGCTGCGAACCGGGCGACCGCCGCGGCGCCCACGAGCACCGAACCGGACGCGACGGCGATCGGACCGGCGCCACGCGAGCGCGAGTCGGCGGCGACGATGCCAGTGCCGCGCGAGCTCCTCGACGAGATCTCGAGCGAGATCCTGACCGGCTCGCACAGCACGCAACCGGCCGGCACTTCGACCAACGGCCATCACGCGGGCTCGAACGGGGCCGCCGCGCGTGCGCATGGGGGGAGCACCGACTTCGACGAGGAGACCACAGGCTCCGCGATGGTCCCGCAAGGCTCCGACCCGCTGACGACCGAGACCACAAATCTGGCACTCGACGTCGGTGGCGAGGCAGTCGTGTCGGCGACGTCGTCGTTCAGCGTCGACAGCGGCAACGTCCGGCTCGCGCTCGTCACCGGCGACCAGGTCGCGCGCGGCCTCGGCGGCGTGGTCGACGTCCGGCTCCTGCTGCATCGCACCGCCACCTATCCCGTGATCAGCCTCGTGCTCGGCCCACCCGCCGCGCTGCGCGTGCCGAGCGCGGCGCAGCTCGTGCTGCTGACACTCGACATCACCGCCGATCGCGATCGCCAGGTGCTCGCGGCACTCGCCAAGCGCTTCGAGCTCACCGTCGAGCTGATCGTGCGCGGCAAGCAGATCCGGCGCTTCAAGCTCGCTGCGCCGCTCCACGAGAATGTCGGCTACATCGTGCGCGCGGCCGAGGACCACCTACGCGGCGTGGAGGCCGAAGGCGAGCCGTCGCTGGCGCGTGCGCGCGAGCTCGTGCTGGGCGCCGGCTATGACGTGCTCGGGGTCGAGCAGCCCGATGCCGCGGAGTTCCGCGACGACAGGCTCGCGCAGCTCGAGACCGCGCAGAGCTTGCGGAGAGCGATCGCGATGGCGCGCCGGTTCGCGCGGCCGTCCCGCGAGGACTACCTGGTCTGCACGCGCGGCTTTCCGTTGCCACGGTGGCGCGAGCTGCGCCGTCACGTGCTCGCCAGTGCGGTGGCGTGGGGCCTGTGGATGGGTCCCGAGCTCGCGCAGGTCGCGGTCAGCGAGGGGCTCGCACGGTCACGCCGCGACCTGATCGTGCGCCTCCATCGCGGCTTCGAGACCCTGAAGCAGCACCCGACGGCCTTCGACATCGATCCCGGTGCCGCCGAGGACAACGCCAAGGCAATCGCCGACGAGGCCAAGGCGCTCGGCGTCGAGCTCGATGACAAGGTCAACGGTCGCGCGCCAACTGGCGGCGCGATCAAGACGAGCGAGGAGGTCTCGGTCGTATCGGGATCGATCGGCGCCACCCCGCCGGCGGGCCTGCCACGCGCAAAGTCGGTCGACGAGCTGATCGCGATGCTCGACGACAAGCACCAGCGGATGACCGCTGCGATCGAGCTCTGCGACCGTGCGGATGCGCGGGCCGCCGGACCGGTGATCCGCGCCGTCAACAAGATGAGCCGCGCCGAGGCCGTGCGCGTGCTCGGGATGGCCGTGAAGTTCGGGGATGCGGCGAAGGCGCCCCTCATGGAAGGCCTCGCGAGCAGCAAGGCGTTCCTCCGGCACGGTTGCGCGCTCGCCCTGGCGCTGCTGCGCACCGACGACGGCAGCCAGGCCGTCATCGATCTGCTGCTGACCGAGCCGACCGAGATCTGGCGTGAGGTCGCTCGGGCGATCGGCCAGGTCGGACCAGCGGCGTTGCTGCCGCTCGCCAGCACCTATGGCCGGCTCGGCGACAAGGCGACGCCAGTCACCGCCGAGCGCGTCGCCTGGGCGATGGCGCACGTCGCAGTGCGCGGCGGCAAGGCTGCCGTCGAGGCGATGGCGGGCGGGCAGAGCGTCGTCGCGCCGGTTGCGCGCCATGCGCTCGAGCTGCACACTTCGGCAGCCCGCGACCAGGTCCGAGTTCGTCCCGGCGCCGACGGGAGTCAGGCCGGGCGTGACGTCACGGTCAATCGCGCGTTCTCGCGGCGCTTCTTCGAGGCCCTGGAGCAAGGGATCCCTGATGCCGGGCAGGCCGGACTGGTCGATCTCGAAGCCTCGGGACCGATGGAGGTCCTCGACGAGGCGGACCTCATCGACGACGAGGACGAGGAGCTCGACGAATCCGACCTCATCCAGACCTGAAACGCCCTGTGATTTCGGTTATGATCGGCACGCAGTCTTCATGAGGATCGGTATTTTTTCGGACGTCCACGCGAACATCGAAGCGATGACCGCGGTGGTCGAAGCGTTCAAGACGGAACGCATCGATAAGTACGTCTGCATCGGCGACGTCGTTGGCTACGGCGCCTCGCCGAACGAATGCTGCGACATCATCCGCAAGCTCGCCTCGTACACGATCCTCGGCAACCACGACGCCGCCGTTGCGGGTCGCATGGACTACTCCTACTACTACGACGCCGCTCGTCAGGCGCTCGATTTGCACTCGCGCCAGCTCAGCGCCGAGAACATGCAGTGGCTGCGCAGCCTGCCGTACGAGGTCCGCGAGGGCGACGTCACGTTCTGCCACGGCTCGCCGATCAACCTCGAAGAGTTCGAGTACATCTTCTCGGTCGAGCAAGCGACGCGCTGCCTCGATATCTGGGACGAGCTCGGCATGGTGACGTTCATCGGCCACTCGCACCTCTGCAAGTCGTTCGCGCTCACCCGCGAAGAGGTCTTCGAGGTCGTGGCGACGAAGTTCGTCATCCGCCCCGAGCATCGCTACATCATCTCGGTCGGCTCGGTCGGCCAGCCGCGCGACTACGACAATCGTGCGAGCTACACGATCTACGACACCGACGAGCACGTCTTCGAGTTCAAGCGCGTCGCGTACGACATCGATTCGGCGGCGCAGAAGATCTTCGCGGCCGAGCTCGAGCGGAACTTCGGCAACCGACTCTTCCTCGGCGTCTAAGGCACCTCGCCAGCGGCGGCGTTCAGGGCTCGGGCGAGACCGCGGTCGATGCGAAGTGCATCGAGCTATGGCGTGCATAGTCGTAGGTCTCGCTCGTGATGACGCCGTCGCGCTTCATCGCGCCCAGCACGATCGCGACACGCTCGGCGGTCTGGGGGTCGAGGCCGCGCGCCTTGCGGACCCGGCGGCTCATCGACGTCGGTTGCGAGGTCAGCGCTGCGAGGAAGGCGGCCTGACGGACCGTCAGATCGCGTGGCGAGGCGCCAAACCAATAGCGTGCGGCGGCACGAAGTCCGAACACGCGCGGGCCGAGCTCGATGATGTTCAGGTAGCGCTCGAGGATCTCGGTCTTCTCGAGCCGGCTCTCGAGCCGCCAGGTCAGGATCGCCTCCTGGATCTTGCGGTCGAGGCTGCGGCGCTGCGAGAGGAACGCGTTCTTGACGAGCTGCTGGCTGATCGTCGAGCCACCGCGGGCGAGCCGGCGCTCCCGAAGGTCGATCTCGAGGCTGCGCGCGATCTGGACCAGGTCGAAGCCGGGGTGGTTCCAGAACCGGCCATCTTCCGCCGATACGAACGCCGCCTGCACGTAGTAGGGCAGGCGGCGCAACGAGATGTACTGGTCGTTGTCGGGATCGATCCGCATGCGCGATCCATCCGCGAGCTGCTGCTCGCCGGCCCGCACCAGGGTCGTGACGTCGGCCTCGGGCGGTTCGGCGCTGACCGTGCAGGCACCGGTGAACGCGCTCGCAAGGCTCGCACCGTCGCCCGGTGGCGCTGCGAGATCGATCGCGAGTCGCATCGAGGCGCCGAGGTTGCCGCCGAGCGTCATGCCGTCGAGCGGGCCGCACAGTGCCTGCGGCATCGCCAGCAGGAGATCCGCGCACGGTGCCGACGCGAGCGTGACATCGAGCTGCCCGGAGACCGGCGCGGATCGCCGCACCCAGCCGCTCGCGGTGAACCGCGCCGCGCCGATGCCGAGCTCGGCATGGGGGACCGCGATCGCATCCGCCGAGATCGCGAGCTCGCCGCGCAGCGTGCCGTCGACGACGACCGTGCTGATGGCCAGGTTCGGGTGATCGATCGCGAGCTGCTCGATGCTGCCGTCGACCGCGAGCGTCGCACCCGCACCGCGGCGGCGGACGACGACGACGCCGGAGGCGCGCGTCCTCGACAGCTCGAAGCCACGTGGAGCGATCGCCGCGAGGGCCGCGAGGGGCAGCCGGTCACCGCGTACCGTGATCGCGAGGTCCGCTGGGGCGACGTCGAC
>JACCTC010000359.1 GCA_013812655.1 Deltaproteobacteria bacterium | reverse complement strand
CTCGTGCTGCCCTGCGCGCGTGGGCGACCGGACCATTCGCGGCGATCGAGCTCGAGCAGGCGGTCGTCGCGCGCTGGGAGCGTGTCGGCCTCGCCGTGCTCGCGGCCGTGATCCTGGCGAGCTTCGTGATCGGCATCGTCAGCAGCATCTGATCAGCGAATCGCCGAGCGGGACATCACAAGCGGGCGGACGTACCGAGGTCGGGCCGTGCATGGCAGGATGCGCCGATGCCTCGCTCCAAGGTCGCGGTCCTGCGTGCTCGTCCGGATCACATCCTCGAAGACATCGATCGGCTCCACGAGCTCGCAGATGTCCGGCAGGCACTCGCGCCCGGTGCGCAGACGATCCTCAAAGACAACATCTCGTGGCACTTCCCGTTCCCCGGCGCGAACACGACGCCGTGGCAGCTCGAGGGCACGATCCGCAGCCTGCGTGCACGCGGCTACGCCGATCTGATCTGCGTGCAGAACAAGACAGTCGTCACCGACGCGTTCAAGGGCGAGGACCTCAACGGCTACGTCCCGATCTTCAAGAAGTACGACATCCCGGTTCGCTACAACTTCAAGCCCGAGCAGATGACGTGGTCGGTCTACCGGCCGAAGGCGAAGATGCTCGTGCTCGACAAGATCTTCCCCGAAGGCATCCTGATCCCGGATGCGTTCCATGGCACGAATATCGTGCAATTGCCGACCGTGAAGTGCGTCGCGGGTGACACGCGCTTGATGCTGGGCGACGGCAGCGTGGTCACGATTCGCGAGCTGGTGGAACAGAAGCTGAGTTTGGCTGGCCTGGTGGCGGTCGATGCGGAGGGTACGGTGCACGTTGCGGGCGAGGCGATGGTGTTCGCGATGGATCGTGACGGGAACGTAGGGCCGATGCGAGCGACGCACTTCGCGCGGAGCCCGCGGCGGGGCCGAAAGGTGCTCCGGGTGCGCATGAAGTCGGGGCGCGAGATCGTCGCGACCGCGGAACATCCGCTGTTCGCTGCCGACGGCTGGTGCAAGGCGGGCGAGCTCGTGGAGGGAAGCCGCGTCGCCATCGCGAGGCGGATGACAGTCGACAGCGCGGCGCAGCAGCTACCTCGAACGCATGCCGTGCAAGAGCCTCGAACGGTCGTCGCCCGCGCCGGTCGGACGTACACGGCCGAGTTCAACCAGCAGGTGATCAACGAGTACCAGCAGGGCAGGACGGCGACCGCAGTCGCGGCGCGCGTCCAGGTTCGCTGGCAAGTCGTGCAGAGCATCCTGAAGCGGCACGGCATCCCGATGCGTCGCAACGTGATTCCCGTCTCGATCCCCGAGGAGACATCACCGGCGTTCTGGCGATGGATGGGATACCTCGTGGCGGAGGGATGTGTGGAGGACCTCGAGAAGGGCGCTGGCAAGATCTGGTGGACCAACACCGATCCCGAGCTCCGGTCTGACTTCGTGAGCCTTTCGAGGGACCTGTTCGCCGTCGAGGCGCGTGAGCGCAACGAAGCAAAGATCTCCATCTACTCGCGAGACTTGGTCCGTTTCCTGGCCGAGTTAGGGCTCACGGTTCCGCTGAATTCGGGCAACAAGATCGTCCCGCCTCTGCTCTTTCGCTGCACGGACGCGGAGATCGCGGCGTTCTTGTCGGCGTATCTCGACGGCGATGGAACCGTCTCTGCGAGGCAGGCGGAGCTCTCCGCCGTGACCAAGAGCAAGTCACTCGCCCGCGATCTGGTCGTACTGTTTGCGCGTCTGGGCGTGGCCGCGTTCCTCAGGCCCACACAGATCGTCCCGCCGGGGCACACGGAAGCGCGCACGTACTACAACGTGATCGTCTCCGGCGCGCCGCTTGTCAGGCTCGCCGAGGTGCTGAGCCTGCGCCACGTCGAGAAGGCCCGGCGTCTCGCGGAGCACGTCCAGCGACTGGCCGGCAGCAAGCAGCCGAGCAACTGGGACACCGTCCCGATTCCACCTGACCTCTTCCGCAAGGTCCGTGAGGGGCTCGGCTTCACGCAGCAGTCGACCGGGCTACCTGGCTCGGTCAACAACGTCGAGAACGGCTATACGCGGCCGACGCCACGCATCGCGAAGCAACTCTTGGACGTGCTCGACGTCGCGGACACGAGCGGACGGTTCACAGCCGAACGCAGTCAGCTTCGGATCCTCGTCAATCCCGATCTTGCATGGGATCACGTCGAGGCGATCGAGGAAGTCACCGAGGACATCGAACTCTACGACCTCACCGTTCCCGAGGCCAGCTCGTTCATCGCCTCCGGAATCGTCGCGCACAATTGTCACATCTACACGACGACCACCGGCGCGATGAAGAACGCGTTCGGCGGGTTGCTCAACACGAAGCGTCACTACACGCACAGCTGGATCCACGAGACGCTCGTCGATCTGCTCGCGATCCAGAAGGAGATCCACGCCGGGCTGTTCGCGGTGATGGATGGCACGACGGCCGGTGATGGACCGGGGCCGCGGACGATGCGGCCGGTGATCAAGGACGTACTGCTCGCCTCCGAGGATCAGGTCGCGATCGATGCGGTCGCGGCGTCGATGATGGGCTTCGATCCGATGACGCTGCCGTACATCAAGCTCGCCGACGAGGCCGGCCTCGGCAACGGTCGTCGCGAGAACATCGAGATCGTCGGCGATCAGGAGCTCGCGGATCAGCGCTGGGGGTTCTCCGTCGGCGACAACGGCGCCTCGCTGATCGGCGACGTGATGTGGTTCGGGCCGCTCAAGAAGTTCCAGAAGCTGTTCTTCCACACGCCGCTCGTGAACCTGTTCGTGATGGGCTCGGAGGCCTATCACGACTACTACCGGTGGCCGCTGCGCGACCGGCGGATCTTCGAGCAGTGGAAGGGCTCGACGCACTGGGGACAGCTGTTCGAGCACTACCAGTCGCATGGCACGCTCGCGACGCCTGCGGCTGCCGAGCAAGCCGGCTGATCGATCGCCTGCGCGTCAGGCGTCGTCGACGTGGCGCTTCAGCCGCTCGACGGCCTGCGCGTGGAGCCGGCTCGCCCACGACTTCGAGATCCCGAGCTCGGCGCCCGCCTCGAGGAGGTTCTTGCCCTCCCAGTAGTGCTTCTTGACGAGCTCGCGTTCGCGCTCTGGCAGCGTCTCGAGCGCCTCGCGCAGCCGCGCACCGAGGCGCTGAGTGTCGATCTGCTCGGTGACCAACGACGGCGCTCCGGCCGGATCGAAGCCGCTCTCGCGCAGGCCCTCGAGCGACGTGACGTACATCGTCCGGATCGCGGCCATTGCCTGCTTGACGGCATCGAGCGCCTCGGGGCCGCGTGGCGGGGGGGCACCACGGCTGGCGGCGCCGACCTCCCGCTCCGCCCGGTGCTCGAGGTACTCGCTGGCGGCGCGGAGGGCGACGAGCTTTGCCCAGACCCGCCGCGGCAGGTTCGAGCTCTTGCGGATGCCGTCGATGATCGCGCCCTGAACTCGGTACCAGGCGAACGTCGAGAACGCCGCGCCGCGGTCGGGCTCGAAGCGCTGCGCCGCCTCGGCGAGCCCGGTGTTCGCGATCGCGACGAGCTCGTCGAATTCGACGTGCTCGCGAACGCGGGGATAGATCATCGCCGCGGCGCGCCGCGCGAGGTCGAGGTGCGTCTCCACCAGCCGCGCACGCTCGGACGCATCCACGCTGCGAACGTACCGCACTTGCTGTAGGTTCGGTGCGTGGGCGTGTTCACCCGGCTAGGCGATGTCGAGCTGAGAGACATCGCCGAGGCCTTCGCGCTCGGTACGGTGAGCGCGTACGAGGAGATCGCGGCCGGCACGATCAACTCGAACTACGGGCTCGTCACCGATCGGGGCCGGTGGTTCGTCCGCGTCAACGAGGGCAAGGCCGAGGTCGACGTCGCGTGGGAGGCACGGCTCGTCGCCGAGCTCGCGGCCGGTGGTGTGGTGACGCCGCCGCCGGTGGCCGCACGCGATGGCCGTCCATACGCCCCGCTGCGCGACGCGCGTGGCAAGTGGGTCAGCGTGTTCCCGTGGCGTGCCGGTCATCACCTCGCGGCTGCGGCGGTCACGCCAGACACTGCGGCCGCGCTCGGGGGCGCGCTCGCGTCACTCCACCTGGTGGGGCTCGCGCTGCCCGCCGCGTGGCGACGCGGCAGCATCTACGATCACGATCACCTGATGGCGCGTTACACGCGGGTCGCGACCAGTGTCGATCCGGTCCTCGCGCGCGCGATCGAGATCCTCGGCGAAGAGCTGGCAGTCGCCAGCGCCGCGCGCGCCACCCGGGCACGCGCGACCCAGGGGATCATCCACGGGGATCTGTTCCGCGACAACGTGCTGTGGCAGGACGGCCATCTCGTCGCGATCCTCGACTTCGAGCAGGCGTCCGGTGGAAGCCTCGCGTACGACCTCGCGGTCTGCATCAACGACTGGTGCTGGACCAACCGTCCGCACGCAGACCTGATCGAGGCCTTGCTGCGAGGCTACGAGAGCCGGCGGCCGCTCGCGAGCGGTGATCGCGACGCGCTACCTATAGAAGTGCGTGCCGCCGCGGCGCGGTTCACGATCACGCGCATCACCGATGTCTATTTGGCAAGGGTCGACAACCCGGACAAGGACTTCCGTGCCTTTCTGGCGCGGTGTGAAGCTTGGCGAGGTCCAGCGCTTGGCCAACTTAGCTCGCTGTTGTAGCGTCACGGCGACTGGCGTACGTCGTGCAAAGCGTGACCTTGCGAATGAAATGGTTGTTCTTGATGGCGGCGATCCTCGCCGCGGGTTGCGCCGCGAAGGGAAGCTTCGTCGCCGGGACGAAGGTTCCGTACTCGGCGCCGAACAAGGCCGTCCTCGACGCGTGCGAGGAGTACCGGCTCGCGGTCGAGCGTGGTGATGCTGACGCGCTGATGTTGATGGCGCATCGCCAGTACTGGGAAGACAGCGGCTCGCCATCGGGCAGCGACGACTATGGGTACGAGGGCCTGCGCAACGTCCTCCTGACCCGGCTGCTCCGCGCGAGCGATATCCGTTACTCGATGCGCTACGTCGGCGTGACCCAGCAGTGCAAGGGCGACCTCAAGCCCGGTTGCCGCGCCGCCGTCGACGTCCTCGTCGACGCGAGCTACACGATCACGAACGTGCAGGGGAAGGCGATCCGCCCCGACAAGCGCGACCAGAACCAGCTCGTGCTCGAGTGGGATGGTCGCCGCTGGCTGTTCCTCAGCGGCATGTAACGTCAGCGCTGCGGCAAGCTCGGCCCTGCCGGAGCCGGCCCTGCTGGCTTGGAATGGACCGTGCCGGTGGCGTCGAATGCGATGCGATCGAGCCAGTCACGTGCGAGCAGCCGATCGCCGCTCGACATCTCGGAGCCCGAGAGGACGGTGATCGCGACGCTGAGTGCGTTGTGGTCACCCTGGCGGTAGGCCGCGACTGCGAGCCGGCGCGCCGCGTTCTTGGTGAACGCCATGCCAGGGAGCCCTCGGGCGAGCGCGCGATCGAGCGCGGTGACCGTCCCGGCCCAGTCGCCCGCGTTCGCGCGCTGAAGACCGAGCAGGTAGTGGCCGAGCCCGAAGTCCGGCTCGCCGGCGACGATCGTCAATGCGTGTTGCTGCGCGGGGAACCCGATGCCGGCCGGGAAGAAGT
The DNA here is from genome assembly GCA_013812655.1 of Deltaproteobacteria bacterium. Classification (GTDB taxonomy): domain Bacteria; phylum Myxococcota_A; class Polyangia; order Haliangiales; family Haliangiaceae; genus JABFXX01. The sequence continues at coordinate 4,811 of JACCTC010000359.1, read as the reverse complement.
ACGCGCGCAGCGCCGGGCCGGACGGACCCTCGTGCGCGAGCGCGATCGCCATGCCGTCGAGGGTGCGTCGCTCCACGGGCTCGATCGGTAGCTTGCGCGCGAGCGCGACGAGCTCGCCGGCGCGCACGAGCTCGCCGTGGCTGCCGACGATCCGCGCCAGCCGCTCGTAGGCTTGCGCGCGCAACGACGACGTCACACCGGTGTCGTCACTCGCGAGGACGGCCCACAGCTCTTCGGCCTCGGCGCGCTCTGCCGGGGTGCCGCCCGCGAGGAAGTCGCCGAGCTCGAGGCGATGCCGCGGCTCCTCGGGCGCGTCCTTGCAGACCTGCCGCATCAGCTCGATGGCACGTCCGCGATCGTTGCCGTGCAGGTGGAAGGCGCGCTCGCGGCGCGCGGCGATCGCGTGCGGGCAAGGGCGCGCGAACACGCTCGTCCCGCGGAACCGCTCGGCCGATGCGTCGACCTGGGCCTGCGGCAACACGATCGTCGCGAGCATGTCGCGCCACTCGCGCTCGAGCTGGGATCGCGAGACGCCGTACGCGGCCTCGAAGTCGCCGCCGTTGCCGTAGACCGCGCGCAGCTTTGCCGGGCCGTGGCGATCGAGGAGAAACCGCAGGAACGAGCCGGCCGTCGTGTAGCCACGCGCCGACGAGACCGAGAAGAACTGGAGCCCGAACAGCTGGTCGAGCCGCGGCAGCTTGCCGAGATCCTGCATCGCGCGCACCGACTCGTGCGGGTTCGGGCGGTCGTAGCCCATCGGCCAGTCGAGCGCGACGGCGAGCCCCTCGATCAACGCAGGGCTCATCAGCGCCGGTAGCCCGAGCACGCGGCGCGCCGCCACGCCGAAGATCGGATCGCCGAAGTCACCAGCGATCGCGTGGGCGATCTCGTGGCGCAGCGAGCCGTGCGGGAAGCTGCGGTGATCGAGATAGATGTCGCCGAGCCACGGCTTTGCCATCTCGACGTCCTTGGCGCCGAACAGCCGCCACTTCTGATCGCGATTCGCGAAGTAATACGAACGCAGCTTGCCGGCCGGCGCCTTGCCGATCTGGGCGACCACCTGGGCGTAGCGCAGCTCGTGGTCGGCAGCGATCACGTCCATGTCGGCGACGATCTCCGGTGTCGTCGAGTGATAGATCACGAAGTGCGCGGTCTCGCGACGGCCGCCGAGCGCATCCTGGATGTCCTCGGCGTCGATCGCGTAGCCGAGCCGGCCGCTCGCGAGGTGAAGCGCGGAGCCGCCGAGCGTACAGGCGAGCGCGATCGCGACGAGGTGGAGCCGACGCCCGGCAGGCCGAGCTGCGCGGCGGACACGGACGTCGGGCACGTCAAACCAGATCGCGACGACAGCGACGAGCGCGACGACCCACAGCAGCTGCTCGGCCCGCGACCACAAGAGAGGCGCACCGAGCGTCACGTTCTCGTCGTAGAGGTTCCCCGGGAAGTACCCGAGGATCGCGTTGTACGTGAACACCGGCGGCTCGGTGTAGAACCGCCAGAATGCGGCGAACGCGATCGCGATTGCGGGGAGCTGCGCGACGAACGCGCCGAAGAAGCGCCGCGGACCGACGAGGGCACCGAGCGCGTAACCGGTCGCACCGGCGAGCACCGCGGTCGCGAGCGGCATGAGCGCGTATGCCTTGATTCCGAACCACCAGTCGCACGTCGGGATCCAGAGGCCGCGGATCGCCGCGAACACCGCGGGGATCAGCGTGATCGCGAGGACCAGCGTCGAGGCGACGGCGACGTTGCGGGCGATCGTGCGTCCCGGCCACCCCGCGCGTGCGAGCCCCCTCGCCGGGACTCGCTGCATCTCGCGGGCGAGCGCGCTGCCGACGTCCGCACCCATGATCGCCGCAAACGCCGAGGCGATCACCGCGAGCTCGAAGCCGAGCACGCCGAGCAGCGGGACCATGCCGAGCCCGGCGCCGAGCGCGACCGCGACGGCGAGCCAGGTCCACAGCCGGCCGAGTAGCAGCGCGCCGAACACGACGACGCCGATCGCGCCGGTGGCGAGCCCGACCGTGACGATCAGGCCGGGCAGCAGGACGAGCGAGAGGACGGCCATCGCGCTGCTCGCGACGAGCCCGAGCCACAGCGGTCGATACGGGCGCGGGCGTGGTAGCCGAAGCATCTCGCCGATCGCGATGCGCGCATGTCCCACGCTCATCGGTCGATCCTGGTAAGGTCAGGAGCCGTGAATGGTTCCGACCAGCCCGAGCCCGAAGATCGGCGCACCGATACGCGGCGGCCGATCGAGCTCAAGGTTGAATACAAGCGGCTCAACACGTTCTTCGCCGACTACACCAAAAACATCTCGCGCGGCGGCACGTTCATCAAGACGAGCCGCCCACTGCCGATCGGGACCGAGTTCCTGTTCAAGCTGTTCGTTCCCGGCCGGGACGAACCTCTCACGATCCACGGCGAGGTCCAGCGCATCATCGATGCCACCACCGGGGAAGAGCCTGGCATGGCGATCAAATTCGTCTACCGTGAGGGCGACCCGCAAGTCGAGATCGCACGGGTGGTCGAGGGCATGATGACCTCGAGCCTCGGTCCGAGGCTGTTCGCCAAGCTCATGGATCACGCGCAAAAACGCCGAGGGTAAGTTGGCTTCCGCCCGGTTCTTTCGTTATCTCGCCCCGAACCTCATCACGCTCTCGTCGATGATCTTCGGACTCGTGTCGCTGTGGTCGGCACATCGCGGAGACGCGCCCCTCGCGGCGTGGATGATCATCTATGCGGTCCTCACCGACCGCCTCGATGGCCTCGTCGCGCGCGCGGTCAAGGGCACGAGCGAGCTCGGCATGCAGCTCGACTCGTTCGCAGATTTTCTGAATTTCGGCGTCGCGCCCGCATATCTCGTCCTCGTCTATCTCTCCGGACATCCGGATCTTCCGTACAAGGACGGCGGCACCGAGCACACGCTGCTGTTCGCGGCGTGTGGCGCCTACATGCTGTGCGCGGTGTTCCGCCTCGCGCGCTACAACGTGCTGAGCGACGACCAGATCCCGACCAAGATCTTCTTCGGTTTCCCCACCACGCTGTCCGGCGGCCTGCTCGCGATCTGGATCCTCGTGCTGCTCAAGTACGATCCGCGACCCGAGCTGTTCGGCGGTGCGTTCGGCGGCGCCAAGTTGCTCGGCGATTCGTTCGTCACGCCGCTGTGGGTCTGGAAGTACATGCCGATCGGCGTCGTCGTGATGGGCTACCTGATGGCCTCACGATTACCGATGCCGAAGGTCGGCATGACGAAGAACAAGGTCGTCAGCGTCCTCTTGCTGTCGCTCGTGGTCACCGGTTACGTGTGCGGCTTCGCGATGAAGTACCCGGAGATCTGCGTCGGCATGCCGACGATCTGGAGCGTGATGTTCCTGTTCTGGGGGCAGGCGTCGCCGACCTGGCGCGCGATGTATCCGCCGCCGCTGTTCCCGAAGAAGGAGCCCGCGCGCCCGATGGTCCGGCCACAGGCCGACATCGAGGACATCGTGCTCGATGAGAGCAGCCTGGCGGGCGAACCGGCTGCGACGAAGCCGGAAGTCTGATCACAACGGCCTGACGAGAATCTGCACGCGGCCGGCAACACTTCGCCGGTCGGCGGCAAGATGAGGGTATGGCGGACCACGCCCCCTCCGCGGAGGACCTCGTTGCGCACACCGACTGGCTGATGGGCCTGGCGCGTGCGCTCGTCGGCGAGGCCGCGGCCGGTGATGTCGTCCAGGAGACCTACGTCGTCGCGCTGACGAAGCCGCCGCAGCGCGACGGGGCGTTACGGCCATGGCTCGGTGGCGTCGCTCGCAACGTGGCCCGGATGGCGACCCGTGGTCGGGTACGGCGTGAGCGCCGCGAGGTGGCCGCGGTCGTAGCCGCGGAGGTACCGACGCCCGAGGAGCTCGTCGTGCGCGTGCAGATGCAACAGCGGGTCGCGCAGATTGTCCTCGAGCTGCACGAGCCGCTGCGCTCGACGCTCCTGCTTCGCTTCTTCGAAGGCCTCGATGCTGCCGAGATCGCCCGCGCGCAGGGCATCCCGGCAGCGACGGTGCGGTCGCGGATCAAGGACGCGCTCGATCGCGTGCGTGCCACGCTCGATGTCGAGCATGGTGGCGATCGCCGACGGTGGGCGGTGCTCCTCGCGCCAATGCCTGTTGCGGTGCCGCATGGCGCCGCGGCGTCGCTTGCAGGAGGACTCCTCGTGAAGACAAGTCTCAAGCTACTGATCGGGATCGTGATCGCCGTCGCCGTCGTGCTCGGCACGCGGTGGGCCGGATGGTGGGGCGGTGGTGACGACGCGACGGCGGTCGCGCCGCTCGCGCGCAGCGGATCGGGCTCGGCGACGCAGGCCACGCCGGTCGCCGCCACGCCCGCTGCGGCGCGCGAGCTCCCGCTGTTCTACGATGACGATCCGAAGGGCCCGCTGCGGCTCGAGGGCCAGGTGATCGACGAGCAGGACGCACCGGTGGGCGGCGCGCACGTCGCGATCGACGCGAACCCACCGGTCGTCGTCGAGACCGAGGCCGATGGCTCGTTCGTGTTCGAGGGGCTGATCCCGCGCGACTACCGCCTCGAGGCCACGGCAGGGGACGGCTATGCAGGACCCGCGCGGCTGCACCTCGGCGACAAGCCGGAGCCGGTCACGCTGCGCCTCCGGCGCGGCGGCGCGATCGAGGTCGTGGTCACCGAGAAGGCGGGCGGGGCGCCTGTCCGCGGCGCGGACGTCGAGCTACGGTCGACGCTGACGTGGCGCGCGACCACGAACGCCGACGGCATCGCGCAGCTGCGCGGCGTCGGGGCCGCATGGGCGCCGCTCGCGG